>JAFLSF010000007.1 GCA_022511045.1 Prevotella sp.
GCATACTTTGAATTTTCCAGATTCTCAGACGGGTCAAAGCTTAACAGCTCTCCTCGATGTCGTGGCTCTTTAGTGAACCACGTTGCAAAGATAAGTATTTTTTCTAAATACCGTTGCATCGTGAACTGATTTTTTCTTTTCGGGTGCAAAAATAATTCAAATACACGAAATTTGCTTGGTCCATTTTAGTCCATTTCCAAAAATAATTATGTACCTTTGCCGCCATGAATAAAAACACCTACGATAGTTCTTGCTCTGGTTATGTTATGGAGATATTCGAGGGGATTGACACGACATTCACCGACGTGGAGATACTATACACATCGGAAGTGAACGTCGTGGCAAAGGCTAAGCGCTATGGCAGATGGTGGCTACTGAAAGGACTGCGACAGAATGAGGCTGCCTACCAGCAACGACTAAGGAAGGAATTTGAAATCCTGATACAATTGCAACATCCGAACATCGTGAGTGCTATAGGCATAGAGCCTGTCGGCAACTTGGGCGAGTGTATTGTGATGGAATTTGTGGATGGAGTGACCTTGAAAGAATGGTTGCAAGGCACGCCAAAGTCGCAAGAAAGACGCAGGGTGGCACGGGAACTAACAGAAGCCGTCGGCTATGTACATGCAAAAGGAATTGTGCATCGGGATTTGAAACCTGAGAACATATTGATAACGACCAATGGCAAATGTGTGAAACTGGTGGACTTCGGACTGGCAGACACAGACAGCCATGCTATCTTGAAACAGCCAGCCGGCACACTACGCTATATGTCGCCCGAACAACTGCAAACGGCAGTTGCAGATGTGCGCAACGATATATACAGCCTCGGCATTATATTCGACGAAATGAATCTGGGCTACGGGCACATAGTCAAAAAATGTCTGCTGCCATTGGAAAAGCGCTACAAGAACGTGGCGGAACTGCTGAACGCCAAGCAGGCAAGGGAAAAGAGACGAACTTTGCTGATGACAACAGGCATTGCGTTTTGTATTCTGCTGTTGGTTGGACTTGTTGGCACGCAGACTATGAGGTTGCACGGCTTTGCGTCGCAAACGACAAAGATACATAAGGAACAGGCAAGACTCGAATCCACGATAACCATGCTCAACGACAGTATTAACCAGATGGCGATAACCAATCGGCAGTTAGCAGACGAGCAAGAACGGCAGAATATGAAACGACAGCGAGTTGAGACGGCAATAGAGAAAGGAAAGGCGAGAATAGACAAGGCGGTGAGACGCACTGGACTGGAGCAGCATTTCGACACACTGTCAAGCCTCGCATATTTGGACAGGAAACTTAGTTTGAGAATGATGCAAGAAATGAATAAGACGTATGAGTCGTACGTTGAGCAGATAAAGGCAGGGGGATATACGGAAACAGACATTGACGAAATTGCAAATAGTCTGGCTTTTTATCAGACTAAATGGAACGAACGTTACCACCAACTCTGTAATAAAATAGGAACAAAAGATGAAAGAAAAACTATGCAGGGAAATTGAGACCGCGCTGCATCGGGATATGCAGACGCCAAAGGACTTCGAGTTCTTGCGTAAGTGTATCTTTGCACGCCAACACCTACTAATAAGTACAACCACGCTGAAACGAGTATGGGGCTATCTGAACGATAGTAACCAACCGCGCGTAGGAACACTTGACATATTGGCACAATTCCTTGGCTATCGCAATTGGGAAAATTATAGTCAAGGCGGTATCACTTCAGAGCAGCCACCAAGTAGTCCTGTGATGAGTAGAAGGCTCAACATTCCCGAATGTTTAGACCAAGGCGACCGCTTGCGACTGACTTGGCAGCCAAAACGGGTATGCGACGTGGAATACTTAGGCGACCTGACCTTCAGGGTCATTGCCTCAGAGAACACTCGCCTGCGTGAAGGCAACACTTTCAAGTGTAGCATCATCATAGAGGGAGAACCTCTCTATCTTGACAGCCTGCAACAAGAGAATCGTCCCCCCATTGCCTATATATGTGGAAAACGCACAGGGGTTAGGTTTGAATATATTTTGCCGTAAGGCATAAAAAACCATGAAATATACACCCTAAAAGCGCGGACTATCCGCACCATGAGTGTGGACTATCCGGACAGGGAGTGCGGACTATCCGCACTAAGAGCGTGGACTATCCGCACTAAGAGCGTGGACTATCCGCACTATGGGTGCGGAGCCGACTCACTCATTGCATGGAAACTTAAAGGAAAGCGAAACGGAACGACTCGTAGAGTTGGGTGAAAAGGATGTAAAAGAGGAAAAGGGGTGCCGAGCGGCGGAGTCCGTCTAACAGGGCGTTATAAACATCGCGGAATGTTGGAAGATGGCCAGACACCATGCCATAGAAAGTGCCGGTCAGCATGATGCCGAAAGACACAAGGGACACAAGGCTTTGAGAGAATGGCGAGGGCCAAAGGCGGCCTGTGGCTGACAAGAGGACGGCATGAGGGGTGAACGTCAAAAGGCATACGATGGTTATATAGGCCGACAAAAGTAACAGCGTCATCAAGCGGGCACGGCGTTCGCGATAGGTCTTACCTACTTGTAACAGACGGCTATGACGTAACACGCCATACGCCATAGCCAGCAACAAGAGCCATACGAGGATGGGGGAAGCCAGCATATTGGCAAAATTACTCATAAACCAGCGCAGTCCTTCTCCAGAGAGCAGGGAACAGACCCCGCTATCGGGAACGGCAGCACTGAGCAACCACGAGCCTAACATCAGCACTAATTGCAAGCCAAAGAGGAGCAGGGCGATATAGGGTAGCAGGGGCTTCATGCGGGGTCGGGCTCAAGGTTATCGATGTCGAGGATGCGAAGCTCGAAGGCACGAACGACCAGACGAGTGGCATTGACGCTTTCGCCCGATGTAAAGAGTTTCTTCACCAAATCGTTCTGACGCTTTTCCAGACTTTTTACACCAAAGGGCATGCCTCGCAGAGTGGTTATTTGCTCTTTGGTATAACCTAAGGCCAAGTGGCGGAGGAAGCGTTCGTCGTACTCATCAATTTCGTAGTTGATAAGTGCCTCCTGTCTGGCCAATTGGGAGGAGACGGCATACTTGAAACGTTCGACTATCTTTTGGAGTATTGGCTCGTTAAATACCAACTGCTTACCCTCCATAACGGCCATCACGTCGCGGCGGGTCAAGAGTTCGCCCGTCTTGAGGATGATGCCGTCTGCACCCGCATCAAGCACGTCGACCCATAGTTTTTCGTTGAGTATCTCGCCTGTGAAGATGAGGATGCGCACCTGCTTGTAGAGTTCTTTGGTTTGCCGACAAATCTCCACGCCAACGGTGGTGGAGCCCCCGAGTCCCAAGTCGAGTAGGACAAGGTCGGGCTGCTGTTGTTTGATAAGTTGCCAGTAGGCCTGCTCGCTATCGGCCGTCCCGATGATTTCCGCCTCTGGAATATCGTTGCGAATGATGCCTTCCGTGCCTTTAAGTTCGAGTGGCACGTCCTCGACGATGATTAGTTTAAACTTTTCCATGTAATTGCAAGTTATTGTTTTCCCGTATATCGTGGCAATGTCACGACCGTCTGTGACGAGTCAATAGTAATGCCGCAGGCTCGCCGATTGGTAGCCTCGCCATGATCGCGAACTATCTGACGGCATAAGAGGGCGGTTATAGGACTGACGACACCCGTTGCCAGCGTGTAGACAACATAGTGGTCGTCCTTAGACTCTGCCCTAACGTCTTTGGCTTTCAAGAGTTCAAAGAGATAGTGTAATAGATTTTCATCACCTAACACCCCTTGTCCATAGAGCGTGAGTGGGCGAATATGTAGACGGATGCGCTCAGCTTGCTGGAGTGATTGCTCTATCAGTATGGCGTAGAGGTCGCGATAGTAGCCCGTTACCTCGTCAAGCAAATCCAATTGACCAGAGTCTACCAATTGGCGGATGCGGCTTGGATAGTACATCGTTTCATGCTTCAAGGTTGAGAGACAATTGTCCAACACGCTATTGGCTACGTGGAGGGTGGCACTCTCTAACTCGGCTCTATGCAGTTCGTCATCCGCCTGTTCTATATCGTCCTGTTGCTGGCGTTCGCGGGTGAAACGGCGATAAAGACGGTGGCGGTAGTATAACATGTAATAGGCAGGCAATAACGAGGTGAGCAACACAAGCAATAGAATAACAGCTATGCGCTTGTTCTGTTGGGATTGCTGCATAGTACGACAATAGTCGGCTAATGAAGCATCGGCACTCATCTCCTTAAAGAGTTGGGTGTACACCTTATTATTATAGGCATAGAGCTGCCACTCATGTAAAGCCAAAGCGGCTACGGCACTCTCGTTGCGAATATCAAGCACAATCTGATAGTTAGTTTCCAATCCCTGTTGAAACCATTGAATTTCCGCAGGGATATTCTTCGTATCGGCAAGACTCACCATAAGCAGGCGACCTTTGGGGTGAATACTGAGATAATGGTCGTTGAGGCATTGGAGGCAAGAATCGGCAAAGAGCAACGTGCGGGTATAGTTGCCATTGATATTGCAAAAGTAGGCAGAATCGGCATAGATGTGGGCACGGTCAAGGGGACGTTCCTGCTGTTGAAGATTAGCGGCAGAGAGTTGGTCAAAGCCTAATAGGAAAAACGCCAGAACCAAGAGTCGGGCTACACCCTTTGGTAGACGGAAGAAATAGCGTGAGCCCCCATCCTGCTCTTTCTCCGATGATAAGATGCTGACGTTGAACAACTGGCTCATTTTGCGGTATTTCTCTATAATGCCGCGACAATTCTTTAGCCCAAAGCCATGCGACGGCTGGTCTGTGGTTCTTCCGCCTCCTGTATCTTGTACGGACACTTCGACGTAGTGTTCGGATTCCTCGGCAAAGATGCTTACATGACCTCCGTTGGCGGTAAATTTGCGGGCATTGTCGGCTAAGGTGTTAAGCATGAAGAGCGTCAGCACGCGGTCGGCCTTTACGATAGCGGAGGTCGGCCTAACTTCGAGCGCAATGTTTTTCATCTGGAATCCCGTACGGCTACGCCCGATTATATCGAACAGCCCTTGCAAGGGGAAACTCTCTATACGCATACTAACCTCGCCTTGTCGTAATTGAATCCACTCCGTCAGTAGGTCGTTTTGCTGGTTAATAGTATCGGTTAGTTCGCGGATATACTCCAGATTCCCATGATTGGCAATGTTATCTCTATCCTCATAGACGCTTGTCCCCTCTATCCGTTTCACCTCGTGACGGATGCGGTCAATAAGTGGTAGGATGCTCATAGCCAACGATACCTTAGCGCGCTGCTCCAAATGCCGTCGCTCACCCTGTTCCACACGAATACGTGCCGCCGCTACTTTCTCTCGTTTCTCCTCCAAAAGGTCGCTTAGCTGGTCATCTTCCTTGTCTTGACGATTCCAACGATTAAAGAGCCAAAGTAGGAGAACGAGCAGGAGAATAGCAACGACAACAGCCAACATCATCCAATTGAGTTGGGTGACGGCTTTATCCAACAAACCCGCACGGGCCTCGAGTTCGCGGTCTTGGCGTGTCTGCTCTTGTAGGTCAATATATATGTTACGGTTATAGTCACTATTAGGCTTGTCGTTGAGAGCCGAATAGACTACGGAAAGTTGCTCGCAAATGCTGGCTACGAGGTCGGGCGCTTGGTTAATGGATGAGTCGGCAAGTGCCAGATGCAAATATTCGAGTGCTCGCTCATCGTCACCTCGATCATGATAACAAGTGGCGAGAGTGCGGTAGGCACCCGCTATTTGATAAACATCACCATAGCGGCGAAAAAGGGCAAGGGCTTCTTCGGCAAGGCCAACACTATCAGAATGTTCGGCAAGCGTTTCCTTCGCCTGCGCTATAAAATAGATGTAACGGCCGCGTTCGGCTATAGCGAGACAAGCCCGCAAATAACGTACTTCCTCTTGCCAGATTTCGTGAGGAGTACCCTCGTTCAAAATACCGCCAGAGCCAACACTATAGAGGTAGTTGAGATATTGAGCAGTATCATGGCGTACCTCGTCAAGGTCTAACTGGCCCAAAGATTCGCTTGATTGACGTTCTAAACCGACATAATAATAATAGGTGGAAGTAACGATGGCCATCTCCGACTCTGCATAATGGAGGCGAGAGAGTTGACGCTTTGTGAGTTGGTCC
Source organism: Prevotella sp. (assembly GCA_022511045.1). GTDB lineage: Bacteria > Bacteroidota > Bacteroidia > Bacteroidales > Bacteroidaceae > Prevotella. The sequence goes on from JAFLSF010000007.1 coordinate 6,139, forward strand.
CGCTCCTCGTTGATGCGCTTGAGAGCATTAGTGGCCTGTTCCCGATACTCATAGAAAGCACGATTGTGAGAACGGCGTTGGCAAAGACGCATCTGCTGGACATAACTCACGAGGAGTTCTATCTGATTGTTGGTGATATTAGGAATAGAGTCAAGTTGACGCTCGGCAAGGTCGTAACGCATCCGTGCAATATTAACGAAAGCAAGGTTGTTAAAAGCCTCGGCGCGGGCATCGTTGCTTATGGACGGCCTATTGAGAACTTGGCGGGCATAATGCTCGGTAGAATCTATATCGCGGTAGTGAGCATTATAAGAAAGGGTGTTAAGTCGGTCTGACAGTTCTTCGTCGGAATGTGAACAGGCAAATATCAAAGGAAGCCCCCAAAGAACTATTGAAACGTGGGAAATCCCCCAGCGGAATGTTGGCTTAGGGGAAATAATCCATGTAGGTTTTGGGAAATAGAAAAAGCCCAGCATGGTTTTGGAAAACCATACCGAGCTTTTATTCTTGAATTGTTTAAGCGCGAGCCTTAGCCACATAACCGAGTGCTTCCTTGCACTTGTCGGTAACGTACTGCCAGTCGCCAGCCTTTACCTTGTCGCTGGGGAAGAGCTTGGAGCCCATGCCTACACAGAAGACACCAGCCTTGAACCATGATTTGAGATTCTCCTCCTCAGGAGCAACGCCACCAGTGACCATAATTTTTGACCAAGGCATTGGAGCCTTCAGACCCTTCACCAAGTTGGGACCTACTACGTCGCCTGGGAACACCTTTGTCAGGTCGCAACCCAACTCCTGTGCCTTACCAATTTCGCTGACAGTCATACATCCTGGGCAATAGGGAATGAGACGACGATTGCAAACGGGGGCAATCTCGGGGTTAAACAACGGACCCACAACAAAATTGGCGCCCAATTGAATGTAGAGTGCAGCGGTGGGAGCGTCAACCACAGAGCCGATACCTAATGCCAACTCGGGGCACTCTTTATCAGCCCACTTTACCAGTTCGCCGAACACCTCTTGTGCAAAATCGCCACGATTGGTGAACTCGAAAGCGCGAACACCACCCTCATAGCAAGCCTTTACAACATTCTTACAGGTCTCGAGGTCTTTGTGATAGAAAACGGGAACCATACCCGTATCGCCGATTTTCTTCAGTACGGCAATCTTGTCAAACTTTGCCATTTCTTCTTACTTGTTTTGTTTAAGTTAGGAGAGTATGGGAAAGCCTGTTAATCAAGCTATTCCAAACTCTCCAGAATGTTAAGGTTTATCGTTGAACGCGTCCATTGGCATTACCGCCAGCCAGACTTTCCACTTCGTCGACACCTACCAAGTTGAAGTCACCATTGATGGTGTGCTTCAAGGCAGATGCTGCTACGGCAAACTCCAAAGCCTCACCCTGATTGGGTTTGGTCAAAAGACCGTGAATGAGGCCGCCCGAGAACGAGTCGCCGCCACCTACGCGGTCGATGATTGGATTGATTTCGTAACGCTTAGACTGGTAGAATTCCTTGCCGTCATAAATAAGAGCCTTCCAGCCGTTGAATGTAGCACTGAAGCTCTCGCGCAGAGTAGAAACGACATACTTGAAGCCAAACTCTTCCTTCATCTGCTTGAAAATCTTCTCGTAACCGCTGGCATCCGTCACGCCACCCTCTACGTCAGCATCGGGCTTGAAGCCGAGACATAGTTCTGCGTCTTCCTCGTTGCCAATACAAACATCTACATACTTCATCAGCGGGCGCATGATGCTGATAGCCTTCTCAGAGGTCCACAACTTCTTGCGGAAGTTCAGGTCGACACTGACGGTCACACCGTGACGCTTAGCAGCCTCACAAGCCAGACGGGTCAGCTCGGCAGCCTTGTCACTGACAGCGGGCGTAATGCCAGACCAGTGGAACCAAGCGGCACCTTCCATGATGGCGTCGAAATCGAAATCGCTGGCATCAGCCTCGGCGATTGAAGAGTGTGCGCGGTCGTAGATAACCTTTGAAGGACGCATTGAAGCACCCGTCTCGGCATAATACAAGCCAACGCGCTCGCCACCACGAGCCACATAGTCGGTATTGACACCATAACGACGCAGAGCATTGACGGCAATCTGGCCAATCTCATGCTTGGGCAGTTTCGATACGAAGTAAGCCTCATGGCCGTAGTTAGCTACGCTGACGGCTACGTTAGCCTCACCGCCGCCTGGGATGATGCGGAAAGTCTCACTCTGAATGAAACGGTCGTTGCCCGTAGGCGACAGGCGGAGCATAATCTCGCCTAAAGTTACAATTTTTGCCATTTTCTCTTTAGTATTAAATTGTTGTTAATTAGAATAGGTTTTAGAATTTGTTTGCAAAGTTACGCAATATTTTTGTAACTGCCAAAGTTTTCACCTCTGATTATCTGTTAAAATCCGCTAAAAGTCGCCGTCTCCCACCTCTATAACATATAGGCGAAAGCACACGTAAGAGGTGAGGTTCTGCCTTGCGTAGATTGAGGATAGGCCTCGTGGCTCTTGTGTATAGGCCTCACGGGCGGTGAGAATAGGCCTCGTCAGACGGGAGGACGTTATTCGTTTTTCGTGACATTGCGACAAATTGCCTTTTGAAATTTGGCGGTTACGGAAAATTTATTTACCTTTGCAGAGGATTAAAGAATTATGGAAACGAGCAAGATTAGAATCAAAGACATAGCCATACGGGCGGGTGTCAGCGTGGGCACCGTAGACCGTGTGTTACACGACCGCCCAAACGTGTCGCCTAAGGCCTTAGAAAAGGTAAAGAAGGCGCTGGAGGAGATGGACTACAAGCCTAATATGTATGCCTCGGCGTTGGCCTATAACAAGTCGTACACGTTCTACTGCGTTCTGCCAAAACACGAGTCTGAGGCTTACTGGGATGAGGTAGAGGAAGGTATGGCCGAGGGATGCGAGCGTCGCAGGGATTTCCGTGTATCACATAAGGTGATGTATTACAACCGATTCTCTACAGAGTCATTCTCTGAGGTGATGGAGGAAAGTCTGGCAAAGAAACCAGACGGACTCGTCATTGTAGCCTCCGAACTCGACGTCACGCGTCGTTACGCTGACTTGCTTCACCAAAGGCAGACTCCATTTATCCTGCTTGACTCTTATATGGCCGACTTAAAACCCCTGTCATTCTACGGCCAAGATTCTTTCAGTAGCGGCTATTTTGCTGGACGCATGCTCATGATGCTGGCTCCCAGCGAGACCGAGATTATGCTGATGAAGCAGACAAGAGCAGGCAACGTAGCATCAAAACAACAGGAAAACCGCGAAACGGGCTTTCGTCTATATATGAAAGACCACTACCCACAAGTAGAGATACACGAGGTAAACCTCTCATTGGAAGACAAACAGGAACAACATGAGGCTGTTTTGGAAAAGTTTTTCGAGAAACATCCGCAAGTGCATCATTGTATCACGTTCAATTCTAAAGCCTACATTGTAGGAGACTATCTGCTGAAGTCTAACCGCCGCGATGTACAGATAATGGGCTACGATATGGTACCACGCAATGCCGAATGTGTCCGTCAAGGTAGCATCTCTTTCCTTATTGCACAACACGCCTATATGCAAGGATATGCCTGCATTGAGACCCTATTCAATGCCATCGTGTTGAAGAAAGAGGTTGAGCCTGTCAATTATATGCCTATCGAACTATTAACGCGCGAGAACATAGACTTCTATCGCCGTAAAAACATTGGATAAAGAAGATATACTAAAACTAAAACATTAAAAATACAAAGAATTATGGCATTAGCAACATTTCTGAAAATCAACCCCGCAGATTCCGTCGTAGTATGCCTGCAAGCTAAGAAAAAAGGCGAAGTGATGGACATAGACGGCAAGCAGGTTACACTGAATCAAGACACACCCGCTGGTCACAAAGTACTTATCAAGGACGTCCGCAAAGGCGAAGACATCATCAAGTACGGCTATCCTATAGGTCACGCCCTTCAAGACATGAAGGCTGGCGACTGGGTGAACGAAGACAATCTAAAGACCAACCTAAGCGGCACGCTGGAGTACACATATCAACCAGTGAACCAACCGCTTACTATCAAAGACGAAAAGCGAGCCTTTAAAGGCTATGTCCGTAAAAATGGTGATGTGGGTGTGCGTAATGAAATATGGATTGTGCCTACCGTCGGATGCGTAAACGGTATTGCCGAGCGTCTGGCTCAGCAACTTCGCAAAGAGACGGGTTGCAAGGATGTAGACTCTATCTGGTCGTGGCACCACAACTACGGATGTTCACAACTTTCGGAAGACCACGAAAACACCCGCAAGGTCTTGCGCGACATCTGCTTGCACCCAAATGCTGGCGGTGTGCTGGTGCTGAGTCTTGGTTGCGAAAACAACCAGCCCGAAGATTTCATGGCTATGTTAGGTGACTATGACAAGGACCGCATCAAGTTGCTCGTAACCCAACGCGTAGAGGGAGATGAGATGGAGGCAGGTATGCAATTGCTCCGCGAACTCTATACTCAAGCCAGTCAAGATAAGCGCCAAGAAGTCAGCGTCTCGAAACTTCGCGTAGGTTTGAAGTGTGGCGGTTCCGATGGTTTCTCGGGTATCACGGCTAATCCACTCGTTGGCGAGTTCAGCGATTGGTTGGTTGCTCAAGGTGGCACCAGCGTGCTGACTGAAGTACCAGAGATGTTTGGTGCTGAAACTATCCTCATGAATCGTTGCGAGACACCCGAGTTGTTCGGCCAGACCGTCTCTATGATTAACAATTTCAAGAATTATTTCCTCTCTCACGGCGAGCCCGTAGGTGAGAATCCTTCACCAGGCAACAAGGCTGGCGGCATTTCTACCCTCGAAGACAAAGCACTCGGCTGTACCCAGAAATGCGGCAAGGCTCCCGTTAGCGGCGTGATGGAATATGGCGACCGTTTAGAACACAACGGATTGAACTTACTCTCCGCTCCTGGCAACGACCTTGTAGCCTCTACGGCTCTGGCTTCCTCGGGTTGCCATATCGTACTCTTTACGACTGGACGCGGAACACCTTTCGGCACTTTCGTACCCACAATGAAAGTAGCCACCAACCCTACCCTCGCCAAGAACAAGCCTCATTGGGTAGACTTCTCGGCTGGTCAGTTGGTCGAAGGACGCACAATGCAGGAAATTGTACCCGAGTTTATTGATAAGGTATTAGCCGTAGCTTCTGGTGAAAAAGCCCGCAATGAGGAGAACGGCTATCGTGAAATATCCATTTTTAAGAATGGTGTAACACTTTAAAGAATTGAGAAAAGGTCTGATAGCATTATCACCTTTGGCGGTGTTCATCCTTTTGTATTTAGTCACGAGCATCATCGCTCGTGACTTTTACAAAGTCCCTATTACTGTTGCCTTTTTGGCAGCATCGGTTTATGCCGTGATTATGAGCGGCGGTATTCCTCTTCGCGAGCGTATTGACATCTATAGTCGCGGAGCCGCCACAGGGCAGATGATGCTGATGATATGGATATTCATCCTTGCGGGAGCCTTTGCTCATACGGCGAAGATGATGGGTGCTATTGACGCTACGGTCAATTTAGCGCTAACCTTGCTTCCTGGGCAAATGCTCTTAGCAGGTCTCTTTTTAGCCGCTTGCTTTATTTCCGTTAGCGTAGGCACCAGCGTAGGTACAATCGTAGCACTGACTCCTATTGCTGCAGGTGTGGCTGAGCAGACTGGCATTGACGTATCGATGATGGTAGCGGTCGTGGTGGGTGGTTCATTCTTTGGCGACAATCTCTCATTCATTAGCGATACAACCATTGTGGCAACATCTACGCAAGGGTGCAGGCTGAGTGACAAGTTCCGTGTTAACTCGTTCATAGTCTTTCCTGCCGCATTGGCTATCCTCGTCCTCTATATTATAATGGGCGTAAATATCTCCTCGCCTCAAAACGTGCCTGAAGTAGCTATTATGAAAGTGCTACCTTATCTAATAGTACTCATAAGCGCTATTGCAGGCATGAACGTTATGGCCGTATTGACCATAGGTACTATCCTTACGGGAGTTATCGGAATTAGTGATGGCTCGTTTGACATATTTGGCTGGATACAAGCTATAGGACAAGGCATAACAGGAATGGGTGAACTCATTATCATCACCATGATGGCGGGAGGACTACTTGAAATTATCAGGCATAACGGCGGTATTGATTTCATCATTCACCTCCTCACCCGTCACGTCAATAACAAACGTGGAGCGGAATTGGCAGTAGCAGGTCTCGTATCTTTTGTAGACCTCTGCACGGCTAACAACACTGTAGCGATTATTACTGTGGGAGGTATTGCCAAACAAATAGCCGACCGCTTCGGGGTTGACAACCGTAAATGCGCTTCAATACTTGATACTTTTTCGTGTGCAGTACAAGGATTCATCCCCTACGGAGCACAAATTCTTATGGCGGCAGGACTTGCAAGTCTCAATCCCATCAGCCTTCTGCCTTACCTCTATTATCCATTAGCCATAGGTTTAACGGCATTGATAGCCATTTTATTTAGATACCCCAAGCGCTATTCATGAAGAAAGACATCATTATTAGGAATTTAGAACGGTTAATAGCTTGTACTAATCAACAAGGAGGAATAGACCGCATAGAGCCTATGACGACATGGAAATGGGACAAGTTATACCGCATTGCTCGCAAGTATCACATAGAAGCATGGGTGGCCGACGGAATTAGACATTACGATGGGGAATTTTTCCTAAATATCACACCAGAACAACGCCAGCGATTCCTGACATCGCCATCAGAGAAAGATTCAAAACGGCTGTCTAGATTTCAATTAGACGTAGAACGTAGACAAAGCCTACGTTACCGCCTTAGCCGCCATTCTTTGAGCATTTATGTACAAGACTTCATCAATCACATTAGAAATATTGAAGAATAGTTGGGAATATATACTAAAGAATAATCTCCCTACCCTCATATTTCCACGTTCTTAATGCCGATAGCGTATCTCAAACAAAGTATGATCGCCCATAAATCGGCTCTTGTCCACAAATCCCTTAATACCTTTTAGCCGCCCCTTTCCCGTATATTGCCACATAGTAATATCTTTACCATCAGCTAAGACGGGCTCCTCATCTGTGTAAAGGGCTATCATCAATTTATAGTCATCTAAAAGACCTTGTAAGTACTTGTTGTAAAAGTTACGTCCCGTATAGATAAGTGGGCGTTGCTGATACGCTTCTTCCACAAGTTCAAGAAATAGGAACAACGAATCGCGGAATTCGTCTACTGGCAAACCTCCCATTGATTCCACATCTATCATCGGTATCAAATCTTGGTCACGGGGCAGACATTGGGACTTAAAATTCTCCAATTGCAACCTTTGCTCGGTACGCGGACGGTAGAAATGATAACTACCCACCTTCAAACCATGATAATGAGCCATTTTGATATTACGCTCAAAAGTCTCGTCAATACGGTCACCACCTTCTGTAGCCTTGATATAGACATAAGCCATAGGCGTATGCTCTCCGACGGTCTCCCAGAACACATGACCTTGATAATGACTCAAGTCTATGCCGTGAATATGTTGACAAGTATCCTCGCACATCACTTCATAGTCACTTTGGGCTTGAACAACCAACGGACAAAGCAGACAGACAAATAGTACCGCGAGAGCAGAAAAATTCCTGCGCCCTTTGATATAATATTGCCAAAGCAACGAGAAACTTCGTTGTTCTGGAATATCGCTGACCACACGATTTGCTTGTATTTCTCGTCGGTCGGCTTCCAGTTCCTTTTTTTGCCTATTGAAATCGCGACGCGCCTTGACAATCGCCTTAAACTCTCCAACATTAAACCTTAACAACAGCTCAAAAGCAGCTAAATAGTCCAAGAAACAGCGCCATCGCATAACGTGTTTCAGTTCTTGCTCAGGCAGACATTTATAAAGCATCGAAAGGTTGTTACGGAAATTGAGATAAGTTTTCATAGGATTAGATTTTGGCAATGTACCACCGCCCACATGATAGACATAGCTATCTGGAAGGCAATAAATCTTTCGCCCTCGTATACGAAGCCTCCAACAGAGGTCTATCTCCTCGCAATGCGCAAAAAAACGACTATCAAGTCCTCCCGCCTCCCAATAATCCTTCGAGCGAATCATCAGAGCCGCCCCCGATGCCCACAACACTTCTGCGACATAATTATATTGTCCGTTATCCTCTTCTATCGTGTCAAAAATGCGACCTCTGCAAAAGGGGTAACCATATCGGTCAAGATAACCTCCGCAAGCTCCTGCATATTCAAACATATCTTTATCATAGATAGATAAGAGCTTTGGTTGACAAGCGGCTACTTCCTCATGGGTATCCATAAACTCCACAAGTGGCGTCAGCCAATGATGAGTCACCTCAACGTCAGAATTCAACAAAACATAATATTGAGATTCTATTTGTTTCAAGGCTTTGTTATAACCTTCTGCATACCCCCAATTCTTTCCCAATTCAAGGATGCGACATTCTGGAAATTCCTTGCGCACATAATCTATCGAGTTATCTGTTGAAGCATTGTCCGCCACATAGATGGTAGCTTCATCCCGTGAGTAATTTAAGACTGTAGACAGATATTGTGCCAACATCTTCTGTCCGTTCCAATTCAGTATTACGATAGCAACTTTCTTCATAATTTATTTTTCGACTTTTAAAGCCGTCTTATCATGATTAAATGTTCCTAAACGAACGTTTAACAACTGATTATCGTATTCCTCCTTAGCCTCTGAGGGCGAAAGTTCTACACGGATGTAATTTTTCGTAAAACCATGCATCGCTTTTCCGCGAGGAGCTTTCTCAAACAGCACCTCAGCATCTTGCCCAATATGTCGTTTGTAAAATGCGAGAGTCTTTTCGTCCGAAAGTTCCAATAGCCTACGGCAACGCTCCCGCCTATCAGCATCGCTAACCACATACGGAATGTGCAGTGCCGCCGTTCCTGGCCGCTCGGAATAAGGAAATACGTGTAACTGGGTAACATCAAGACTTTGTAAGAATTCATAGGTTTCCTCAAAACATTCTGGCGTCTCACCCCTACAACCTGCCATCACATCTACTCCTATAAAAGCATCTGGCATTAACTCTTTAATCTGATATATCTTATCAGCGAACAACTGACGGTCATAGTGGCGATGCATTAGTTTCAATACCGTGTCGCTACCACTTTGGAGCGGAATATGCCAATGAGGCATAAATGCTCGGCTTTTAGCACAATATGTTATCAACTCGTCGCTCAACAAGTCTGGCTCCATGCTGCTGATACGATAACGGCTGATACCCTCCACCGCATCCAATGCCTTCACCAAATCCACGAAACTTTCACCCGTAGTCTTTCCAAAGTCACCAATGTTCACACCCGTCAGCACTATCTCTCTGCCTCCCTCACGAACAGTTTCTTCCGCCTGCTTAACCAGCGACGCAATAGTCGGATTTCTACTGAAGCCACGAGCATAGGGAATGGTGCAATAGGTACAAAAATAGTCACATCCGTCTTGTACTTTCAGGAAATATCGCGTACGGTTTCCCCGTGAACAACTGGGTGCAAATGTCTTTATGTCCTTTGTTTTCTCTGCTCTGTAGATACCTTCCGTCTGCCTGTTTTCTTTTTCTCTGCAAGACGCAACCTCGTCTCTATTCACAAAAGCCTCAGACAAGAACTGCACCAAGTTGGCTTTTTCATTAGAGCCTAACACCAAGTTTACCCCCTCTATCTTACTGATACGTGCAGGCTCTAATTGTGCATAGCATCCAGTAACCACCACAAAGGCCCGAGGATGCTCGCGTACCATACGATGAATAGCCTGGCGACACTTATGGTCAGCTACCTCCGTCACAGAACATGTGTTAATAAGACAAATGTCGGCCTCCTCGCCTTTTTTCGCTGTCTGCACACCCATCTGACTCAACATATTTCCAAATGTTGACGTCTCTGAGAAGTTTAGTTTGCATCCCAGCGTATAATAAACAGCCTTTTTACCTTGAAAAGCAGCAGTATCTATCATATATATCAATAAGGTGTCATGTTTACAAGTACAAAGGTACATAAAAAAAAACAATTTTCACCCTTTTTAGCCAAATATTCACTTAGTAGCGAAAAATGTACGAAATTTAACATTTCACAACTCACTGACTATTAAACGTTTGCAAAAAAGTTACATAAATGACCTAAAAAAAAACACAAAAAAAGATACAACGTATTGAAAAAATGCCTAACTTTGCAGCGTTTTAATAAACAAATGATTGTTTTACAGATTTAAAAAGCTTAGAAAAAATGAAAAAGTTAGTTTTGATGTTCGTTGCTGTTGCAGCTATTTCGTTCGCTTCTTGTGGTAACAAGACTGCTCAGGCTGAGGCCGTTGACACAGACACTGTTGTTATGAACGACACTGTTGACACTACAGTTGTTGACACCACAGTTGTTGATAGCGCTGTTGTTGCTGAGTAATATCAAGCACGAACTCTAATTGAGAGAACACCGTTGGATGCGAATCTGACGGTTTTTTTATTGTATTCACAAGTATACCAAAATAGCAGAATCAACTTGTTCTTCACGCGGACTATCCGCACCATGAGTGTGGAGTATGCGGACAAGGAGTGCGGAATATCCGCGCTCTCAATGGGGACTATAAAGTTTCTTCTGACAAAGTGACGCTTCGTTAGCAACATAACGGCACTTTACATTAGACAAAAAAGGAGAATCCCGACTGCTTTTGCAATCGGGATTCCTCTTGTGTATAACAACTGATGTGTTTTACAGTAATTATTCTTCTGTAGCAGGAGCCTCCTCAACAGCAACTTCTTCCTGTGCGGGAGCCTCAACGACGGCAGCTTTGGCAACAGGGACCTCTTCCTGCTTCTCCTCGGCGGGAGTATTCTCGGCAACAACCTTCACAGGAACCTCAACGGTTACCTCCTTGTGGAAGTGTACCAAAGCCACATAGTCACCTACGGTCTTGGCATCCTTCATGGTGATAATCTTACGGTCAATCTCGTGGCCAAGTTTCTTCAACTCTTCAGCTACCAGATTTACACCAACAGAACCATAGAGCTGACCTGTTGCGCTAACTTTGGCAGCAATGCAAAGAGCAACGTCCTTGATGGCTTCGGCTTTCTGCTCTGCCGCAGCTTTCAAGGCTGCCAACTTGTGAGCCTGCTGCTTCAAGTTCTCTGCGAGAATCTTTTTGGCAGAGGGAGAGGCAATAACAGCCTTACCTTGAGGAATCAGATAGTTACGGCCGTAACCAGACTTCACATTTACAATATCGTTCTTGTAACCCAAGCCGATAATATCTTCTTTCAGTATAATTTCCATTCTTGCGTCCTCCTTATTTTACTTCATCAGGTCAGTTACGTAAGGCAGCAGAGCGATTTGGCGGGCACGCTTAACAGCTTGAGCCACGCGGCGCTGATACTTCAGAGAGGTGCCCGTGATACGACGGGGCAGAATTTTACCCTGCTCGTTCAAGAACTTCTTCAAGAACTCGGGATCCTTGTAGTCAATGTACTTGATACCACTTTTCTTGAAGCGGCAGTACTTCTTCTTCTTCGTGTCGATAGAAGGAGCGTTCAAATAGCGGATTTCTGTGTCTTGTGCCATAGGTTAAGCCTCCTCTTTTTTAGCAAGTTTGTTACGACGCTTCTCAGCATACTCAATAGCATACTTGTCAAGCTTTACGGTCTGGAAACGGAGAACTTTCTCATCACGGCGGAAAGCAGTCTCCAGCGTCTTAATCACTGTTGGCTCAGCCTTGAACTCTACGAGGCAATAAAAACCCGTAGACTTCTTCTGAATAGCATAAGCCATCTTCTTCAATCCCCAGGTCTCCTCATTCAGAATCTCTGCACCCTTGTCGGTGAGAATCTTCTTGAACTTAGCGACCGTTTCCTTCATCTGGTCATCAGACAAAACGGGATTCAAAATGAAAACGGTTTCGTATTGATTCATACTACTTTAATTGATTAAATAAATGTTATTTTTGCAAATTGCGGGTGCAAAGGTACTACTTTTTTGCAAATAATGGGCAATGAATCATCAATTATTTTGTATATTTGCACCAAATTTAACGATTTTATGAAGAAACTGACCACTTATATAGGTGTTCTCCTTATTATATTGGGCACTTTGACACTTGCATTGACACGCCTCAATAGTTTGTCGAACAGCAACTGGCTTTTACTTTTAGGCTTGTTGTTCATCATTTTTGGCATTGTGATGCACATCCGCAAAATCAAACACGAAAGCAACTATTAGTCCCCTATCCCACCCAAATAAACGCTCTATAACAGGTATGACAGATACGACTAAACACCAGTATATCGCCATTGACCTCAAGTCATTCTATGCGTCGGTGGAGTGTGTAGACAGGGGACTCGACCCGCTGACTACACATTTGGTCGTGGCGGATAGCAGCCGCACGGAGAAGACTATCTGTCTGGCTGTCTCGCCTCCGCTAAAGTCCTACGGCATCGGCGGTCGTGCCCGACTGTTCGAGGTGGTGCAGCGTGTCAGGGAAGTCAACTACGAGCGGCAATGTAAGACCGCAGAGAAGCGGCTCGTTGGAAAATCATCTGACGAGATAGAATTACAAGCTCACCCCGACTGGGCGCTGGACTACATCGTCGCACCACCCCGCATGGCCCATTATATCGAGGCAAGCACCAAAGTCTATGAAACCTACCTAAAATACGTTGCTCCAGAGGACATTTACGCTTATAGCATCGACGAGGTGTTCATAGATGTGACGGGCTATCTGAAAAGTTACAAGATGACCGCCCATGAACTGGCTACTACCATGATTCGTGCCGTGAAAGAGCGGACGGGTATCACAGCTACGGCTGGTATCGGTACCAATATGTACCTCTGCAAGGTGGCAATGGACATCGTTGCGAAGCACATCCCCGCAGACGAACAAGGAGTGCGCATTGGCGAACTTGACGAGATGAGTTATCGGCAAACCTTATGGAATCACCGACCTTTGACAGACTTCTGGCGGGTTGGACGAGGCATTGCCGAACGACTTGCTCCTTATGGTATTGACACGATGGGAAAAATAGCAAGGCTTTCTTTGCAGAATGAAGAACTACTCTACCGCCTTTTTGGAGTCAATGCCGAACTGCTGATAGACCACGCATGGGGCTGGGAACCATGTACCATCGAACAGGTAAAGGCCTACAAACCAGAGAACAGTTCGCTAAGTAGCGGGCAAGTGCTGACATATCCCTACGATTGGAAGAAAACCCGTATTGTAGTGCACGAAATGGCCGATGCCGCAGCCCTTGACCTCGTTGCCAAGCGGCTCGTAACTGACCAGATGGTACTAACCATTGGCTACGACGTGGAGAGCCTGACCAATCCCGACATACGTTCCAAATATATCGGTGAAATGACGACAGACCGTTACGGAAGGCAAGTTCCCAAACATGCTCACGGAACGGCAAATCTTGACAGACAAACCTCGTCAGCAAGAATCATCACCGATGCCGTCATGCAACTCTACGACCGCATTGTCAATCCCGACTTGCTCGTCCGCAGGATTACCCTTGCCACCTGCCATGTTGTTGATGAGTCATTGGCTGGGCATGAGGAACAGCCGAGACAGCTCGACCTCTTTACCAACTATGAAGAACAAGAGAAAAAGGAAAAGGCGGAGCAAGCAGCCCTTGACAAGGAACGGAGAATACAAGAAGCGCAACTCGCCATCAAGCGTCGCTTCGGAAAAAACATCATACTGAAAGGAATCAACTTTGAAGAAGGAGCAACCGCTAGACAACGTAATGCACAAATAGGAGGACACAAGGCATGACAGACAACTATTCCGATATTATCCATTTTCCACACCACACATCCAAAAGACATCCGCAGATGCCAATAGAAGCCCGTGCTGCACAGTTTGCCCCTTTCGCAGCACTCACGGGATATAATGCTGCCATCAACGAACTGGTACGGAAAACATTACAACAATCTCCAGACTTGGAAGACGATTTATAGTTTCCAAACCAATGTTAATTTTTGCAGGACTGAGGTCTATCTTCCCATCAACTAAAGCGCAAAATATCGTTAATAATCACACAGAACGTACACAAATCTCAAAAAAAACATTACCTTTGCACATTATTTGTAAGAAAACTAAACAAAAAGCATACATGAAAAAAACAGTATTGACCATAGCCATGTTGGCGAGTCTGTCGGCACAGGCACAACAACAGTGGACTTTGCGTGAGTGTATTGATTATGCCATGCAGAACAATATTACGCTGCGTCAGGCTAAACTACAGAAACAGTCGGCTACTGAAGACCGCAAGCAATCCCAGGCTGCCCTACTACCGTCGCTATCGGCATCTACCAACCAAAGCATGGGCTATCGTCCTTGGCAAGAAACGGGCACAACGTATGTGACTAACGGCACGGTGAACAACAAAGTGCGCAAAACTTACTATAATGGCACTTACGGCATCAACGCTTCGTGGACCGTATGGAACGGCAACAGAAACTATAATCAGGTAAAGCAGAACAAACTTGCCGAGGAACAGGCCGAACTGGAAATACAAGAGACAGCCAATTCGATTCAAGAAAAGATAGCCCAGCTATATGTACAAGTGCTTTACATGAACGAGGCCATTGCCGTCAATCAGCAAAGTCTTGAGGCCAGCAAGAAGAACGAGGAGCGTGGCAGACAGATGGTTGAGGTGGGCAAGATGTCTAAGGCTGACTTGGCACAGTTGACAGCACAACGAGCCACTGACGAATATAACTTAGTAGAGGCTCAGAGCAACCTTGCAAACTATAAATTGCAGTTGAAGCAACTACTGGAAATCACTGGCGAACAAGTATTTGAGGTTGCAACGCCTACTGCAAGCGACGAACAAGCACTCACCACTATCCCCTCGTTGAACGGTATATATGAACAAGCGTTAGCGCAACGCCCCGAGATAAAAAATGCAGAGTTAGACCTCCAGCAGAGCGACATTCAACTGAAGATAGCACGTGCAGGATATATGCCAACTATCAGTCTGACAGGCGGTGTGGGTACCAGTACGTCGTCGAACAACTCTAAAGAATGGAATCGCCAGATAAAGACCAACTTCGATGCTTCTGCAGGCGTGGGTGTCAGCGTTCCCATCTTCGACGGCCGTAAAGCCCGTACAGACATTCGCAAGGCTCGCATCCAGCAGGAGCAGGCGCTACTGTCAATAGAGAACGAGCGCAAGCAGTTGTACCAAAGTGTAGAGGGCTACTGGCTGGACGCACAGAGCAATCAGCAGAAATTTCGAGCGGCACAAGCCAGCGTAGAGAGCGAGCAGCTGAGCTATGACTTGCTGTCCGAACAATTCCAGTTGGGACTGAAGAACATCGTGGAACTGATGAATGGCAAAACCAGTCTGCTGAAAGCCCAACAAGACAAGTTGCAGTCGAAGTATCTGACAATTTTGAGCCAGCAGTTGTTGCGTTTCTATCAGGGCGAGACAATGGACATCTAACAAACGACCAAACAAAACTATCAAGAATAAAATTAAAAAGAGATATGAACAACAAGAAAATTTGGCTCATCGTCTGCGCAGTAGCAGTGATAGCCCTTATCGTCTGGCTGGTGGCAGGCGGTAAGAAAGAGGAGAAAGTATCATTTGAAACGGCTAAGGTGGAGCGCCAGAACATCAGTCAGAGCATCACCGCTACGGGAACTATCGAACCGGTCACCAGCGTCACCGTAGGTACACAGGTGAGCGGTATCGTGGCCAAGTTGTATGTAGATTACAATAGTGTCGTCAAAAAGGGCGAGGTCATTGCCGAGTTGGACAAGACCAATCTGATTAGCGAGCTGAACACTGCCCGTTCCAACCTATCCAGCGCACAAAGCACTCTGAACTACCAGCAAGCCAATTTCAATCGTTATCAGACGTTGTTCGACAAGGGATTAGTCAGTGCCAACGACTACGAGAGTGCCAAATTGGACTACGAAAAAGCTCGCGAGGCAGTAAAGACTGCCCAGCAGAGCGTTAACAAGGCAGAAACCAACTTAGGCTATGCCACCATCACCTCACCCATTGACGGTGTTGTGCTGTCGAAATCAGTGGAGGAAGGACAAACGGTAGCCGCTTCGTTCAACACTCCCGAGCTGTTTACCATAGCAAAAGACCTTACTGATATGCGTGTCATTGCCGACATAGATGAGGCTGACATCGGTGGTGTGAAGGAAGGTCAGCGTGTATCGTTCACTGTTGATGCTTTCCCCGACGATTCTTTCGAAGGGCGTGTCACCCAAGTTCGCCAGCAAGCCACTACAGAAAGTAATGTTGTTACATACGAAGTAGTTATCTCGGCTCCCAACAAAGACCTAAAACTGAAGCCAGGACTGACAGCCAACGTCACTATATTTACTTTGGAAAAGGACAACGTGCTGGCGGCTCCAGCAAAGGCTCTGCGCTTCATGCCCAACGAGGCTCTGTTGAGCGAAGAACAGACAATAGAAGACGTAGAAGCTCCCCATAAGGTCTGGACTTTAGAAGGCAATACGTTTAAAGCTCACGCCGTAGAAACGGGTACCAGCAACGGTATGCTGACCGAGATTGTAAGCGGTATATCCGAGGGAACCGACGTACTGGTAGACTTTGAACTGACGGGCGGCGAAGCAATGAAAGAACAACAGGCTTCTAACCCCTTCATGCCGCGTCCGCGTAATAACAAAAACAACAATCAACAGAAGAAGTAACGTATGGATAACAGAAAAGTTGTTATCGAGTTGCAAGATGTAAAGCGCTACTTTCAAGTAGGCTCCGAGACTGTTAAGGCTTTGCGTGGCGTATCGTTCAAAATTTACGAGGGCGAGTTTGTCACTATTCAGGGCACCTCGGGTTCGGGCAAGTCGACGCTGCTCAACCAATTGGGCTGTCTGGACACGCCTACCAGCGGCGAGTACTACTTAGACGGCATACCCGTACGCACTATGTCGAAGACCCAGCGTGCCCATCTGCGTAACCAGAAAATTGGCTTCGTATTCCAAAACTACAATTTGCTGGCTAAAACTACTGCCGTAGAGAATGTAGAACTGCCACTTATGTACAACTCGAAATACACAGCTCAGCAGCGTCGTCAAGCAGCCATCAAGGCGTTGGAGGCCGTAGGACTGGGCGACCGTCTATACCACAAGTCGAACCAAATGTCGGGTGGTCAGATGCAGCGTGTGGCCATTGCCCGTGCTTTGGTCAACGACCCAGCCGTGCTGTTGGCTGACGAGGCTACGGGTAACCTCGACACCCGCACGTCGTTTGAGATGCTGGTATTGTTTCAAGAATTGTACAAGCAGGGACACACTATTATCTTCGTGACCCATAACCCCGAAATAGCTGAATACTCCAGCCGTAATATCAACCTCAGAGACGGTAAGATACGCGAAGATACCGTCAACCCTCACATCAAGTCGGCAGCAGAGGCTTTGGCAGCATTACCCAAACCACAAGACGACTGATGGTAGCAATAACCGATAAGCGAAAAGTATCAAGGTATGAACATACTCAATCTATTTAAAGTCAGCCTTAAAGCCGTTTCCAACAATAAGATGCGGTCATTTCTCAGCATGTTAGGCATTATCATAGGCGTTGCAGCTGTCATCATTATGATGGCCATTGGACAGGGCTCAAAAGAGAGCATCCGTCAAGAGCTGTCAACTATGGGTACTAACCTGCTGACCATCCGTCCTGGTGCCGATATGCGAGGTGGTGTGCGTCAAGACCCTTCAGCTATGCAGACGCTGAAAATGGCCGACTATGAGCGCATCCTCCGTGAAAAGAAGTTTGTGTCGAAAGTGTCACCAGAGGTGACTGCCAGCGGTCAAGCCATCTACGGCAACAACAATACTACAACATCAATGTATGGTGAATCGACCGATTACCTTGACATTAAGTTATGGACTATCGAGGAGGGCGACTGTTTCACCGAAGAGGATATTAAGAAAGCCGCCAAGGTATGTGTCGTAGGTACTACTATCGTCAAAGAATTGTTTGGCACCAACACTGACCCTATTGGCAAGACTATCCGCTTCAAGAGCATTCCTATGCGCATAGTCGGAGTACTGAAATCGAAAGGGTACAATTCGTGGGGCATGGACCAAGACAACGTCATTATAGCTCCTTACACTACCGTCATGAAGCGCATAGCCGCTCAGACGTGGTTCTCTAGCATTGTTTGCTCGGCACTCACAGAGGAGCTCTCCGATGCCGCCATTGAAGAACTAACGCAAATTCTACGTGACAACCACAAACTGAAAGGTGAAGCCGTCGATGACTTTACTATCCGTTCGCAGGCCGAAATGATGCAGACAATGTCCAGCACGATGGACACCGTTACTATCATTCTCGTTGTAGCAGCTGCTTTCTCGCTGCTTGTAGCAGGTATCGGTATCATGAATATTATGCTCGTGTCAGTAACAGAACGCACCAAGGAGATTGGTCTTCGAATGGCTGTAGGAGCTACAGGTCCTGTCATCTCGCTACAGTTCCTCATTGAGTCGGTGCTCATTAGTGTGACGGGCGGATTGCTTGGCATATTTGTTGGTTGTAGCATCAGTGAGTTTGTAGTACCCTCGTTCGGCATGCCCAGCAGCGTACCAGCCTGGTCTGTCTATGTATCCTTTATAGTCTGCGTATGTATCGGTGTTTTGTTTGGTTATATCCCAGCACAAAAAGCCGCTAACATGGATCCCATCGAGGCCATTCGCCACGAGTAATTATGGAGAAAGTCATACTGGGCATTGACCCTGGCACAAACATCATGGGCTATGGTGTCATTAAAGTAACAGACGGCAAGGTTGAAATGATGACGATGGGCGTCATTGACCTGCGCAAGTATGGTGACGGTTATCTGAAGTTAGGGCATATTTTTGAACGCGTGACTGGCATCATTGATGGCTATTTGCCCGACGAGATGGCTATCGAAGCTCCATTTCTCAACAAGAACGTACAGACGACATTGAAATTAGGACGTGCTCAAGGAACGGCCATAGCTGCAGCTATTCAGCATGGGGTACCTGTTCACGAATATGCACCGATGAAAATCAAAATGGCTATTACAGGAAATGGAGCCGCCTCCAAAGAACAGGTGGCAGGTATGCTGCAACGCTTATTGAAGTTTGACAAGGATGCCCTCTCTAAATTTATGGATGCCACCGATGCACTAGGTGCTGCCTACTGTCACTATATGCAGATGAACCGTCCTGTATCGCAAGTCAATTATAAGGGCTGGAAAGATTTTGTGGTGAAAAATAAGGACAAGGTAAAAGGTTTATAACGGAACGAATTTATGCAGCAGATAACAGCCATAGTAGGACGCAACGGCAGCGGTAAGACACAATATATTGAAAAGTTGCGCAAACGGTTGGCTTCCGACAAGGTGCGCTATATTGCTTTTAGTGATTCGTATGGGCCTAACGTAGACAACCAATATTATTTGCAATTGCGCTGGAACCAGCACGACATCGACCACGAAACACCGACCGTAGGCGACTTGCTGCATAGAGCCTATTTGTTAGCAGGCGAGGACACACCAGAACGACAACAACTCAAGTCGCACCTCTATGGGCTGTTCCACATGGACGAATTTCTCGACAAGTACATCATTACCCTCTCCAGCGGAGAGCTGCGCAAGTTTCAACTGACGAAAACACTCTTTGCCAATCCTCGCCTGCTCATCATGGAGAATCCATTTATCGGGTTGGATGCAGATACGCGCAATCAACTAAAGAACCTTTTGTATCTTTTGGCCCAGAAACGCGACATCGAAATAATGCTCGTACTAGCCAAAACGGACGACATACCCGAGTTTGTGACCAAAATCATAGAGATTGCAGAAGACACAACGATTTCAGAATATACTAGCCCAACCGAGTACTTCTCCCATCAGTCCCCTATCCCACCCCATGTATTATCGGCAGAAAAGCAGGAAGCTATTCTAACACTTCCCGCCACTAACAGCAACTATCTCTGCCAACGGGTAGTTGAGATGCACGACGTCAGTATCTGCTATGGTGAACGTACCATTCTGCGCAATCTGGATTGGACTATCCTCAACGGGGAACGCTGGGCATTATCAGGACAAAATGGCAGCGGGAAATCGACATTATTGTCACTCATCTGTGCCGACAATCCCCAAAGTTATGCCTGCGATATTACGCTTTTTGACCGTCCGAGAGGCTCTGGCGAAAGCATTTGGGACATTAAACGGCACATTGGTTATGTATCACCCGAGATGCACCGTTCCTACAAACGCAACTTACCTGCCATTCGTATCGTGGCCAGCGGACTGATGGACTCTATCGGACTCTATGCTGTGCCCAACAAACAGGACTACGACAAATGCCGCTGGTGGCTTGACATCTTCGGCATAGCACATTTGGCAGAGCGTCCTTTCCTTCAGTTATCCA
The DNA here is from genome assembly GCA_022511045.1 of Prevotella sp. GTDB lineage: Bacteria > Bacteroidota > Bacteroidia > Bacteroidales > Bacteroidaceae > Prevotella. The sequence continues at coordinate 26,573 of JAFLSF010000007.1, forward strand.
GCGGTGAGCAGCGTTTGGTACTATTGGCACGGGCGTTTGTCAAAGACCCACAACTGCTGATACTCGACGAGCCCCTACATGGACTGGACTTATGGAACCGCCGACTGGCTAAAGATGTTATTGAGACATTCTGTCAGCGAAAAGATAAGACACTTATTATGGTGACACATTATGAGGAAGAACTGCCCAATATTATAACACACAGGTTCTATCTTAAGAAACAACTCTAATATATAATTAAGGTGGAAACATTGTGTATTCGTTTTTGGCACGATGTTTGCTTTAACATGATTGTATGACAAGTCAATTTTCACAAAAGGTTTCCGAGATTCTCTCCTTCTCACGAGAGGAAGCCACTCGACTGGCTTCTCGTAGTGTCGGTCCTGAGCACTTATTGCTGGGCATGATGCGCATGAAGGACGGACCTGTCATCAACGTGTTTCATCGGCTGGACATCAATATGCAGTCAGTCAAGGCAGAGCTGGAACAACGAGTACGAGAGGACGAACTGACCATTCCCATTACTACCAGAGAACTGGTGCTTAATGAGAAGGCCAGCAACATCCTAAAATTAGCTGTACTTGAGGCTCGCTTGCAACATACCCAACGGGTAGACGAACAACATTTGTTATTAGCCATCCTGCACGACCAAGTAGAGAACGGAGCTAAACAAGTCTTAGAACTAAACAACATGAACTACGAAGATGCACTGACGATGCTGAGCATAAAAGACAGCATCAAAAATGGAATAGGATTACCAGACGAGGACTATGAGGAAGAAACAACAGCTTCCAATGGTCCCGCAATGAACGGCAAGGGAACGCAAAGTACCACCCAACAACAGAAGAGCAAGTCGAAGACTCCTGTATTGGATAGTTTTGGCACAGACCTAACGGAGCAGGCTGCCTTAGGTAAACTTGACCCTTGCGTAGGCCGTCAGCGTGAGATACAGCGTGTAGTCGAAATATTAGGTCGACGCAAAAAGAACAATCCCATTCTCATTGGAGAACCTGGCGTAGGCAAGAGTGCAATCGTCGAAGGACTGGCCGAAATGATTGTCATGCATCAGTGTTCCCCCACGCTCTTCAACAAACGCATTGTGACACTTGACATGACGGGTGTGGTAGCTGGTACCAAATATCGTGGACAGTTTGAGGAACGCATGAAGTTACTCGTCAAAGAATTGGAGCAGAACCCAGATATTATTATCTTCGTTGACGAGATTCATACACTCATTGGTGCTGGCTCTACGCCAGGATCAATGGATGCTGCAAACATATTGAAGCCTGCTTTGGCTCGCGGTACTATCCAGTGTATTGGAGCTACTACATTAAGCGAGTATCGCAACTCTATCGAAAAGGACGGAGCTTTGGAACGTCGTTTCCAAAAGGTGCAGGTGGAACCGACTTCGGACGAAGATACATTAGAGATACTGAAAAATGTACGTGGCCGATATGAATATCACCATCATGTAACTTATACGGACGAGGCGCTGGAGGCTTGTGTCAAGTTGACAGCCCGTTATGTGACTGACCGCTTCATGCCCGACAAAGCTATTGACGCGATGGACGAGGTTGGCTCACGTGTCCACTTACAGACTGCCAGTATTCCGCCCGAGATAACAGAGAAAGAAAAGGAAATCAAACAGATAAAGGAAAAGAAGCAACAAGCCGTAGGCAATCAAAACTTCGAGTTAGCTGCAGGCTATCGCGACCGCGAGACCCAACTGAACCGTGAACTACAGGAACTGAACCGTAAATGGCAAGACGGCGAAGTTGATGTTCGCCAGACAGTAACAGCCGAACAAGTGGCAGATGTTGTATCAATGATGACAGGCGTTCCCGTTCAGCGTATGGCTCAAGAAGAAGGCATCCGACTAAAAGGAATGGCGAAAGAGCTGAAAAGTCATGTTATCGGCCAAAACCCAGCTATTGACAAGATGGTACGTGCCATCCAACGCAACCGCGTAGGCCTCAAAGACCCTAATCATCCTATCGGCGCTTTCATGTTCCTCGGTCCCACAGGCGTAGGAAAGACCTATTTGGCTAAGAAACTTGCCGAATTTATGTTTGGCTCGGCCGATGCACTTATCCGTGTTGATATGTCCGAATATACAGAGTCGTTCAATACTTCACGTCTGATTGGCGCGCCCCCAGGATATGTTGGCTACGAAGAAGGTGGCCAGCTGACAGAGCGCGTGCGTCGTCACCCCTACTCTATAGTCCTGCTCGACGAGATAGAGAAAGCTCACGGCAATGTCTTCAATCTGCTACTGCAAGTATTGGACGAGGGGCGTCTGACGGATGGTAACGGCCACTTCGTAGACTTCCGCAATACAGTCATTATTATGACCTCCAATGCTGGCACACGCCAACTGAAAGATTTTGGACGTGGCGTGGGTTTCAACACTTCATCATCGTCAGCATTAGCATTGAATGAACAAGACAAGGAACACGCCCGTCAAATCGTACAGAAAGCACTGTCGAAGCAGTTCTCGCCAGAGTTTCTTAACCGATTGGACGAGATTATCACCTTTGACCAGTTAGACCTTGAGGCTATCAAACGGATTATTGACGTGGAGTTGGCAGGCCTTTATAAGCGTATCGGTGACTTAGGCTACCACATTGATTTAAGCGAGGAAGCCAAAGCGTTCGTCGCAGAAAAGGGCTATGACGTACAGTTTGGCGCCCGTCCCTTGAAGCGTGCTATCCAGTCGTATATCGAAGACGGCATCTCAGAAATGATTGTCAATGGTGAGTTGCCAACCAACAGCACGATACATATCAGCAAAGAAGAAGGCAAAGAGGAGTTGACAATATCACTTTAGCTTGATATATGTCAATAAACCAACAAAACGTAAGCAATTCTTTCTCTTTTCCGATAAAACGTTTGGGACTTTAAGTCTTTTGCTTTAATTTTGCACTCACAAAGCAAATAAGAACAAATAGTCTAACAATTAAAGGAAAAAGATTATGAATGCAGCACAAGTTGTAGAAAGTCTGAAGCAACGCTTCCCTAACGAGCCCGAGTACATTCAGGCCGTCAGTCAGGTACTTCCCACCATTGAGGAAGAGTACAACAAACACCCTGAGTTTGAGAAAGCCAACCTGATTGAGCGTCTCTGTATTCCCGACCGTGTTTGCGAGTTCCGTGTAACTTGGGTTGACGACAAGGGCAACGTGCACACCAACATGGGTTATCGTATTCAGCACAACAACGCCATTGGACCGTACAAAGGCGGTCTCCGCTATCACAAGAGCGTAAATCTAGGTATCTTGAAATTCCTCGCTTTCGAGCAGACTTTCAAGAACTCACTGACCACACTGCCTATGGGTGGTGCAAAAGGTGGTTCAGACTTCTCTCCACGCGGCAAGAGCGATGCTGAGGTGATGCGTTTTTGCCAAGCATTCATGAATGAGTTGTATCGGGTGATTGGTCCAGACGAAGACGTTCCTGCTGGCGACATTGGTGTTGGTGGTCGTGAAGTTGGTTACCTTTATGGTCAATATAAGAAGCTGACTCACCAGTTCCAAGGCGTACTGACGGGTAAAGGTATTCCTTTCGGTGGTTCACTCATTCGCCCCGAAGCAACAGGTTATGGTACAGTATATTTCCTACTCTCCATGTTGGAAACACGTGGCATTGAGCTCAAGGGCAAGAAAGTGCTGATTTCGGGTTCTGGTAACGTAGCTCAGTATGCTACCGAGAAGTGCATCCAGCTGGGTGCTACCGTGCTGACTTTGTCAGACTCAGACGGTTATATCTATGACCCAGACGGTATTGATGCAGAGAAGCTGGCTTACGTAATGGAACTGAAGAACGTCGAGCGCGGTCGTATCAAGGAATATGCCGATGAATATCCCAATGCCGTTTACCATGCAGGAGAGCGTCCTTGGCATGAGAAGGCAGACATAGCCTTACCCTGCGCTACTCAGAACGAGATTAACGGCGAGGAGGCACAGGCTCTCGTAGACAATGGCGTTATTGCTGTTGCTGAGGGTGCTAACATGCCATCACTACCCGAAGCCATCAAGATTTTCCAAGACAACAAACTGCTTTATGCTCCTGGTAAGGCTTCCAACGCAGGTGGTGTGTCTGTCTCTGGTCTGGAAATGTCGCAGAACTCAGAGCGTCTCAGCTGGACTGCCGAAGAGGTGGATAACTACCTCAAGCGTATCATGAACGACATCCATGAGAATTGCGTGAAGTACGGCACACAGCCCGACGGCTACATCAACTACGTCAAGGGTGCCAACGTTGCTGGCTTCATGAAAGTTGCCAGCGCCATGATGTCGCAAGGTATCGTATAAGGCACAAGCAAAACAGCAAATTAAAAGGTGCAGTCTCTAATTCGAGCTGCACCTTTTTGTTTTATTCTATATATCTTCAATTCTATAACACAAATATACTCTCGTCACCACAGATGTTACGAATCTTCATGCGTAGTGGTCGTCGTTCATCGAGCGTATGAATAGTTCCATCCCAATAATTTTGACTCTTTTCGCCATTGTTATAGCGTACACGACTATCGGCCTCTATTTTCAGTTCCACGTCACTATGCCACTCGTCTTGTTCTTCGGTTGACGTGCAATCGAGGCTTATCCATTCTATGCACTCCAGTCCTTCTGCACTGAGATTTATTAGGGTAAATGGCTTTGTCTTTTTCTCTGTTTCCGTGGACTTTACCATCTGCGCTTGAGTCTCCATGTTATATTTCTCTATCCTTTTCTGTACGCGATCACAATAGAAGCTATCAATAGTAACCTGCCATACTTTAAACATATCAACATCTATCTCGGCCAGCGTCCACCGTGCATCATCAGCCATAATAAATTTGTCAAGCTCTACCTTCAAGTCACGGAATTCTATATCATAGGGGAATTTGTTCTCCTCTTTACAGAATTGCTCAATATCTGTTAAGCTCTCTACATCGACATAGTATATTATAACTTTTTTCGTGTCTTCTGGTAGATCTGGCATAGCTTCATGAATAATGCGCCGCATCAAATGCTTACTCAGCACATGGGTAGTAGGATCTGTCAGATTGGGAACATACACAGGTACCCGTCCATACTTAGGATCGCTAATACTTCCCTCCCACATCTTGTCAAGTGCGTCTTCATTACGCAAACCTTTAATGAACCGTTTGATATTATCCATTGTCTGAACAGGATTACGGTATAGCATCACACCGTCTTTTATTTCCATCACATCAAATTGCGCGCCATTGTTTTTCAGTCGGTCACGGGCTGTCTCAATGCTGTTTAGACCTACATCACATGTTACAAAACGTCGTCCTAACTTATTGGCTACTGCAGCTGTCACACCACTTCCACAGAAGAAGTCAGCAACCATCATTCTTTCGTTACTGCTTGCTTTAATAATACGTTCCAAAAGTGCTTCGGGTTTTTGAGTGGCATAGTCTACGCGTTCTTTACCCATTGGATTAACTGGGGCAATATCTGTCCATACAGAATCCACTATATTACCTTCTATTTCGTCCAAATATATAATTCTATTTCCACCTGCAGTTGGATTTACATCATCTCGGTAGAGGCGACCATTCTCATCTTTTTTGAAGCGTTTAATATATTCTGTACTATGGGGAGTATATTGAGTATTCCAAACATAGTCCTCGCTTTTTGTATAAGAAAGAATAATGTCATGTTTTTGAGGGAACTTTTTAGTAGTTTTTCTTTTGAAAGCAAAATACCCCCAAACTATCTCATTCAAGAAATTAGACTCTCCAAAGATTTCATCCATCAATATTTTCACATAATGCCCAATATGCCAATCCAAATGTACATAGATACTTGCATTTTCACTCATAATACTTTTGATTGCCAACAGGTTCTCATACATCCAATTCAGATAACGCTCTTTCTCCCATTTGTCGCCATACATTTTTTCCTCAAAAGAGCGCAACTCGTTAAAATCTGGTAATGACTGTTCTACCTGCTCTATGGCCTCTGCTATTTTGGGATTTCTACGCAAAAAAACCTTCTTTGCATAGTCTGCTCCGCTGGCAAAAGGTGGGTCAATATATACCAAGTCTAAAGTAACCCCTTTCTCTTTCAAATAGGCGCACACAGAGATGCACTCCCCACGTAATAACAGATTCTCATTGGAACCTCCATTTACCTGTTCTATACGCTGCACCTCATAAAGAGGCATACCCCGCTCAATGTGAGCCTCCAAAGAGTCTTCACCTTGATAACTCAGCATACGACGAGTACGACGGAAACAGTTTAGCACTGCTTGTCCATCAAGTGGTTGCGGGTCATAGGAAACATATTTAATAGCCATAGTTTTCTAAATCTTAATCTTTAAAATAGTCTTTTATCTTCTTTATAGTTTCGTCAAGCAAGTAGTCGGGATTATCTTTGGTTACTTGTGACTGTCTGAGATAGAGGAACTCAAAGCGACCCGAATTGTCAGCAATAAACTTGTGCATGAACGTCTCTTTATCGCGGAATGAATCCTCGTATATTTTTCCTTTTGTCTCTATGATAAGCACACGTCGAGCCGTATTGTCATCTCCACGCTGCAACACCAAAAAGTCGGGGTAATATTTCTGGATGCGCTGCCACGAACCACGCACCTGCTTATAACATTCTATCCCAAAACCAGAAATCGTGTCATCACCGTTAAAATAAACCTCTAACTGTTTATCCCTGACTTCACCCATAAGCAAACTCATTAGCTGCTTTGCAAAATAATCACGTTCAAGCGTACTGTCAAAATGATAAGGCAAATAATGGTAGGTGAATTTTCGCTCTGGATGTGAATTGGCTTTTACGTTTTCCAATACACTTTTCAATTGTGGGTTTTCACTAATAGTTTTATCTATGTTGGCGTTCTGCTGGTCTTCTTCAAGTATAAATCGTACTTTTTCTTCATTCGGGTAGTAAATGCTATTGACGCTGACCTCAAATTCCTGTTCCAGTTTCTTTTCTGCCTCAACACAAATCAGTCGAGCTTCGCGCAGTTCTAACGTTTCTTCCGTCTCATCCTCACATATAGGAGCAAAGGCTTGGCGTATACGGCTTCTAATTTTCTGCTGGTTATATTCGTTATTGAACAATTGGCACCCACCTACATTTATAGTGATATTTAAAAAGATGCGGTGTAATTCTTGTTCATACTGTTGCAATTGAGGCACCGTTAATGTACGGAAACTTTCGCGTTCAATTTCATATAGCCACGCAAGGAAATCAGCATTTTCTGTATTTTCATAAGCATGCGTACTACTGGAGACCTCCTGTCGGAAGCCCTCACTGGTATGTATATAACGGAGATTACGTTTTATCAGCAGACTATCGTCAAGAAGCATTTGTCGTGTTGGCGGCTCCATATTTTTCGTCTTGTGCGTTACACAGAGTTGCATATACTCTATCTTAGGCAATTTGACGCACTCCATACGTGAATAGCGATGAATCGTAACTATTTGCTTCATGCGCTTCTGGTTTAATTCCTCAATATTCGTTTCTTGGAACTTCTTCAATTGGTCATTGAGGATTTTGGCATTATGGTTGTTCAGCCAAATGAGTGCTGACTCATTGCTACTGTCAACCTCGCGAAGACAACGGCAAGAAGTCTGCATCACTTTATTCTGGGTACATGACCCCTTCATAGGTAAAACAACACTGGTCAGACTTCGGCAATCCCAGCCCTCTTTGCCAATTTCAACAAGCAGGATAATGCGAATTCTTGACAGCGAACTATCTAAAGAGTCAAACTCCATTTGTGCTTCCTTCGGCAGTTTGTACTTGCTTCTGGAGTCGCTGTAGAATCTGAGTATTGCTGTATTTGGCGCAAAGCCATACTCTGACACAATATTTGCCACCTGCGGGTAAACTTCTTCTTCCAGTATCTTAATATTGGGACAATAGATGGCCTGTTTAGCGCACGTACCGTTCTCATAAATAGTGTCCTTATAAGTGTTAAGGAATTCCCTTACACCATTGTCAATGATAGTTGCCATATCGGCGTTTTCACTTTTTACAATGGGATTTTTTAGGAAATTACCTACAGCATCTACCAGTGCATAATGGCATACTACATTCGATAAGTTCTGATTCCTTATCTCCAAGTCTTCAGAGACAAGTATTTTGTCAGCTGTTTCAAGGAATGGCGTCCCAGAAAATCCAAGCATATACTTGAAACTATGACTTTCCGTCCATTGGCTGATCACTTGACGCAACTTGATATTGCCGTCTGCTACATGATGCACTTCATCAACATAGATTGCCAGATGTGGAATGTTACCAATCACACGACGTAACTCCCTGCCTTTCTTTATTTTAATTCTTTCAACCTCATCTTCTTCAAACAGACGCAAATCCGCATCATTAAACTGGTCATTCTCTGCATGATCTGGAATAACTTTTTCTGCGTTAGTGATAGCTACCAGTCCGAAAGTATCACCTGCAAGCAAGTGAGTGTTAATTTTCTGTGCATTGGGATTTCTAATTATATTGCTCCCCTTAGCAGAACCAGCTTCATCGAGAACTTCAAATTTAATCTGACGCTTCAGTTGTTTTGCCACTTCTTCTGGAAAAATCCATGTAGGGTCAAAGCGCATAATGTTTTTCAGACTGGGCAGGATGCTGTTCTTTAACCCCGAAGGAGCAAAAATCATAAAGTTGTGGGCAAACACTGGATTCTGCATATCATTCTGGGCAAAATACAAGTCCAGATAGATAAAAGCAGCCATTAGATACGTTTTACCTGCTCCCATCGGAAGGCTGTAAAGATAGTCGGCATAATCTACGTCATAGAAGATTTTGCTGGCTATATATTCATAATCTATTAACTCCGCATGGGTCTTGATATACTCTTCTAATTTATATGAGATTTGATCGCCATTTCTATGTTGCAACTTTGAATATTCGTAGAGCGCAGCAGCAGCCTTGTCGCTAAGGAATTTGTTGCGAGCCACATCGTTAAGTAATTCTTCACGAATATCAAGTGTATTAAAGAATCCTTGCAAAAACAATTGCTTCAAAGGTCGATTACCACAGACAATTTTTAGATAAAGGAAAGTTTTAATTGCCTCAACTTGGGCATCGCGCATCTTACCTTTTTTCTCTATATAGTCTATGACATCCCTCACGCTACAATTAGGCGAAGCAAACCATTCGTCGCGTTTCTTTGCAATAAACTTGTAGAACATAGGTGCAAAGATACTTATTATTTTTGGGAATAACAAGTAAATGGCAGGAATATTTAACGATACAAACTTTGTCCTTTTCTATAGGAACGGCTCAGACGGAGAGTGAGCATAGGGCTCGCTATTTGTATACGCCGTGTATACAAGTTGTATTTCAGGAGTATACAAGTTGTATACCAGGGGTATACAAACTGTATACACTATAGACACAAAGGGTATACAATAGGGACACGAGAGGAGAGGCGGCGACTCAGAAGGAGTGTCAGCGGCTCTCGTCATAGGTGAGGTGGCGACAAAAACAACGTGCCCCCTTGTCTGATATGACAAGAGGGCACGATTGGGAAATGAGGAGGAGGGTTAGCGGACGGAAACCTTGACGGTTTGAGTGCCAACCTTTACGATGTAAATGCCTGTTTGCAGAGGGCCAAACGTGGTTGAACCCGTTGCGCTGGCTATAGAGACACCGTTTATGCCGTATACCGTTACTGGTGTTCCATTAGCAGCCTTCACGACAATGTTATTGCCATGAACCGTAACAGAAGCATTTGTGCCGTCAACAGCTACGTTCTCAACGCCTGCGGCTTCGCCCACATCAATGTACGTGGTGGTGAGATACAAGTTGGGGAACGTTGTATTGGTCATCACGCACATAATGTGTTTGAAGGTTGTCAAGAACGACGTAACGCCATTTTCTATCGTATACTCTTCGTCAACATAGAGGTTCTCGCCTTGTAAGTCACCATTCTCGTCAAGATAGGGCTCGTCAATAAACCAAGTATATTCGGTTGGAACTCCATTGACACTTGCCTGCGAGGACAGGTCTACCCTGCCGTTAGCTATGCTTATCTCCATTGGTTGCTGGGGAGCATAATCGTAGAGTGAGAGATTGCTGCGTAACGGAAGTGTCTCAAAAGTAAATCTGTTGCCGTCAAGGAAAAGGAATCCCAAGTCCTTCAATGGAGAAAGGTCTATCTTCGCAATATTGTTATTTGACAACCACATCTGCTTTATGGCAGGTGCATTGGCAAAATCGATTTCCTCCAAATTGTTGCTCTCGACAGATAAGTTCCACAAGGACTGGTTGTTTAATGTAATCTTTTCAAGCATACCACCGCCACTTTGGAAACTTTCCAACAGGGGAGCAACAGAGAGGTCTACACTGGTGAAAGGATTCTGCGGAGTGGTGAGCATACGCAATTTCGGGAACTTAGCAATGATTGAGGTCAAGTCCGTAATGTCGCAATTATAGAGCGACAATTCCTCAAGCCCTGCGCTTTCCGTTGGGAACGCAATGGTTTCCTGTCCGTTGGTCACATTTTGGAAAGAAGCGTTGATGAGGTTCTTCATCTTTGACAAATCGGCCTGCAATAGTGGTGTTCCCATGAGACTAAACACCTTTACGCCCTCGTCCGTATCGTAGGAGTAACACTTTGCCTGCAGACCAGCAAAAGTACGCGCTTCGAAGATTGTATAGGTATCTGTAAGGATGTACTGTTCAAAGTCACCTTCGCCGCTCCAGTCTATATATACTGTCGTTCCTTTCTCCTTTGCAGCGAGCGAGATACGACCTGTACCGTCGTTTGCAGGCGTGAACGTTGCAAATACGTTTGTGGGCATATCGGCCGTCTCCACCTTCGTGGTAGTAATGGCATTCTCGCCAGCAAATGCTGGGAAGGCAGGATGCGTCATGCGGCAATACACCTCGCCAATATTGGGATTGTCGAAGAAGAAACGCCCGTTGTTATCGCGGATGCCTTGTGTTACTACGCTATTATCGCTGGCCAAGTGCCATTCAAACTTGGTGTTCGTGCCGTCTTCGGCCGTGAAAAGGTAGTCGTACAGGCTCACTACTGGCGCTTTCACAGGCAAGAATACTTCCTGCTGTGGAGCGTATGTATATTCGGCAATCTGGCCTACAGGAGGCAAAGACGCAAAGGTGAAGGCATTGCCCGAAACGTCAAGTTTCTTCAGTGGCACATAGTCCAAGATGAGAAGCTCCGTCAATTTATTGTTTGCTGCGTAGAGTTCCTCCAGTACTTCGCAGTCACGTAGGTCAAGCGTCTCCATCAAGTTGTTGTTTATATTAAACCGCTTGAGGTTTTTTGCCTTGAGCAATGTGAAGTCTGCAAACTGGTTATTGGCCAGATTGACGTCAATCCAAATTTCGTTCGTTTCTGTGGTCAGTTCCGTCAGCTTGTTATTGCTTAGGTCAAAATGCGTAAGAACATTCTTACCATAACCACCATTTGCTCCAGACAAGTCTATGGTGCCCGTCAAATTATTGTTAGACAGGTCCATACTCTGAAGGCAACGATTCCACTGTAGGTCTATGGCCGAAAGGTTTGCACCAGTAATAGCAAGTTGGGCGAGTGACGAGGCATTACTGAGGTCTACGTTTAACATGCGTTGGTCCTTGATGCCAAGAGCCGTTATTTGTTTGCCTTCGGGCATATAGACGATTATTGAGCCTTTCCTTGCACCGCTTACATTAGGCGCAGCAGGCAGGCCATCAGAGGTTGCCGTAAACTCAACGGGCTTGCCATCACCGAAATCCACATTGAACTTTACGGGGTTGCTTACCGTTGCACCAGCCACACCAACGCCGAACGTTACATTCGATACTGTGTTCGAGAAATTGAGCGTAGCTACTGGAGTATCTTTACCAAAATCTTCTGCCGTCTTTACCATGAATAGTCCTGTGCGCAATACTGCATTAGGCAGAGCCGTATTGCTGAATGTAACATATAAACTATCGGTAGACGCCTTATTCAGCGTTATTTTTCCGTTGTCCCAAGTATAGTACTCAGCTTCAAGCATCGTCGAGCTCTCTGGATTTTCGCGATTTACCGAATATAGCACAGCATCAGTCTGCGAATTCGGGCGAATGGTCTGCGCACTGAAATCAAGCACTGTACCTTCCTTGTAACTAAAGTCTACAGGGAGGTTTTGCTGCATATAGTTATATTCTATGAAAGTATCGCGCTCATCTGGAATGGTTGAGAAGTCCATCTTGTTCATCGAAATGTCAAGGCTCACAAGATAAGGATTGGAATCTATATTTATAGATGTCAGGTTGTTGTGAGCCACATTGAGAGTCTCCAGATTAGGCAACATGGAAACGTCAACATCGTCCAAGTCGTTGCCCGAAAGGAAGAGGCGTATCAGGTTCACATTGTTCGACAAATCAACATTCTGCAACTTGTATGAATTATTCATTGAGCCTATGTGCATGGCATAGAACTCTGTCAGATTAGGACTGCTGCTTAGGTCTATATTCGTAATTCTTGTCTCAGAGATATTGAGTATACGCAACTTAGGGTTCTTACTTATGTCAAGCAATGAAACATTTGTTGCATCTATTGATAGCTGTATCAACTCTGGGCAATTAGACACGTCGCACGTTGTCAAATCGGGCACGTTCCACGCCATTGCCGATACAAGACTGGGATAGTCGCTAAAATTGAAACTGGAATCCAGTCTACCTATGATACTCATTGACAGGATGGTCAGATTGGGTTTGTTTGCGCCTACCACGAGTGGACTGTTCGTAAACGGATTGTCGTCAAGATATAATGCCTGCAGTTTTGTCATGTGACTCAAATCAAGCGACAACAGTTCATTATGCTCGAGATTAAGTACATCAAGATTTACAAGTTTGTCACACTGGAGTTCCGTAATGTACATTCCAGAAAGGTCAAGATAGTCAATCTTCGATGCGTCACCGTAGATTACGACATCGCCCGCAGCCGATACTGAGCCTGTAAATACTGTACCGACAATGCTCTGCCTCTCTTCGTCGTACACGGCCTTACCCACCTCAAGTTCTACAGGACCATACCCGCAGTCTACATCTACCCAAATGTCTTCTGTCGCTCCTATTACAAACTGAAAGGAGTTGACTTCTCCATGAAGGTCATAGTGTTGAGTGTGGAATTTTAGCAGGACTTGTTGGTCGGAAGATTGTGCATTTGTCACAATCACACCAGCCAACAACATTGCTGTGACTAAGATACTTTTTAAAAGTCTTTTCATTTTGTCTTGGTTTATATAATTATTATCTTATAAGTATACGGGCATTGGCGGAAGGCATCCCCTCAACGCCGATTATATATACACCAGCTGGCATCCCCGTTGCGTCTACGTTAACTTCTCCGTTCGTTGAGCTATATCGGCCAACAAGTGTACCCGAAACATTGTAAAGTAAAGCTGTGAAATCGACTATGCCGTCAAGCATGGCGCGGAAACTGCGCATACCCGTCTGACCAAATTTCAGCTTACCACCATTAGCACTACTACCGTCAACAACATTCACTATACCAGTACTTTTGCGCTTCAACACCTCTTTCAGCCCCTCGTAGGCATCAAACTTGCCTGCTCCCCACTGCACGGGGTCGCTGGCAGACAGCACATCAGCGTCTTTCACTGCTGTTTTCTGGATTATGTCAAGCACATCGTCATACTTCAAGTCTGGGTCGGCTTCCAGCCACAAGGCTACCGCACCTGCCACAAGGGGTGTAGACATGGAAGTACCGACACACTGATGCCATGAATAGCGCCTGCCATTTGCCTGCAAGTCTGCTTGTCTCTCTCCGTTTCCAAGACGATATGCGTCAAGGTAGTATTCATTTGAGGAAGAAATGACTGTTGCCCCAGGAGCACATACAGTAGGACGTTCGCGACCGTCAAACAGCCGCCCATAGCTTGAGAAGCTTGATATGCTTCCAGCAGGGAAACGGTTCTCGTAGCCATAGATATAGCCATCAAGCGATGCCCATTCATCACGGGTATTATAGGAACCCACAGAAATGTAGTTATTGCCGCAAGCCACGTCAGAGATGGTTCCGTCGGTCGAGCCTGTCATATAACCAGCAAGTCCATAGTCATTAAGAGTTGTGGTAACACCGTCGCAGAATACATCTATACGCTGTCCTGCAGAACCAGTAACTTCGAATCCCACGATATAATTGCCATCAGCATTACTGCCAGACACATTATCCCAGCACATGTAGTCCAGTACGGCATAATAACGCCCTGTTTCCGCATCAAATTCGGCACCAACGCCAATATAGCCCTCAAAATATTGTGCCAGCTGTGGAGACACCACATCCGTATTGTCGTATGCATAGTCGCTTGAGGTAACCCAATATTTCGAGTTGCCATTGGTTGCCGGCATCGGCATACGCATGGCAACGCGTCCTCTGCTCTTGTTCACTACGATAGCCTGTATTTCAAACTGCTCTGGGGAATCACTGTACACGTATGTTTGGCCATAACGCAAATTTTGGTAGTTCGGCATTTCCACAGCTGGAAATATGCAAGATTTGAGAGTATTGTCTTCCTCTGTGAAGGTCTTGTTCAAAGCTATGGGATAATCACCCTCGTTGCCTGCGGAAACGCAGAATACCACCTTGTCAATTGTGCTCACTTCATCAAGATATTGGCAAATAATGCTTGACCCGTCATGTGGACCGACATTTGAACCTAACGAAAGACTTATTACTGAAGGTTTTTGACCATTATCGTAAGCATAATTGAGAATGGTTTCAATACCAAGCGCAATGTGATAATCGTCAAATGCACCTGCTGCAAGAGCTATGTCTGCACCGTATGCAACACCATAATAGGGATTGTCCATCTCTTTTATATCGACACCTTGCATGTTTTCTTTCTTCTGCGCAACATTCACTTTCCCCCTATATCCTCCGGCAAGAATACCAAGGGTGTGCGTACCATGAAACGTCTCAACAGACTCGGTGTCAATGTTCGGAATATAGTCTGCATCATAAATCTCCTCGACATAATTACCTGTTTGTGTGGGACGATAATACGTAAAACGTTTTATGCGCGAGGAGCCATCTGGATTCTGAAAATTGATATGATTAGGGTCAAAGCCTCCATCAACAATACCTGCAACAACGCCTGCACCAGTGTAGGCCTGTGGGAGGTCTATTCCCGAATGTATCTTGTCTATGCCAGAGACTTCGCGTACCAAGTTCAGTTTTGGCGATAATGTACGTGACAGCGTGATACGTTTCACTCCACCAAGAGCCTCTATCGTTCCGAGGTTTTCCGCAGGAAACTCTGCAAGGGCAATATTGCCGCGAACCTTGCGCACGGTTGCACCTGCTGTTTCAAGTATGGTAACATCATCTCCACTGCGAAGAGTGACAAACGCATTTATAGATGCACTCTGTTCTGCCGTCTTAGCACGGCGCTTAAATGTCGCCGTCTTGTCAGCACGGGGAGTGCCCAGTTCCATTTGGTTCTTCGCAGCACGCAAACGCATGCGACTGCCAATGTCCATCTTTACTTGTGCACCTACATTTAAGCAGTAACCGAGAACACAGATAAAAACAATGTTTTTCTTCATTTTTAGTCTTCGTTTTTCTAAAAGAGCAATTTCATTTAAGCATAAAACTCTTACGAGTGCAGTTATTCTGCAACCCGTAAGAGTTTATTTTCGTTAATAAAAATTAGTATTTAGAAACGTACTTTCTTGCCATTGATAATATAAACTCCTGCGGGAAGGCGGGAAGCATCGCTCATGCGACCCACGCGAATTCCTTGCAAGTTATATACATCAACGTTAGAAACATCGTTCTTCTCTACATTCTGGATGCCAGTAAGATTATTGACGGTGATCTTCACAGTAGTGTTTGCATTGACTGTGATTGTATAAACGCCATCCTCTGCAGTAATTTCTTCTTCACCAACAGTTACTGTGATGTCCTCCGTAGCCTCTGCCTTAATCCACACCTCAGTGCCCTCGAGTACGCTGTGTTCCGTCGGGTTTGCAATGGTGCGTGTATGGTCGTGAATTACCTCTACGTTTGCATCGTCATCAATGGCGTAAGTTACCGTGTATGTTTCGGGCTCTGCAGCAAACATTTTCAGCACATCGCCGTCCTGTAACTCGTCGTCAAGACCTTCGTATCGATAAGTATTTTGGTTGAATGGACACAATTCATCGTTGAGATAGATTATTGCATTAGAATAATTAGGTTCTGTAGTTCCAAATATATAGAGAGGACAATCAAAAGCACCGAAAGGAATAATAGTGTAACCTATAGGAAGTAATTCATTGTAATTGGTATATGCTTTTTCAAGATCATCATTGCCATATGATAATGTTACGGTGCGATATGCCCAATCATCATCTTTATCACCTACATATACTGTGAGATTACGATCACGCTCCAATGCCTTGGCACCAACAAAAAGTTCCAAGCCTGCACTGGCGGGAATATAACTATCTGCGCTATATTCTGTTCCGTTGGCATCCTCAATATATGAAATCATCCAATCTTCAACTGGCTTAATCTGAACATAGGATGCACCTGCCGGAATCTCTATCTGACTGTCCTTCTCCGTCAATTCGTAAGACTCAATATCCATCCAATATTGGTTGAGAGCGTATACAATTATATTCTCATATTCATCGCAATGGACGGTGATATTCTTAGGAGCTTTCTTAGTAGCAGTGATGGTAAAATTCAATGGTTCCTCAGAAGTAATAGTTGCATTATAAGAATATGAGTAAGGAGACTGAATTTCGTCATTTACTTTCCACTCTGTTATATCATAATCATCGTTATTCAAACGAACATAGATACTGGAACCTAATTTTACTGAAAAATCATTCTGTTTCCAATCTATATCGTATTGATTATTAACTGCGACAGAACTAATAGCATCTTCCGTTCCTTCATTCGTGAAAGTGAAAGTAACAGGAACGTCTACATCTGGGAAATCGGGAGTAATCTCAAGATAGTCGCCATCCTTAACAGTAACATAATACGAGCCATAATTTGCCTCCACTATTTCACCATTCTGCTTTACTTGATACAGAGGCTTGCTGTAATTTTGGGAGCTGATACTAAATTCCGTCTCATTTTCCGGGTCAAACTTAACAGTAGTTTCCCCATCGCTATTAAGCGTTACTGTTGTATAATCAGAACGAGAGAGAACTACATTATCGGCACTGCCGTTCACTTTCACAGTCATAGAAGCTGTACGTGCCTCGTCAGGGTTGTAGGTCTCAATAGTGAAGTGAGTGCTTTCTGAATATTCATAAGCATAAATACTAACAGTTCCATAATCTGGATAATGCTCATTTCCATCATCAGCCACAACTTTCCGTATTGCAAGTTTCTCAATATCAGAGGATATTGTTACTGGGTTATAACCATTGTCTGGCATCGGAACGGTAAAAACTCCATTTTCCGCCGTATACTGTATATCTCCAGCTTCCCAAGTGTACATTGAAACCGTCAGCCTTTCATCACCAGTGAAAGTAAATATCTTCTGTTCCTTTTCAGAGGTTGTTACCGCGATTTCATCACCGTCTCTAAGTTCAGACAATGAGAACTGTACTGTTGTAGAGGGGGTGTATGCGAGAGAATTGCCCCCCCCATCTGTGACAGATTCAATCTGATAACCCGAAGCAGCCTCTATCATCAGATAAGAACTTTCTTCTGTATCAAACTCTGCCATATTGTCGGTAAAGGTAATATAACTACCATTATTTGTTATAATGGCTCGGCCAATGTGGTTTTGGTCATCTACCGTAATGGTAAATGTCTTGGCTGATGCCGTAACACTAAACGCTGTCAAAGCTAACAGCATGAGAAATGAGTAAATCTTTTTCATAAAAACCTTTCTTTTAATTATAATTATATACTTATTCAGACCTTAAAGATAATAACATTACAATAATTGGACGCAAAAGTAATCAGTTTTTTAGATATTACCAAACATTTCCACAGATTTAACACTTTGCCAGTACAATAGCATCATGCCCCCTTGTCTAAATATGACAAGAGGGCACGACTATGAAATAAAGTGATTAAAAATTTACAGGAATCAGAAGTCTTTAGTCATCTGGGCCACCTCACTATTGATATGGTCAATAAACTGGCGAATAGTCATAACGGTCTGTTCGCCACCTCCCTGCGGACGTACAGCGACGGTACCATCCTGTTGTTCCTTCTCACCTACGATAACCATGTAAGGGATGCGCTTCAATTCGTTATCGCGAATCTTACGACCCAACTTCTCATTGCGCAGGTCAATGGTCGGACGTACGCCACCCAAATCAAACTGCTTGGCAACCTCACGGGCATAATCATTATACTTCTCTGACAATGGCAAGATAGCCACTTGATCAGGAGTAAGCCATAAGGGGAAATGTCCACTTGTATGCTCTATAAGGACGGCACAGAAGCGCTCCATTGAGCCAAATGGTGCACGATGAATCATGACAGGCGTCTTCTTCTGATTGTCCTCATCAGTGTATTCCAATTGGAAGCGTTTGGGCAGATTATAGTCTACTTGAATAGTACCTAACTGCCAGCGACGGCCAATAGCGTCCTTTATCATGAAGTCGAGTTTGGGACCATAAAATGCGGCCTCACCATATTCCACTTTAGCGGGCAGTCCTTTCTCTTGACAGGCTTCAACAATAGCACGCTCGGCCAATGCCCAGTCTTCGTCAGAACCTACATACTTATCGTGGTCGTTAGGGTCGCGCAAAGAGATTTGTGCCTCAAAGTTAAAACCAAAGGCAGTAAGTACGATGCCAATGATGTCCATCACATTAAGGAACTCCTGCTTCACTTGGTCGGGACGGCAGAAAAGGTGAGCATCATCCTGCGTAAAAGAGCGCACGCGAGTAAGGCCATGAAGCTCACCGCTTTGCTCATAACGATAGACTGTGCCAAACTCAGCAATGCGGAGGGGCAGGTCACGATAGGAGCGAGGTTTCCATGCAAATATCTCGCAGTGGTGCGGACAATTCATAGGTTTCAACATGTACTCCTCATCTTCCTCTGGAGTATGAATAGGTTGAAAAGAGTCCTTGCCATAGTGTGCATAGTGACCCGAAGTAACATAGAGGTTCTTAGAGCCAATATGCGGGGTAATAACCTCCTGATAGCCGAAACGTTTTTGTACCTTGCGCAGATGGTCTTGCAAGCGCAAACGTAGTTCTGTGCCTTTAGGTAGCCAGATAGGCAACCCCTTACCAACCTTATCGGAGAACATAAAGAGCTCCATCTCCTTGCCTATCTTGCGATGGTCACGTTTTTTGGCCTCCTCAAGCATGACAAGATATTCATCAAGCATCTTTTTCTTGGGGAACGTAATACCATAGAGACGCTGCATCTGCTCGCGGGTAGCATCGCCGCGCCAGAAAGCGCCTGCTACAGAAGTCAACTTGATAGCTTTTATTTCGCCTGTGTCCACAAGGTGAGGACCGCGACAAAGGTCTGTAAAGTTTCCTTGAGTGTAGGTAGTGATAGTACCATCCTCAAGGTCTTGGTCAATATGCTCACACTTATATGTCTGGCCATCAGCAGCAAATGCTTTCAATGCGTCGGCCTTGGCTACTTCTTTTCTGACGACGGGCTCTTTTTTCGAAGCCAGTTCGCGCATTTTCTGCTCTATCTTGGGGAAGTCGCTCTCTTTAATGCTCTCACCATTAGGCAACAGCACATCGTAGAAGAAACCGTTCTCAACAGCAGGTCCAAAACCGAACTGGATGCCCGGGTATAACTCCTGCAACGCCTCTGCTAAAAGGTGTGCGCTGGTATGCCAAAAAGTGTGTTTACCTTCGGCATCATCCCACTTGTAGAGTGCAATTGTTGCATCCTCATTGATGGGACGGTTCAACTCTACAGTCTCGCCATTTACGGAACAGCTCAACACGCTGCGTGCCAGAGCAGGCGATATGCTCTCGGCAATCTCAAGTCCCGTAACGCCCTGCTCATACGAGCGAACAGAACCGTCGGGAAAAGTAATCTGAATCATATCTGCAATATGTTTAAATTTAAATCGTCTGCAAAGATAGTGCAAAGCGTCCGAAAAACCAAAGGAAAACTTGTTTTCTTTCACAAATCAACAATTTGTTCCTCGAAGTATCCCTCCTTACTTATCGTATATCGGCGCGTAGACTCCACATAAGGAAATTTGGCATTGTTGGGTAGGAAAGAGTTTACAATGGTCACCTCAAACTTGCTGGTAATGAAATAGTCGCTATAGGACATACCGAAATCGTCACCTCGTTCGGCCAGTTTCATCTCGTAGATTAGCAAGTCATCAATAGGCTGACAGTCTGCATTGAGCGTCAATAAACTAATGATGGGGGGAATAGAGTCTGGTCCTTCTGCTAACATCACGACCCTGTGTCCATGCGAACGAGGCAACAAAGTCATTCGTAAAGGTGTTTCTACAGGATACCCCAACAACGAGACAACAGAAGGAGGAGCTGATACAAAATGTCCCAAACTTCCAATGTTGGCACCTACAGAACGAATGGGTAACGGGCGCAGTTGCAAAGTATCAAAGAACTGCTCAACTGGGTCGTCATAAACGCCTGCCTGCTGCTTGAAATCGCGCACCGTTTCTGCCTTGCGAATACTATCTATTTTTGCCTCATAGTATGCCACATCTTTCCGCTTACCACCACACGAAGCGAGGACAAGAACCAGCAATAAGAATAGCAACAGTTTCTTCATAACGGTTGCAAAATTAGCAAATAATCCACAATTAGTATTACATTTTCGTATTTTTTTCCTATCTTTGCCTCCATGAAACACTATTTTACACTTTTCCTCTGGCTCCTATCCATTACGACTATGGGAGGCAATCGCATCTACTCGGAACGCTTTAAGTCATTGACGAGCGTTGTAAATGGTGACTGGATGAATCGCCCTGTCATGGAGTTAGGTTCGTCAGACCGCCTGCACATTGGTTTTGATGAATTGTCACACAATTATCATCGGCTGACTTATCACATAGACCACTGCGAAGCCGACTGGCAAATATCGGAAGAGGTGTTTGAGAGTGACTGGTTACAAGGATTTAACGACAACCAGATAGAGGACTACCAGAACTCTATCAATACAACCGTACTATACACACATTATAATTTGATAATTCCCAACGAGCGGTGTCAACTAAAGATGAGTGGCAACTATCGACTGACCGTCTATGACGAAGACGCTGACAATGAAAAAGTATTAGAGGTGGAGTTTTATGTCGTAGAGCCGTTGATGGATATAGGTCTGAAGGTAACTACGAATACGGATATTGACCATAACATGAGCCACCAGCAACTAACGATGACGCTCAATTATAATAACGTCCGCGTCAGCAACATGGAGGGAGAACTAAGAACTGTGGTAATGCAAAATTGGCGTGAAGATCAAGCTCGCTGGAACGTTAAACCCAATTTCATCAATATGCGAGGACTGACGTGGGAACACAACAAAAGCCTTATCTTCGATGCAGGCAACGAGTTTCATAAGTTTGAGGTGTTGGACGTAAGTCATCCGACGATGGGCATAGACCGCATCGTATGGGACAATGAACAATATCAAGCCTACCCTTTTACGACGTCTGTACGCAAAAACTATCTGACGGATGTAGATGCCGACGGTGCTTTCCTCATTCGCAACAGCGACAATCAAGAGTCAGACTATATCTGTGATTATGTGTGGATAAATTACACACACAAAGCCCCTTATTATGGTAACCTGTATATCAACGGACACTGGACAACAGATGCAGAACGAACAAACTATCTGATGAACTATGATCCCAATGAGCAGTTATATCACCTTAGTATAATGCAAAAACAAGGTTACTATTCTTACCAATACGTGATGGAAGACGGGTCTATTCCACCCTCCGAAGGCAATTTCTTCCAAACGGAGAACCGCTATCAAGCATTGGTATATTACAAAGGTACGGGCGGGCGCACTTGGCAATTAGTGGGCTATCGGGGTATCATCTTCAAGTAAATAAATCCTTCAAATAAGCCAGTTTCTCGTTCGAGGTTCCTTCGCCTTTACTTCCCTCATTTGCTCGGTACTCGTGAGGCGACATCTGATAACGCTGCTCGAAAGAGGTGATAAAGAATTCCACAGACGAAAAGTGACACTGCTCAGCTATTTCTTTAACAGACAACTCTGTATGGCGAAGCATTTGTGCAGCATGTTGCAGGCGCAAAGACATCGTCAACAAACGTGGGCTCTTATTTATTTCGGTAGATAAGATTTCGTAGAAACGGGAAGTATTGATACCGGCAAGCGTAGCCAAATCACCAATAGAATACTGCCTGATATGCCCATGCTCACGTTCCTTTTCTGCCTGACAAACATAAGGAACTATCTTCAGCATCGCATCTACAAAGTCTTCACTTATCTTTGATGTAGGACTGTCAGATTCCTCCGATACATCAGAAGGACTGATTACCATATCAGAGAGCAGCTCACAACGCTCTGCATAATTTTTAATACGATGCAGAACATCCATCTCCTCATTATATAGACGCATACGCAAAACAAATGTGCGTCTGAAAACGACAAAATTGGCAATAAAAATGACTAACAGTACAAATGCTAACAGCAAATAGACACCCGTCGTGCGCCACCAAGGCTGATCTACATGGATAGTCCAAACACTTGGCTCTTGATTCCAGACCTCGGGCCATAGAGATGCCTGCACCTCCACTTGATAAGTCCCCGGCTGTAAGTTAAGCAGTTTCAACTCTAACTCACCATGACTGTCAACCATTCCATTAGTTTGGGAATACGACATTACACGCCATTCATTGAATTCTGGAACACCCTTGACACGAACACGATAGTAGGTTTGTATAGGACGCAGGTAATTCAGACCAGACAAGAACATTGTCACCGTGTTCTGAGTATAGTTGACGTTTATCTCCTTAGCATGGGCAACCGCTTTATCAATAATCACCTTGCCATCCAGTTTGTCATTCACCTTGACACGGACACCATTCACCTCCAAACTTACCAACAAAGGCTTAATAGCCATAGCGCCAAAGCGCTCAGCCTGAAAGCGTGAAGGATTGAATTTCACCACATGGTCAACGGCCCCCATAACTATAGTGCTATCGCTAAGGAGGAGTGCTCGGCCATTTAGGAACATCTCATTGGGCACATTGTCTGATGCCAAATAAGACTCTATATGATAAACCTTGTCTTCACGGATAAATACACGGGCAAGACCATAACTGGTGCCCACCCAAATGTCGTGTTGTGTATCTTCCACGATACTGTGTATCACATTATTGCTCAATCCGTTAATGCGTGTAAACACCTGCCTTGAATTATCAGGCTTATGCAATTCCAATCCATAGAAAGTACCTACCCATTTCCATCCGCGACTATCCGTATAAACGCAATTCGTATTTCGTTCCAGTTCAGCACTCTCATCCTTCGTCTGACTTTCCAGCAAGCTATTATAATATTTACCTTCAGACGAATGATTATCGTAACTATAAATCGGACTTGGATAAGGCTTGCAGTAAAGCAATCCACGACGACGGGTTCCAAGCCATAAGCCACCTTGCTCATCGAAAGCTATAGAGGTGACGCTCGGCTGCTGGGTCTGTCCTTGCGTGAGATTCAGCGTCTCAATATTTTCTGTCTGCCCCGTTGTCATATTATAAGTCATATATCCATGCTCCGTACCAATATATAACAGATTATCATGAGCACATAGACTACCCGTACAGAAAGGCCCACGCAGCAATGTTCTCCACTGGAAAGTATCAAGGTCGTACATCAACAGCACAGCATCTGTATCTCCTGTACGCAACTGATATACTTTCTTACCCACAAGACTAATAGTCGAAGAATTAGTGTAGTGCTCCTGCTCTGCACCAGTGAGAGCCATGTCATGCCGCAACATGCGTCCCGTCTTGTAATCAACCACTACGACAGAGCCGTCGGCATGGAACATCAACATAAGGCTGTCCTTATACACCTCTACTTCTTGCAGGTCAACAGAAGAACGAATCTCAAAAGTCTTCTTGGCGCTGGACGAATAAATCTGCATGCCTGTTTGGAACCAAACACGGTTATCGCTATCGCCAAAGAAATCGTCAACAGCCTTCTTAATACCTATAGCTTTCAACTCACCGGCAATGTCAGTGATGAAAGTTTCGGTATCCATATTGATGCACAACAACACCCCGTCATTCTTCATCCAAAAATGATTATAATGGTCAAAATAACCCTCATAACCACCCTTATATTTCGGCAAGGGATAAATGTTATTATCTGTATAGTTGATGTGCGTAAAGCCATAACCGTCGAAGAAGTTAATAAACTCTCGCGTAACAGACATGATACGGCCTTTTTCCGTACATTTGACACTTTGTACTCGGTTGATGGTTAGTCCGTTAGAGGCATCATAAACCTCAAAGGTACGATTCCTTTCCTGTGCTTGTACACCCAATACGGTACAAACAAACAGCAATAGGGTTAATATATAAAACGATTTTCTATTCACCTGATTGATTTTTGGTTGATTTTACTTATTTAAGTAATCGAGCGCAAAGGTATTAAATATATTGCAAACTTCCAAACTTTTTAGATAGAAAATACATCAATGTAATCTATCTCATGTACATCTAATACACACGAGGACCAAAAATCGTGGTACCTACGCGAACCATTGTACTTCCCTCCTCCACTGCTATGGGATAATCTTGGCTCATACCCCACGAGCGTTCACGAAAGTAAGGTTTGTCTGCAAAATGTTTTTCCTGCATTTCGTCAAACAGTAAACGGGCCTTGCGGAACTCATCACGTATCTGTTGCTCGTTATCGACATAAGAAGCCATTGTCATCAGTCCACAGATACGAACAAACTGCATATCTCGCCATTCTGTCCCATCCAGCAACTCTCGACAGGCATCAGGTGTAAGTCCATACTTAGTATCTTCTTCGGCAACATGCAACTCGAGCAACACGTCAATAACGCGTCCAACCTTAGCCGCCTGCTTGTTTATCTCACGCAGCAATTTCAAGGAGTCAACGGCTTCTATCATGGTGACGTAAGGGGCAATATATTTTACTTTGTTAGTCTGCAAATGCCCTATAAAATGCCACTCAATATCCTGTGGCAACGATGCGTGCTTCTGGCGCAGTTCCTGCTCATGGCTCTCACCAAAAAGACGCTGTCCTTCGGCATAGGCAGCCTCAATATACTCGTTGGGATGGTACTTGCTGATAGCTACCAAACGAACGCCGTCAGGCAAGTCACCCAACACTTTCCGTAGATTTCCCTTGACGTCGTAGTCCATCTATTATGCTTCGTATTCGGGTTTCTACTCCTCAGCCTTGCCACTCTTGCCGTACTCGAAAACGTCCATCAGCGTAGTCTCTGCAACAGACGCAATAACGTAGTCAATCATCGTGCTACCCATCACCTCGTCAACGTTCTTGACAGCTCCGTTCAGCGTGCCAGCCTGTACCAAATAGTTTACGTTTGAGCGTTTCTCCTTCTCAGTCTTTTCGTCGATGGTAATGAATTGTAACTTAGCTTTATACCAACGGTCTGCCATCTCCTCGTCCGAAAAGAAGATTTCGCCATAAGGGGCTATCTTAATATCCTTCACCGTAAACTCGCCGCTTATATAACTGGACATCTCCTCCATGATACGTTTTTCGGCTTCCGTAAAACTCAGTGCATCCACCACATAGTTCTCCGTCACCTTCTTCTGCAAGCCGTCCTCCATTGTCTTCTCGTAGGCAATCTTGCACTCAAACCACATTGCTGTTCTGCTTCTCATATCCTATTATATTTCTTTACTTTATATTCGTAACATTAAACTAAACTTGTGTACCATTATCGCTGAATACCTCGCGTGTTGGTGCCACCCAAAGCCTGATTCTTCTGAGTGGTTAATCGGTCGTTAATCTCGTTGGCTATTTGCTCTGAGCGCTGCTGCGAGAGCCCTGCTTCCTCGCCCAATTCCTGCTGACGCTGCACCAGTTCCTCTATCACTGATTTGCTCTGCGAGAGGAACACCTTCTCGCTGTTACTCATGCTCTCCTTATTATATATCTTGTCCAATATGCGGTTAGCCTCCGCCTCGTATTTCTTGCGGAAAATAGCCTCTGCCTTGGCCTCATACTCACGCATAGACACCTGGTCTTCCTCTGACAGTGAGTCGGCATTGATAATGCCCATCTCAGCAGGGTCAAAACCGTCGTCGTAAATATCATCTATGGCTTGGCGCGGTGCTGGCTTGACAAACTCCACCTGCTCCGTTTCTGGCACCATATCGAAATAAAGGCCTACACACAGCAGGGCGACGATGAAGGCTGCTGCCAGCATCAACAGCGTCTTGAAAGTGCCACGCCGTTTCTGTACAGCCTTTAAGAGTTCAGAAGGACGGGCATAACGGTCCTCGGGCGTCTCGCTGGTGGCGCGCTTCATAGCATGTTTATATTCCGCAGGCATTGAGGCGTGCTCAAACAATGACTCCATAAATCGTCCTATCGAGTAGACATCGCATCGCTCGTCAATAGTTCCATGTTGCAACACTTCTGGAGCTACATAATAGGCATCGTCTCCATAGAGTTCCTGCTGGTTGTTCATGGCAAAATAGAACGAGCCGTGCGATAACAACATAACGCTGTTGTCACCTTTACGGACAAACACGGTATCGGGTGAATAGCAGACGTGCTTGATGCCCTGACTGTGCAGATACTCTGTAACATCAACCAGCCCCTCCAGCACATTGTCTACAAAACCTTTCTGCACTACAACAGCTGGGTTTTCCTCTATCAACTGAGCAATAGACATATAAACTCCCTGCTCCACCTCAAGACGGCGCACCTCGCCCTGTTCCTCCACTTCCGTGTAGTGTAGCTGGTGGTGATTGACAAGTGTGCGATGGCGTTCGCACTCCGTCTTCAGCGACTCTACAAAGACAACACTCTCGTTCAGTTCGGGACGAATATCTACAAATCCGCGCCACTTTCCGTCCACTTGCATACGGTAATATGTACCGATAGGCAACTGTGTCTTGTTCAGTCGTCCGTCGCCTTTTGCTGCCAATAATTCTTCGTAGTTCATAGCCGCCGTTTTTTAAAGTTTTCAACGTGCAAAGGTACAAAATCTAATGAAAAGCACAAAAAGAAAACCTATTTTCTTTGCGTTTTGCTCACTAATTCGTATCTTTGCACTCGGTTTTACGCAAAATAGACTGATCATGCCAGAAATATCTGTTCGCGGGCTTGAGATGCCTGAGTCGCCTATCAGAAAGCTCGCTCCATTGGCTGCCGCTGCCAAGAAACGTGGCACAAAGGTGTATCACCTGAATATCGGACAGCCCGACCTACCTACACCACAGGTGGGATTAGATGCCCTAAAGCAGGTTAATCGTCAGATACTGGAGTACTCCCCTTCGCAGGGCTATTTGAGCTATCGCGAAAAACTGGTGGACTATTACGCAAAGTATAACATCAATGTGACAGCCGACGATATTATTATCACCAGTGGAGGTTCCGAGGCAGTATTATTTGCCTTTCTATCATGCCTGAACCCTGGTGACGAGATTATCGTGCCAGAACCCGCTTACGCCAACTACATGGCCTTTGCCATTTCTGCAGGAGCCAAGATTCGCACCATTGCTACTACTATCGAGGAAGGTTTCTCGTTGCCAAAGGTCGAAAAGTTCGAGGAACTGATTAACGACCGTACGCGTGCCATCATGATATGTAATCCCAACAATCCTACGGGCTACCTCTATACACGCCGCGAGATGAACCAGATACGTGACTTGGTGAAGAAATACGACCTGTACCTCTTTTCCGACGAGGTGTATCGCGAGTACATCTACACGGGTTCTCCCTATATTTCTGCCTGCCACCTTGAGGGCATTGAGCAAAATGTTATTCTCATTGACTCGGTGTCTAAGCGATATTCCGAGTGTGGCATCCGCATTGGAGCACTCATCACCAAGAATGCTGAGGTGCGCAAGGCTGTTATGAAGTTCTGTCAGGCACGCCTTTCTCCCCCACTTATCGGGCAGATTGTAGCAGAGGCTTCACTGGATGCGCCAGAGGAATACCTGCGTGATGTATACGACGAATATGTGGAGCGCCGTAAATGCCTTATTGACGGGCTTAACCGTATACCGGGTGTCTATTCTCCCATACCGATGGGAGCATTTTATACAGTTGCCAAACTACCTGTTGACGATGCTGAAGAATTCTGCAGATGGTGTCTGGCTGACTTCCAGTACGAGGGAGAGACGGTAATGATGGCTCCAGCCGCAGGTTTCTACACGACACCAGGGGCAGGCATTGACCAAGTGCGTATAGCCTATGTGCTGAAGAAAGATGATTTGGAGCGTGCGCTCGTAGTGCTGGAAAAAGCGCTGGAGGCTTACCCACACAGGACTCTGTAGGTGTAAAGCCACAACCCCCATTGCACCCTTATTCGTAACAATTTATGTCTCTATCTCTTTTCCTTGCTAAAAGAATCTACCATGCCGACAGCGACAACCAGCAGGTCAGCAAGCCCGTTGTGCGCATTGCCACGATTGGAGTAGCCATCGGACTGGCCGTCATGATAGTCACCGTCAGTGTGGTGTTAGGTTTCAAGCATACTATACGTAATAAGGTTGTAGGGTTCGGCAGCCATATACAAATCACCAACTTCCTCAACTATCAGAATTCCATCCCCGCCCCGA
The DNA here is from genome assembly GCA_022511045.1 of Prevotella sp. Taxonomy (GTDB): domain Bacteria; phylum Bacteroidota; class Bacteroidia; order Bacteroidales; family Bacteroidaceae; genus Prevotella. Next base: position 55,264 of record JAFLSF010000007.1, read on the forward strand.
TAGCATTTTCCGACTCGCTGCTATATCGTCTTCAGCACACGAAAAATGTAAGCCACGTGGCGCACTACGCCCAGACACAGGGCATCCTCAAGACGGACAGCGACTTCTTGGGTGTCGTCTTCAAGGGTGTTGGCGAGGACTACAACCTGTCCTTTCTGCGCGAATGTTTGCAAGAGGGTACGCTACCTAAGTTCAGTAGCCAAAAGAGTTCCTACCAGTTGGTTATATCGCGCACAATGGCCGACAAGCTGCAATTGGGCGTTGGAGACAAGGTGTATGCCTATTTTATAACTGATGACGATGTGCGGGCACGACGATTCACCGTCTGCGCCATCTACCAGAGCAACATGAAGCAGTTTGACGACGCCTTGTGTATCACCGACTTGCGTACGGCCGCTAAACTGAACGGATGGGCTGACGACCAATATAGTGGACTGGAACTGCAAGTCGCCGACATCGGCCAATTAGACGAAACGGCAAGGGCGGTGAACAACGAGGTGAAACCACTGACTGACAGCTATGGCGAGCAATATACGTCGCAAACTATCTTTGAGGCATATCCTCAGGTATTCACATGGCTTTCGCTACTCGACATCAACGTGTGGATTATCCTTGCGCTGATGGTGGCTGTGGCAGGATTTACCATGATTAGCGGACTGCTTATCATCATTCTGGAACGGACACAAATGATAGGACTGCTCAAAGCCCTCGGAGCCCGCAACAAGACCGTGCGCCGCACTTTCCTATGGTTCAGTGTCTTTATCATCGGTACAGGCTTGATAGCAGGCAACATCATAGGTATTGGGCTTGTGCTACTACAACAATACACAGGATTTGTACGTCTCGACCCTGCCAGCTACTACGTTTCTACCGCTCCCGTAGAACTGAACATACCGCTGGTCATTGCCCTGAACGTAGCAACCCTCATTATCACCGTTTTCGTGCTCATTGCACCCAGCTATTTCGTGGCCAAGATACATCCAGCACGAGCCATACGTTTTGAATGACGAAAAAGTAGAAAACTTTCTTGGCTGTTTCTCCACTAATTCGTACCTTTGCACCCCAATATGAAACAACTCTATATCATCATTGGAATATTGTGGCTGACACTGACCCTGCAGGCACAGACCAAAGAAACACCCAATGCACAGCAGGCACGACGCGTATTCAACGAAGCCTACCAGAAAGTATATGGCGAACAAGGCTCGCAACTGCACTATAAAGTAAACATTATAGGCATCTACAAGACCGAGGGCACCATCTGGACCAAAGGCAAGAAAAGCAAGTTCATAGACGAGAAATACATTGCGTGGAACAACGATGTAACGTACTATCGGCTGGAACGTAAAAAGAACACCGTGACCATCTATAGTGCCCACTCTGACGAACGTGACAAATATGCCACCAAGTTCAAGTTCAACCCCGACAACTACACCTACAGCATACAGGAGGCTGACGAAGGATATTACATCACACTGAAGGCAAAAAAGGGTGTGAAGGGCATCAAGGAGGCTCGCTGTCTGCTGGACAAGAAACACCGCTATCCCGTGAGCGTACGCGTCAAGGTAGGCATCTTCCATACCACCATCAAGATAAGCGATTTCAAGGTTGGCGGCATCAACGACGACCTGTTCGAGTTCCCCAAAGAAAAATACAAGAACTGCAAATACGACGACAAGAGGTAAGTTCGTGAGGAGTATGCACACCCCGAGCGCGGACTATCCGCACCATGAGTGCGGAGTATGCGGACAAGGAGTGCGGACTATCCGCACTATGAGCGTGGACTATCCTCACCTCGGATGAGGACTAAAAAGTAGTTTCCCCCATTTTCCCCACTTTCCCCATTTCCCCCACGACTTGGGGAAAATTGTTTGTTGTGGCTTTTATATCAGTATTGTTATTACTAACTATATTATTATCAATAAC
>JAFLSF010000070.1 GCA_022511045.1 Prevotella sp.
TGTATTTTCATAAGCTCTTGTTCTGATTAAGGCAGAAAGCCATGAACAACTCCAGCTGGTGCTCGTCAATGAGTTCAACCAGATAGTGTATCTGATCTTCCAGCTTTTTGATTCTCTTCTCTGCTGGGCTTAATATTGACATTTGTTGTTTTCTATTTCCCATAGTATTCTTTCATATAGCAGGCTTCACAGAGGGAGCCATAGTCGTTAACATCACTACGGGTCATAGGTTTCCCACAATTATCACAGTTCCTCACAGTCTCATGATGAACATGGAAGACGGTCTGGTAAAGCGGGTGTCCCGCATTCTCCTTGCCATAGAGGAATTCCATCTGCTGCTGACGGCGTTCCCTCTCGGCTACTGCTTTCTGTTTCTTTTTTCTTGTTGCCATAATTATTTGATTATTTCTTCACGAATCTCTGCGTTGGTGTGGTTTTCGGCATAATATCCATACTGATAAGCCTCGAAAAAGTCCTCTTGCTCATCAATCGTCCAGCCGTACCTTTCGCAGTCTTGCCTCTCATCGTCAGTGAAGGATTTGAAGGCTTTTCTTGCTTTCTCCAACGTGGAAAACACATCGGTTGTCTGTCGTATAACCTCTGTCCTGGACACCTGTTCGATGAACAGGACATAGACTTTCATTCCCTTCGTCTTCATAGTCCTTCTTTCAGTTTGTCCCCGTACTTTTTATAGACGTAGTCTGTCAGCAGATACCTGATCGCTCTTGCCTTGTCGGCCTCATTGTAGGTGAAGTAATATGTCCTTGGGTTGCCATGACGGTCATCACGGTGGATCTGACCCAGATACTCCCCCCGACGAATGAAATTATCGAAGGTGTCAGAGATGTTGGTATCGGTATTCTCGTATTGTACATAGAAGTCTATGTAGATCTTACCTTTCATGATACACCACGACTCTATTGTCGAGTCCCATTTGTTGCCAGTCCTGAAAGTGTCAAGAAGTCGTAGCTCCTTGTTTCGGCTCTGGTACATTCTGTTTCCCACTTCCTTGATGATACGCTTTATCGTATCTTGCTTCAAGGACAAAAGCTCTGTCAGGTCAAGGGATTCGATGATCTCCTTTTTCCGTTCAGGCCGCATCCTTGAAAAAATTACTTGATTGATGTCTCTTTTCATAATTACATTATTTATAAGTGTCTTTAACTACATGAAAAAGGCGTGGCTGGACACCCTTGCTGATGTCCTGACCACGTCTGGAATTGCAGTGCCCTTTTCTAAAGCACCACAAAGAAGAAGTCCGGATAGTTTATGAACAAATTCCAGACCTCACCATAACATTTGGCGATAACTCTCTTCATCTTTTATTACGTTTGTCGTTCTACATTGCCTGTGCAGGCTCTATCTCTTTCAGCTCGCCCTTCCTGAGTCTTTCGTACCAGGTCTTCCTGACCAGATATGAGCATGGTTCAATGGTATCACCGCTGATGAAATCACAGTTTTCATAGAATCCCTCGTATTGACAAAGCTTCTGGCTCTCAGGCCAGCTTACAACAAGTACCGAGTCCTGGTCATCACATGAATAATCAAGCCTTATATCCATAATGACAAAGTCGGCACTGAGCGTTTCCAAATGCCCGTCTGGAATGAAGTTGTCATCAAACCATAATTCGGCATCTTTTCTTGATTCGGACTCCAATACATTCAGTTCAATGTCTATCGTCCGTCTGATGTGGATTGTCTTTCTTTTCATTTTTTCCTATTTTTTAATAAAATACTCTGTGGCAGAGTGGACAAGAATGTAATATTGCTTATTCACCCTGCATTCGTTTTCCCAAGGATTGTAATAATCAAGGCAAAGTGCCTCATAGAGCTTTGGCAGGTGTTTCCTAATCTTGCTCAACAACCATTTGTAGTTCACAGGTCGGCTGCCCTTCATCTTACGTTCCCATTCCTCCAGCGTTATCTCGCTGCAAGTGCATTCCAGTTCCATGGCTACTCTATCGTGTCGAAACAGATAAATCCTGTAACGCAAAAGTCTTCAGCAGAGTCTTCTGATGTCAGGTTTATAAGACCACTGACAGAATTGCAGTAGTATAGTATCTCTTCGTCAGGCAGTTCGTCTACGCCGTTCACAGCGATGGTTTCATTGAACTCGTCTTGCTCATTTCTCCACCTTACCTTCACATAGGCAACATTGGGAGATTTGCCATACCTTTTTATGTAATCAGAATGGGCTTCTTCAATTTCCTTGATTAAGTTGCTGTTGCTATTCATTTGCATAGTTTAATATAATGAATGAAAAAGCAGGGAGGAACATGATATATATAATATGTATAGTTCCTCCCCACCGTTGGGATTATGCTACGGAAATGGTCAGGCTTCCTGCCACCTCCGACTCTCTCATGTACAGGCTGTAGTCATATTCAGGATGATCAGCCTTGAACTGCGCCAGGTTGAATGACGACCTGACACTCGGCAGTTTCCTGGTCAGCCGCATGGTGTCGGTAGCCCAGGTTCTCACGTTTTTCGATTCCATGTCCTTCAGGATCTTTGCCTTGATGCCGCTGAGTGCCTCATCAATCTCTGCCTTCCTCTGGATAAGCTCACGGATGATTGCTTCCTGCGACCGGTATTCCTCCGGGATTCCGAATGGATTGACGAATTGTTCGCCCTTCAGGTCTGTAGCGAGTAGTTCCTCGCAGATGTCCGATGAGATGCGATTGACAAAGATAATCTCTGCAATGTGGTCGAAAGTGCCGTCCTTTTTCTGCTTGTTGCGCAGATGGATGACGAACAGCCTGCCGACCTTCGCCTTTTTGTTCTGCCGCTCAAACAGGTAGGCATAGATGCTCAGCTGCCACCTGGCCTTCTCCAGCTTGTCTGCCGTCATCTGGCCATAGGTCTTGATGTCCCCAAGGTCAAAGGTGTCATTGGACACCCGGTAGACCTTGTCGATCTGGCTTGCATATTCCTTCCCATCAGTGACGATGTACTCGGATGCCTCGTGAGTGAGATTATTGTCATGGCAAATCTGGATGTAGTCGGCAACCTCCACGGTGCCGTCGTTTACCCAGTTTGCATCAAAGTCCTCGCAGGATGCGTGAACCCCAGTCCCGTATTCCGCCGCCGCATCTACGATATGCTTTGGAATACCCTCAAACTCAGTCGGGAAGAACTGCCTTTGCAGGACAGGTGTGATACCCGACAGTAATTTGTCACCTAACTGGTAGGTGTGGTCCCCGGCATTGAAGATAACGCCGGAGTCCTTCAGTTCAATACGTTTTGTTTCCATTACGCTGCTTGTTTAAGTTGTTCTTTCCTCAAGGTGAACATCGCCTTGATTTCCGGATTTCCCTCTACCTCGTTCCTGTGCTGGTTGTAGAGGGCCAACAGAGACTCGGTATCCTGCATGGCGTTGATGGCCGTCTTGATACCGGCATAGCGGTCATTGCCCTGTGGCGGCTGCTGTGCCGTCCGTGGCTTTCTTGTGGCCGCCTGTTTCTTCGGTTTCTCATCCCCTGACGGCTGGGCCGTGGCATTGGGGATTTCTGTGCTTGTCGTTTCCGGCAGGTCTTCACCTGCATAGATGTACAGCCCAAGACCGAACATTGCAAGGTTCTTCACCAGGCATCGCATGAGGGTCTTGTTGATGTCGAACATTGACACCGCCTCGACCGTTTTCTCAATATACTTGCGGGTCGCTTTGTCCCACTGCTGGTAGGTGTATGCCTCCAGTTTCATCGGCTTCTGTGCCGCATTGAGCACTGGAAGCCACATCTGGTGGGTCAGATCCTCTGCCGTCACTTCCGTAAAGACCATCACGCCAATTGCTGGGTCCACGAAGTAAGGCAAATTCGTTGTCGGATTACGGACAATGCGATAGGTGGCAGAAGGATATACCTTCTTGAACTCACCCCAGGCATTCGCCCATGAGAGATAGGTGAGATTCTCGCGTTTCTCACACTTTTCGTTCACGTTCAAAGAGTTAAGGGCCTCGAAAAACGCTGCCCTTGTCTCGTCCTGGCTTGCTCCCTCTGGAAGACCTGCCAGGATCTCATAGTTGTTCTTACTCATAATTGTTTTTTATTAAGTTAATACTTTGGTTGTCTCCTTCTCTTGTTGCTCATGCCAGAAGGCGATGTCGTCCCTGACGAAATCATATGCCGCCAGCAGTTCGTCCCTGTTGATTACTCCGTGCCGTTCCTCCATCAGGATTTCAACATCCCCAAAGTCCAGTCCGGGATAGGTCGCCATGAGATCATACAGCTCGTCATAGTAGTCGCCGTAATACTGTTCCCAATTGTCATAAAGGGAGTCGTTGTCTATGTGCGTGTAGACCTTGGTGCATGTGCCGATGATGTGCCTGACAAGGTCAAGGCAGTTAATGAGTGCCGGTTTGTACACGAATTCCTGGTCCGTGTGGGGCTTGTAATATCCGCAGGACAGGTTGATGCATGACACGCCGAGTCCATTCTCTTTCAAGGCTTCGATGTCCGTCATCAGGCCGTCCGTCACTTCATACCCGAAGTCCTCGTACCCTGTGTCCTGGAGGAATTCCTCGCTGCACAGCTGTTGCCATCCGATTTGTGTGATGATGTCCTTGTGACCTCTCCTGTCCGGCTCAATCACGAAACGGCAGTCCGTGAAAAACTCCATGTCTGCTGCCGATGAACCTTTACATCCGATTTCTTCGCCCACGAAGAATGCCAGCTTTATGGCTTCGAATTCCTGTAGGCATTTAAGTCCGATCCAGATGCCGCACTTGTCATCCGCCCCCAGTCCCTGCTGCTCACAGTGACGGGATGAGAACCCGATAATGATGTCTTCGGATTCATAGGCCTTGAAGTCCTTGGCGTGTCTTTCCTGCACCTGGTCCAGATGGGCTACGATGCAGGGGTAGGTCTCTGACTCGCCCTTCGTAACGTATAGGTTGCCGGGCTTGTCACATGTAACGGAAGCTGACGGAACATTCTGCTTGATCCAGTTCCATATGAACTTCCTCATCTTGCCTTCCTTTCCACTCATGGAGTGGATACAGAAAAGCTGCTTCAATAATGAAAAATCTGTTTCCATTTTCTACTTTTGTTTTTTGGTTTATACTGCAAATTCAATAATCGTCTCAAAACCGTAGGGTCTTCCGACCTCTTGGTTGATTACGTCATAGTAGCGTCCCAGGTACTTGTGGAATTCGCCTTTCTCTATCCCCTCCCTCAACGAGAGCGTGGAAATGGTGACTTCCTCATATTCACCAGAGATACAGTCATATTTCAGATAGGTGGTCACATTGCTTGCGCTATGATACCACTCGTCGTCATAGGCCGAATAATGCATATTCTCCGACCTGTACTTCTTCTCACCTCTTTCAAGGCAATCCTCACAGCAGTAGTCCTCCTCCGTGAGTTTGCTGTGACAAAACTCCTCATCATAGTATTCTGGGTTGAGCATCTTCTTTCCGCAGACCGGACAGAACATGATGTCGTCTTCATGATAATATTCATCTTGAAACTCGATGAAGTCGTCCATACACTCTGAGTCACAAGTCTCCTCGTTGCCGTGGTAGTATACTGTGCAGACCTCATATGCGTTTCTTTCGTGATAGCTGTCATATTCCTCAGGTTCCTCTTCGCCTTCAGATTCTTCAAGGCTTCCGTCAGTAACGTCCAGCATGTAGTCGCCACTTTCATAGTTGTATGCCTCCTTGTTGTACATGGAATACCACTTGAAGGTATCCTGGTAACTGAGACAGTCGTCCCAGCCCAAGTTACACTTGATATGGAATCTCTTGTCTGAGAGTGAGTTGCCGTTGATGTCAACAATGGCCGTGCTCTCTGAACATGCCGCCCCGATCTTCTTGTAGCAGTCTATCTCACCTGCCTGTATCAGCGCATCTATCAATGCCTGCTTGTACACGTCGTTTCCGTCAGTGGAATACTGGCGTTCAGCATAGCGGTACTTCTTCCCGTCCTCGTCAAATACGTCCGTAAAGATGACGCACCTTGCGATGATCATGCCTTCCTCGTCCTCCAGGTATGCAGCCTTTGCCTTGACAGAATCCCTGTAGAAGGACCACAAATCCTTGTTTACCATGCAGGAAACGAAGCTGTCCGACCTCGTGTCGTATCCTTTCAGCCGCCCGGAATCATAGATGTCCGAGAAGTTGTCGTTCACATAGAGCTTGTTCTTTGGCAGCATGCCTATCGCATAGGCCTGCCAGTCACGGTTGAACTCTTCGCAGAGGTAGGTGACTACCTGTTGTGGCAGCATATTGCCGAACTTAGTGCATTCGATGAGGTGTTTCATGAACTTGCCGCACTTCATCTTGAAGACACGGCCCAATTCATTGTTGACGTAGCGGACGGCGTTTGGAGTACCGTCCTCGCAGATACCTTTCAGCACATCCAGGCTGTAGATGTCGCTGTAGTAGGTGTTGCCCAGAAGTTCCAGGGGATGGATAAGCTTGTGGCTTCTCGCCCCGCTGTTATGGATTCGCTGGATCAGCGTGTTCTTGAGGTCTACCATGTTCGTTATGGAGAACAGTGACAGGTCCCCGTTCTTGACTGCCTCGTGCAGCAGTTCCTTGTCCTTCAGTAGCGCAAGCAGGATCTTGTTGTTCCTCGACTTGCAACCGTTGAACTCCCTTACCCCGAAGAGTTGACAGAACTCCTCGTAGTTGCTGAATGATTTGATGTAGAGCATTTTGTTGTTTTTTAAAAGGTTTGTAATTGTATTTCCGTGAATGAAAAAGAGGGGAAACCACAACTTAGTGTAGTTCCCCCTCTTAGGTGGGCATGGCGTTTACATGCGGTTATCCAAGAAACCACTTGTAGCCTGAGTCCTCGTCCCTGAGTGCTGATGCTATTCCCATTACGGTTTCGGTCGAATTCGCCGATCTCTGAAGGAATGTGTCTATATAGCTGTTCTTCGTCGCCCCGGTAATGAGGTTGTAGAAGTTCCACAGGCTTATCGTGCCGTTATCTTCCGCCCTGAAGTTATCGTCGCGGAAATATTGCCGTGCCACGTTGTTGATTTGTGAATCCGTGATAAGCATTTGTGGGATTCCCCGCTGCATTTCTGCGGGAAGAAAGCCGTACAGACGCATCCTGCCGAGAATCTGGCAGAATTGTCTCTCGTCAAGCATCAGTCCGCCCAGGTTCCTGAGCAGGCTTATTTGCTTCGCCATGTCGAACATGTTGAGCAGTGCCAGGGTGGCATGGTAGATTTCATGCCCCCTCAAAGCTCTGATGTCTTCCTTGTAGCCGTCCGTGAATATGCACATGTTGCAACAGACGGTGTTCTGGAAGCCGACTGCCACAGAGAATTTCTGCGGGGTTAGTCGCCCTCCAAGGTTGTCACGGCCGTAGGATTTCACTCCCACGACCGTCAGGTTCAGCGGATTGCCGTTTACATCCTGTACGATTGATGGTACGTTGATGCAGAATGCGCTCCGCTCATAGTATTCGGTAATGTCACTCGGGAGCAGTTCGCTGGCCTTCTTGTGTATGGCCTCGGGTATGCGTCCCTTGATGATGTGACTGACCCGGATCAACGGCTCGTCCACCGTTTCTCCGTGATAGAACTCTTTTACGGCATCATGAACTGCGCCGATAAAGATATTGTGACTTACGCACACCTCATTGTCTCTTGCGAATACGGGTGTGATGTAGTCGGCTCCGAGACTCCCAAGCGTGATCGGCTGGGAGTTCGCTGTTATGAATGACCGCTCGTGCCTCTCCTCCTCGGAGGTTAAGGCGACCTGTAGGTGCGGTCTGGTTTCGTTTGCTTGCATTCCCCTTGCCGTCGGTAGGCTTGAGGTTGCTGTTAAAGCTGCTGTGTCCATTTGACTTATGCTTTAAATTGTTAGTTACTTAGGGTGGCCTGGCTCTTGCACGTTCCAGGATTGCCCTCATTTTCTTGATGGTTTTCAGAAGGGTCACAAGACCCTCCAGAATAATGATAATGCCTTCCTCGATGTCTTTTTCATGCATCTTCCTTGTTTTCGTCGGCACTCATGTCTTTCTTCTTGCTTTTCTTTGCGAGTCTCGGCTTGATCAGTTCGTTGTAAAGACGTATGGTGTTCACCAGTATGTCCAGGATGATCAGTACTTCGCCGATGGCTCCTGCCTTTTTCCAGGCTTGTCTCATAAATTCTTTCATTGTTCTCTTTTCTATTTAAGTTAATAATTCGTATTGTATGTAAATTGTATCGTTTGTAAATTCTAATTCTTCAAAAATAAAGAAGCCGGAATCCCCACTCTCTTCGAACAGGGTTCCGGCATTTCTTCGGTTTAGCCTCGTTGCACTCCGGTCCGTCAGTACATAAGACTGATAGCCGGGCATGCAAGTCATCGGCACGGTCAGTGGCTTTTCCTTGGTTCTTCACCATGGGGCCAGCTGGCCAATATAATTTTATTTTCGTTGCAAGGGTCAACTGGTTTTGGTATAGCCTGCCATATGCAGGTCAACAGTTGTACCTTCTTGCTATTATATTTCATATATAAGGCTTTCGGGGGATTTGTCACGGTGGGAGTATTTTCATGGTTTTCCCACGTTTTCATGCTGATAACATAGCGAAAAAAGGGTGTTATTGATGTTATAACATAAGAAAGAATGATACTGCCCTAATTCTCAGTATGTTAAGTGCAGAATGGCATAAAATAACAATAACATTAAGAAAGTTCCTACGCGCGTGCGCGTATAAAACATCCCCCTCTGTTATGTTATTCGCGAGGGAGGAACCTGACGGATTTCCCTATCCACATTTAGGGATTTCCAACGGAATATATAGGATTTTTCCTTTTGTAGGATGCCCCAAAATGCCGACCTTTGCAATGTGATAAACAACCAAATGTCTGACAAATAAAATATAGGAGATTAAATTATGAAGAAGATGATGATTATGGCAATGATGATGGTGATGACTGTCACAGCCAGCGCAATGAGCTACAACAATGCAAGTAACGAGGCACTGTTCCTCTCTGACAAGATGGCATACGAGCTTAACCTCACCGCTGCCCAGTATGAGGCGGTGTATGAAATCAACCTCGACTACCTGATGAGTGTCAACGGCAAGAACGACGTACTCGGCATTTGGTGGGACAGGCGGAATACAGATCTCAGGCATGTGCTGACACTGTCTCAATATAACCGATACATTGGAATGTCGTACTTCTACAAGCCACTCTCCTGGAGCGCAGGGAAATGGATTTTCAACGTGTACAGCCACTATGCCAACCGCAGCCATTTCTACAAAGCGCGTCCGGCAGCATTCCTGAGCTATAAGGGCGGCAACAACCGTGCGAAGGATACGCACTATGCCAATATGAAGCTCAACAAGCCAGTGCTCGTGCCAGTGGCAAAAAAGAATCAGAACCTGCCGAATAATAAGGCAACGAGTAACAAAGGCCACAATGCTGGGGGCAACCGTCAGATGGCCATGAACGACAAAGGCGGCAAGCCCGGACACTTCTCTCGCAGATAGAGTTGTTTGTTCCATAATATATGCCTCTGGGAACAGGGGACTCCAAAGGGAATCTCAGAAATGGGATTCCTTTTTTGTTTCTGAAATGAGAAAAACTCCGATAATAGACACCGAAAATCTTACTTATGAATTGTTTTCAAATGATTAACATAAGGGCGAGGCTGTCTGTGAAGATCGTCTTGCCTCCATTACGAAAATGCACAAATTTAATTATATATATAAATAAGAAACAATTATGTTTTATGAGTTATTCGAAGCTCTTTTTGGACTCAATCCAAGACCAGCAGTGCCGCAGGTTATGGCTGAACCTGCGTTGAAAGAAAGTGGCCCATCAAAGCAGTCAATTTGTTTTGATGATGACGTTGAGAAATTGGAGTCCAGGTTCGGCAAGCTAAAAACTGGACTCTGCATTGAAACCACGCTCCAGGATCTTCTTAAAATATGCCCGAGAACAAG
>JAFLSF010000071.1:0-1612 GCA_022511045.1 Prevotella sp.
CTTTGTTGATGGCACGGTTCTTGACGGCAGAGCGGTAGTTGTAGATGGTTTGGGGCGAATAGAAAAGGAGGTCGGCAATCTCGGCACTCTCTTTCACGCCAAGACGGATGAGGGCATAGATGCGGAGTTCGGTGGTGAGGACATCGCCCTGCTTTACGGTGATTTGTTGGTCGGGAGCCAGCAAGGTATTAAGTTCTTGCACGAAGGTGGGATATAGATTAAGGAAAGCCTTGTCGAACTTGCCGAGAAAAATGGCGGCATCTTCCTCGGATATTCGCGACGAGGAAATGGTGCTCAACAGTTCGCTGACCTGGTTTGCCTTGATTTTTCGCTGCACCAACGTCTGGTATTTCTTCAACTTGTCGATGTATTTGGCGCATAGGTCGATATAGATTTTTGCCAGTCCTTCACGCTTGAAGTTTGTGTCTATCAGCCGTTCGTTCAGCAGGTTGAGCTGATGTCCCTGCTCTTCGAGCATTGCATTCTTTCTCCTGACCTCCTCATGCTGTTCGTGGAGTTCCTGATTCTTATTTTGCAATTCAGTCCTCCGTTGATGAAGTTTTGAGTTTTGCCGCTTGATGAAAAGCAGAGCGACAAGGAAGGCTACTGCCAATATGCCAAGACCGACGAGCCCATAGAGTATGCGAGATTTCTGGTCGGTGATTTGGTCTGTATAGGCAGAAAGTATGGTCGGGAACTTGTGGGATATGTCGATAATGCGCAACCTGTTGTTAAAGAACTGTGCATCTTCCATCGAGCAGTAGATGTAGCGTGTGGCACGCTCCACCTGTTTGGGGTCGTTCTCAAAAAGATACATCGCCAGTTCCTGAAGGGAAAGATTCTCTTTCAATGGGGTTATCATGTCAGATATGGCTGAATTTGTCAGCCATGCTATATACATATCCGTATCTCCTTTGTCCATATAGCAGCGTGCTAAAGAGAATGCGGCAGAGGCATATAACTTGGAGTTGACGGGAGCCATATCCACCACTTTTTGGTAATAGACAGCTGACTGCTCGCTGTCGTTGTCCATGTAATGCGCTTTCTCTCCCATCAGATAATACCAGTTCACCGTATTCTTCTTTTCATACTGGATGGCTTTCAGCAGGCAGCTGTCCATTCGCTGCTTGTAGTCGTCCTTTGCCCTTGGGTCATCGGAGTATTCTCGCATATTGAGGTATAGCCAGAACAAAGTGATATGGTACTCGTATCTCAAGACAGAATCAAGTTTCTCAGGACTTACCATTTTGATGTTATCCTCGGCTTCGCTGTAAAAACCACCCCTGGCATTAATCAGCGTCCTACTGATTAAGAACTTGTCAAGATAATATTGATTGCCCATGTGCTTTGCCAGTTCATAGCCTTTCATCGCATACACCATAGCCGAATCGTACCTATATACCAGATATTCCTGATACAACTGGTCGTATAGCCTCAATTTTGCCTCGTCAGTCGATGTCAGGACGAGTTCCTTGCGCATATTGTCTAACTTCTGTTCTTTCGACGCAGAAATGTTGGGACGCTCTGCTATCACACTGTCAAGGCGAAGCAGAAGTTTGTTGTCTGCAAAAACGTTAATCGAAATGGCTAAAATAATGCCAAATATTAAAAG
>JAFLSF010000071.1:1712-9891 GCA_022511045.1 Prevotella sp.
TGTTGTCTGCAAAAACGTTAATCGAAATGGCTAAAATAATGCCAAATATTAAAAGTCTTATGCGCATAAAAGTTATAGTTTTGGTCTTCGGCTGCAAAGATACAAAAATATTTGCAAAATACAATATCTACTTTCCTGTTTTTAATGACAATGTATAAAATACTGCAAATAAGTCATTTACAAATTTCACGATTTACCACAATCCTACTTGTCCCCTACTTACTTAAACATTCCATGAGATTATGCTATACTTTTGCAACCGAAAACCTAATTCAGTTACAAACATGAAGAAAACAATCTTAACAACAGCAATGGTGTTGGCAACAACACTTGGTTTTGCCAAAACCAACATTTCAGTCACAACAGACAACACACAGTTGGTGATGCAAGTAAAAGACAACGGACGCTTGTACCAAACTTATTTTGGCGCACGTCTGTCGTCGAGTATCAACCTTGACGAGTTGGATATGCCACGGGGCACGGTCTCCTCAACTTCTGCCATCGGCAACGAGGTCTATCCCGTCATGGGCACTGAAGACTACTTTGAGCCTGCCATGGAAATCAGGCACGCTGATGGCAACCCTACCTCTATACTGAAATACGTGTCGCATGAGCAAAAGAGTGTCGATGGTGGTGTGCAGACCATTATTCAACTGAAAGACGAGCTATACCCTGTCAATGTAACCTTATATTATGTAGCCTACGAAAAAGAGAACATCATTAAGCAATGGAGCGAAATACAGCATCAGGAAAAGGGTAAAGTCTATTTGAGCCGATATGCTTCTTCCATTCTCTATTTAGAGTCAGATGTCTATTATCTTACAGAGTTCAGTGGCAACTGGGCAAAAGAGATGCACATGAGCGAAGCCCCATTGACGTTTGGGAAAAAAGTCATTGACTCCCGTCTTGGCACCCGTGCCACCATGCTGACGCAACCATTCTTTGAGGTCAGCACGACAGGACAAGTTCAGGAAAACACAGGAGAAGTGCTGATGGGTACGATTGCCTGGACTGGAAATTTCCGCTTTACGTTTGAGGTGGATAACAATAATGAACTGCGCATCATCAGCGGTATCAATCCTGATGCCTCAAACTACTTGCTGAAAAAAGGCGAGGTGTTCCGTACGCCAGAGTTCATCTTTACGCTCAGCCAAAACGGTAGCGGAGAGGGCAGTCGCAACTTCCAGCGCTGGGCACTAAACCACCAGTTGTTCAAAGCCGACGAAGACCGCATGACCCTGCTCAACAACTGGGAGAACACCTACTTTGACTTTGACGAAGAAAAGTTGACCAAACTCTTTGGTGAGGCAAAAGACCTTGGTGTAGACCTCTTTCTGCTTGATGATGGATGGTTTGGCAACAAATATCCTCGCAAGGATGACTTTGCGGGGTTGGGTGACTGGGAGCCAACCGAAAGCAAACTGCCCAATGGTGTTCCTTACCTTGTGAAGAAAGCCAATGAGACAGGTGTGGAGTTCGGCATTTGGATTGAGCCAGAAATGGTGAACCCAAAGAGTGAACTGGCAGAAAAGCATCCCGACTGGATCTTAACACTCCCCAATCGTGAGACGTATTATTTCCGCAACCAGTTAGTGCTTGATCTGACCAATCCCAAAGTGCAGGATTTCGTTTTCGGTGTTGTTGACAACCTGATGACAGAAAATCCTCGTCTGAAGTTCTTCAAATGGGACTGCAATTCACCTATCACCAACATCTATTCAAGGATGGAGGGCGAGAATCAAGGCAACCTCTATGTGGATTATGTTCGTGGACTCTACAATGTCCTGAACCGCATTCAGGCAAAATATCCTGACCTGATGATGATGCTCTGCTCTGGCGGTGGCGGTCGTTGCGACTTTGAAGCACTGAAATACTTCACCGAGTTCTGGTGTTCTGACAATACCGATCCTGTAGAGCGTCTGTATATCCAGTGGGGCTTCTCACAGTTTATGCCCTCAAAAGCCATGTGCTCGCACGTTACGAATTGGAATCAGCGTGCCAGTGTGAAGTTCCGTGTAGATGTTGACTTTACCTGTAAACTTGGCTTCGACATCGACCTCAAATCCATGTCGGCTGACGACTTGAAGTATTGCCGTGAAGCCGTAAAAGAGTATAATCGGCTGAAGCCCGTCATTTACTCGCCCAATCTCTATCGTCTGGTATCTCCTTATAAGACCAAGCACTGCGTATTGGAACGTGTCAGCGACGACAAGAGCCATGCATTGGTAGCCGCCTACGATATACATCCAGACTTCAATGAACAACTATTGCCAACACGCCTTGAAGGACTTGACGCCAATGCCAAGTATAGAGTCAAGGAAATCTGCCTGATGCCAGGGCAGAAATCAAGAATGCAGTTCGACGGCAAGGTTTTCTATGGAGACTATTTGATGAAAATCGGTCTTCCTCTGACAACTGGCGATGACATGAGCAGCCGCCTGATAGAAATAACAAAAGAGTAAACTTACCAATAATTATATAAACTATGAACAAAAGAGTAATATTTTTGATGGCAGTGCTTCTCAGTCTTTGCACTCATCTGACGGCACAAGTGTCAGTCAAGGGTAACGTAAAAGACAATACAGGAGAGCCAATCATTGGTGCGAGTGTGATTGTTACGGGTACCAGCAATGGTACAGTGACAGACTTCGACGGTAACTTTCAACTGAAGGCAAACGAGGGTGATGAGTTAACAATCTCCTATATCGGATTTATCGCACAGAAAGCGAAAGTGAAAGGTACGACTTCCATTAACATCACATTGCTGGAAGACAATGCCGAGCTGGATGAAGTGGTGGTCGTTGGTACTATCATGAAAAAGAGTGATCTGACAGGTGCCGTTGGCAGTGTCGATGGCAAAACACTGACAGAAAAGCCAGTGACAAATGTGAATCAGGCGCTTCAAGGCCGTGTGTCGGGTGTGTTCGTCTCACCTGGTGCTCGTCCAAGCGATGACTCTGGCATCCGTGTGCGAGGTATGAACACCATCAATTCAGGCTCAGACCCTATCTATGTAGTGGATGGTATGGTGATGAACAATGACTTTGGCGGTTTCAGTAGCATCAATCCCAACGATGTGGAACATCTTGAAGTGTTGAAGGATGCTTCCGCCACAGCCCTCTATGGTTCTCGTGGTGCAAATGGCGTGGTGCTGATTACCACAAAGAAAGGTGCCAGCACGGGTGTTGCAAAAGGTGGCAGCCACGATGGTAACGTTACATATGACGGCTGGATAAGCATATCTTCTATGACCCAGCGCCCCAAGACCATGAACGCTACAGACTTGGCTAACCTGCGTATCGACGCATTTGCCAATGGCTATTTGCGCAATAATCCTTCTGCCAATCGTGAGGAGTACATTAATAGCACATTGCTGGGTACAAACCTTGCTTTTTCTGAACAAGAATTCCAGAGTCGCAACGGCAATCGCTGGAACAGTTATGACTGGCTCGACCAAGTGATTCGTACGGGTGTGCAGCATAATCATAACGTCAGTTTCTCAAAAGCATTTGATAAGGGCAGCGTTTATTTCAGCCTGAATTATTCTAATCTGAAAGGCATTGTGAAAGGGTCAGACCAAGACAAGTATTCTGGTCGTTTCAATGCTGAATATTTTGTGAAGTCGTGGCTTAAAGTGGGTACTAACACTTCTTTCACTCGCACACAAGATGCCATCCCTTCTGATGATGTCTATAACAAGGCGTTGAGTGCCAACCCCATTTTGGACTATGCTCCATACATGGATCCTGCAACAAGGTATCAGAGCCAATATCTGACTGTCTACTATCAGGCACTGACGGAGAACTACAACAACGAATACAATCCTTTCAACTCGATGGATGTGCAAAGAGACCGCACAAGAACACGCTTTGCCTCTTCGAACTTCATCAACATCAATCCGATGAAAGGCTTGAACTTCCGCTCAACACTCTCTGTAGACTATGCCACTCAGAGCTGGCTTGCCTATACTCCTGGCAATATTCAGGAATCAGTGCGCCACGAGTCTGGCGATGCCATTGCACAGCACGAGCGCTGGGAGCAAAGTAACTGGCAGTGGGACAACTCACTCTCATACGATATGCAGATTGACAAGCACAAGCTGAACGTCATGGTAGGTACCAGCATGAGCAAAGAGTCAAACAATTACGACCTTTCTCGCGGATATCGCTTCCCCAGTGACCATTTAGGCTACCATGAACTGGCTGGTGCTGCTGCGTTTGAGAAAACCGTCATTGACTCTGATTTCAGAAACTCCACCCTGCTTTCTTATATTTTGCGTGGCAACTACAACTATGACAGTCGCTATTTCCTAACGGCAACAGCACGTTATGACGGGTCTTCAAAGTTTGGTGACGGACATCGCTGGGGCATCTTCCCTTCATTCTCATTCGCTTGGGAAGCAACCAATGAGAAGTTTATGCAAAACCAAAACACATTCAGCCGCCTGAAACTCCGTCTTGGCTATGGTGTGGTAGGCAATCAAGATATAGCCAACTATGTATATGGCACTTGGTACAATCCAGTAGCACAGCGTCAGACCATTGACGGAAACACCGTTGGCATGGCTGGCTATGCGTCAAGCGGTATGCGCGGGACACCTGCTATTACTTGGGAAAAGCAGAAACAATTTAACATTGGTGTTGACTTTGGATTCATGAAGAATCGCATTACAGCATCAGCCGACTTGTTCTATATTGTCAATGACAACCTGTTAATGCAACACTCACTGCCACTGACTACCGGCTATTCTACAACTTGGGAGAATATTGGTAAGGTAGAGAACAAGGGTATCGAACTGAGTGTAAACGCTCGTATTATAGACCTGAAAGATTTTGGCTGGAACTTTGGCGGCAATATCTCTTATGATGCTAACAAAGTCACAAAACTCTATGGCGATGTGGAGCAAATTCTGAATGGGACAGAGCGTGAAGGAAATATTTTCCTCAACGAGCCGTTGCATACCATTTATACTTATCGTGCTGGTGGCATTGCCAATGAGAGCAACCGCGCTGAGTGGGAAGGTAAAAACTACAATGGTCATACCGTAGAAATAGGTGACCTTTTTGTAAAAGACATCTCTGGTCCTGACGGAAAACCTGATGGCATTATCAACGAATACGACCGTGACATCGTAGGCAAGAGCGATCCAAAAGTCTATGGTGGTTTCAACACCGATTTCCGCTATAAGAATTTCACGCTGAATGCCATCTTCACATATGCTTTTGGTGCGAAGAAGATTAGTGATTATTATGAGAGCCTAACCAATAGTGTAGGCTTGTCACAGGCTTCTCCTGACTTGGCTGACCGTTGGAGCGCAACCAATATTGATGCTAAATTCCCCAAAGTTGTCAGCAACTCATCAGGCTACAATGGCTACAAGCCGTCTGACACGGATCTCGTCGTCCAGAATGCCAATTATCTGCGACTCTCTACGCTGACGCTGGCTTACAACGTTGACCGTAATGTCATCAACAAACTGCATTTGAGCAGCCTGCGCCTCTATGCCACAGCCAGTAACCTCTTCTGCCTGACTCCATATAAGGGTTTCGATCCCGAAACAGGCGACTATAACTATCCTCCTACAAAGACATTCACCTTCGGTCTGAACGTCAGTTTCTAATATTCTAATCCCGCAATAATATGAAAAAGATATATAGTATCATTTGTGCAGTTGTCACAATCTGTGGAACGACCGCTTGTTCAGACTTTCTGGATGAGGGCAACCAAACACAACTTTCGGAAGAGCAAGTGCTCACAGATTTAAAATTAGCAGATCTGAATATGCAGAGTATTTACGATGCATTCAAAGAAAACTACAAGGACGAACGTTGCTGGTTCTTACTGCAAGGTACGGATGAGATCCAGACTGGTGCTCTCCAGTCAAAGGATGCCAACACGTCTGCGTGGGACTTTTGTGACGGGGCGATGAATTCAGAAAATGGCTATGTTCAAAATGCCTGGAACTATCGTTGGCCTGTGATTGCCAATGCTGCAAAAATTGTCAGGGCTATTAAGGCTATGAATCCACAGGCAGGCTCAGCCGAAGAACAACTGATGGGCGAGGCAGCTTTCATTCGTGGGTTCCTGACTTATCAGGCAACAATGATTTGGGGACGTGTGCCCATCATTGACCTGCAACGTATTGATAATGGCGAACTGGACTATGGTCGTCAGTCGCTTAAAGATGTTTGGCAGTTCATTATCGACGACTTTACACTTGCCACAAAAGCACCAAGCAAGAACGCAGAAGGACGTGCCACGAGTTATGCCGGCTGGACGATGTTGGGTAAAGCATATATGTCTGCACCCGAGGAAACTGGTTTGCGTGATTTCAGCAAAGCAAAAGAGTGTTTTGAAAAAGTAATGGATGGCACTTATTCGCTATTGACTGATTATAATGACCTTTGGGACTATACCAAAAGTGCTGTAAATGAAGTCATTTTTACAAACACCTTTTCTTGTGCTCGTGGATATGCCAACCAGGTGCAGTTTCAAATTGGCTCGCGTGCTGCCCAGAACTGGTTTGGCGATGGCTGCTACTTTGCAGGCTATGATCACTCCGTGCCAACCGTTCACGCATACGAGACCGTAGAAAATGGTGGTATTTGGGAAGAGGGCGATGCTCGTAAGGAAGCCAGCCTGCGCTATGATTTCTCTTATAACGGCGTGCAACCCGATTTGAGCAGTCTGACATGGGAAGGTCTGAGCGAGGAAGATCACGATGAGTTGAAACCACACATCAAGAAATATGAGGATTTCCGTACCGATGCAGCATCAGGTCTTGAAGTCAATAATATGTGGCTTTCTGGCAAGAACATTCCTGTATTGCGCTATGCCGACGTATTGCTATGCTATGCTGAGTGTCTGAATGAGTTGGGACAAACCTCACAGGCAGAAATTTATGTCAATCAGGTGCGCGACCGTGCCTTTGGTGGCAGTCAGCCTGCTGCACTTCGATGGTCAGGATTGAATCAGGCAGATTTCCGTGAGCAGATGCAGGACGAGCGCATTCGTGAACTTTTCGGTGAAAACTGGCGTCGCTATGACCTCATACGCACAGGACAATTCCTGCCACGTTTGAAGAAGTACAACAAGTGGGCTGCCCAAAGTGTTGCCAAAGGTTCTTTCAAGGATTACCTGCAACTCTGGCCTATTCCGCTGACCGAGTTAAACCAGAATCTGGATATGCGTCTGAATGGGCAGTTAGATCAGAATGAAGGATATTAAAATATAGGTATTAGATTGTTTTCAGGTTAATTTGGGGTTCTTTTGTTGGAAAGGTGTAGTTTCAGCGGTAGGCTGCGGCTACACCTTTTCTGTTTTCTGTTGCTGAAAAGCCACCCCTGACATATCTCTCAGCCAGAAATAGGCTCGTGGTGAGCCTGTTGGCAATCAGGAGAAAAGGATAGTCGCAGATGGTTGTTACGATTGAAACGGAAAACAACGATGCCATAGCGGTGATTCACGCCTTGGAAAAGTTTGCAGGAACAACGGTAAGGTATGGCGAGGCGCGCAGCGTGGCGCAAAAGGAAGTTGACGAGGAAAGGCAGAAAATTGTGAATCGGCTGAAACCGATGTTCTTTGGAAGCGAGCAAGAGGCGACGCATTTCCTTGGCAGCATACAAGGTATGAGACCTACACAAATCACGAATTTAGTAAACTTGTGGGTAGGTGAGCGGAGGATATCCGACTTGTCAAGAAAGCGCAACCTTTGGCAAGTGCTACACGATTATGGTATATACACAAAATCGGAATCGAATTGGAATAGTCAGGTGAAATAATCCCTGAATCTACTAAAAATGGTGTGAAGAATTTTAGTAACTTGTGCAAAAACTTGTGCAGGGCTTGTATTTTTTTGTATTTACTTATGCAACGTTCGGTTTTGTCATAATGTCTTGAAAACTACAGGGGAAATGCCCTAACTTTGCATTGTCGAAAGACGAAAAACGTAATCAATTCAAAAAGTAAATGAAAGATGAAACAAACGGAAATCAAACGGTGCTGCGCTTCGTGCCGGCACAAGCAAATCATGGAGAGTGGCGCACGGATGTGCGGCGTGATGGGGCACGTGGTGAAGAAGAAGTTCAAGTGCCGCCACTGGCTGCTGAGTGTGGAACTGAAACAGTGGCTGGAGGCCACAAGTAATAACCAATACAATCAAAACAAATTATGAAAAAGT
>JAFLSF010000072.1 GCA_022511045.1 Prevotella sp.
CCCGTAGACGAAAAGCAGCCCCAACGCGCAAAGGCCACGCACGGAAAGGCTGCGGAGAGAACGCTCCTCAAAGGCCACGAGGGCGGCTCTCAGAGACTACGAGAGACCTCCGCGCGGGCGGTGAGACCTTATACACAACAGACGCAGTATGTACATGAAGCTGAGAAGCAGAGAACAAAGCAAACAAGAACAAGAACAAGAAACAGAGACAGAATGAGTACGGTAATTTATCCATCGCCGATTTTCGGCCCCGTCCATAGTCGCCGCTTAGGCATTTCGCTGGGCATCAACCTATTGCCAGCCGACGGCAAGGTTTGCAGTTTCGACTGCATCTATTGCGAGTGCGGCTTTAATGAGGACCATCGACCCAACCTGCCCCTACCGAGTCGCGAGGAGGTGGCCGAGAAGCTGGAGGGCCAACTACGGGAGATGGCGGCCCAGGGTCAGTTGCCCGATGTACTGACTTTTGCAGGCAACGGCGAGCCAACGTGTCATCCGCACTTTGCGGAGATTATCGACGACACCATTCGCCTGCGCAACAAATACTGCCCGAAGGCAAGAGTTTGCGTGCTGAGCAACTCGACAATGATTCACCGTCCAGAGATACACGATGCTTTGTTGCGCGTAGACGACAACATCCTAAAGCTGGACACCATAGACCCGACCTATATCAGCAAGGTAGACCACCCCAACGGCACGTATGACGTCCGCAAGATTATTGAGCGCATGAAGGCTTTTAATGGCCATTTAGTCATCCAGACCATGTTTATGCGCGGCGTGTGTATGGGCGAGTCGGTGGACAACACGGGCGAGGAGTATGTGGGGCCTTGGCTGGAGGCACTGAGGGAGATTGGCCCGAGTCAAGTGATGGTATACACCATAGACCGCGAGACGCCGACACAAGGGCTGGAAAAAGCCAGTCGCGAACAGCTGGATGCCATTCGCGACCGTGTGATAGCGGCTGGTATACCGTGTACGGCCAGCTACTGAATCAATCGTCGGGATTGCCTCTGTAGTGATAGGGCTTCAGATGAGGGTTCTCACCGAAGTCCTCGTCAATGGCGGGCGGGGGCACCAAGCGCTGGAGATAGTCGCCGTGTGCAGGTCCCAACTCAAGCACTAAATCCTCGTACTCAACGGTGGAGATGACAACACCGAAGACGCCTACTCCCACGCACAC
This sequence comes from Prevotella sp., assembly GCA_022511045.1. GTDB lineage: Bacteria > Bacteroidota > Bacteroidia > Bacteroidales > Bacteroidaceae > Prevotella. Next base: position 1,181 of record JAFLSF010000072.1, read on the forward strand.
GCCTTGCGGATGGCGGGTGTTGTGTAAAATGGCGGCGGAATAGGACGCGTGCTTGTCAATCGTCAAAGTATTGTACGCATAGAATGCTTTTAATGTTTCAGGATTCGTCAGCGTAGTGTCAGCCTTAGAGAGTGTACGCACAATGTTGTTGAAGGTTTCGTCAATATCGTCGTTCATCAGGCTGTCGTTTTCTTGCAGGCATTGATGGATATTATCAATGGTCTCTGCCCGCATCTTCTCGCCGGAAGGTACTGTCAGTACAGCAATAATGAACAGGAGAATCGCTATGGCGGCCACGATGATAACTTTCCCCAGACAACTGTGGAAAAACTCCTGTAAGAGTGTCTCTTTCTTGTAAGTGTCTTTGTTAAACTGTTCCATAGTATTTGCTTTGATTAGTGTTTATGATTGGTTATGTATGAGATTCATGAATTCCTGACGTGTCTTCGCCTGATTAAATGCACCACAGAAGTCGCTGGTAGTGGTGACGGAGTTTTGCTTTTCGACGCCGCGCATTTGCATACACAAGTGTCGAGCCTCTATCACGACCATAACGCCTAAGGGGTGGAGCGTCTCTTGAATACACTCTTTGATTTGTAGGGTCATGCGCTCCTGTACTTGCAGACGATGGCTGTAGATGTCCACCACGCGGGCTATCTTAGACAACCCAGTGATATATCCATTGGGAATGTAAGCCACGTGTGCCTTGCCGTAGAAAGGCAGCAAGTGATGTTCGCAAAGCGAGAAGAAATCAATGTCCTTGACGATGACCATCTGCGAGTAGTCTTCCTTAAACAACGCATCACGCAACACTTGATGGGCATCCATCTCGTAGCCGCGCGTCAAGACCTGCATGGCCTTAGCCACTCGCATAGGTGTCTTCAACAGCCCCTCGCGCGAAGGGTTCTCGCCCAACAGCCCCAAGATACTCTTGTAATGCGACGCCAACTCGTCAAGGCCTTCGCGGAATATTTCGTTCTCTGCACTCATGCTTTTTACGATAAAGTGTTAATAGGCTACCGTTATCTTACCCTTGACGATGGTACATTGGTCGAAGCCCAAATTACGCAGGCTGACCAGCATCTGGTGAGCCTCCTCATAGGTACGATAGTTGCCTACGCGACAAATCCATCGTGGCGAGAAGAAATTGACATAAACGGGCACATTGGGGAAGTGGCTCTTGATAGTGCTGCGTGTAGCTTCTGCCTTTTGGCGGTCTGCCCGCGAGTTGCCACCCGCAAAAGCCTGCACCCGATAGCCCACAGCCTTGTAGGTAGAAACGCCTTTTGACTCCTCACCTTGCTCAGCCTGCGCCTTCTGAACGGGAGCTTCTTGCTTCGGCGTAGCCTGTGCGGGAGTGCCGACACTCGCACCGTTGCCCGTAGGCTTAGTAGGGGGAGCAGGCGTTGCAGCAGGCTTAGCCGCCACATTCCGATTGGCAAGCACCGCCGTATTTACCAGTTGGTCAATGCTGTCGCTTTGGTGGATGACCACCGTTCCTTGCCCGTTGGCCGTCTTCTGGATGCGTTGAGTAAAGGTTTGTGCGTTGGCACTCGTCAGAATACCAACACACATCAGGAATATGAATAAAAACCTCTGCATTATTTCCATGCGTCAATGATACCCTTGAAGTCGGCACACTTCAGTGAGGCACCGCCAATAAGACCGCCGTCAATATCGGCCTTGGCGAAAAGCTCAGGCGCATTGCTGGCCTTGCATGAGCCACCATAGAGGATGCTGGTGTCATCGGCCACAGCCTGTCCATACTTTTCAGCTACGATACTGCGGATGTAGGCATGTATCTCCTCAGCCTGCTCAGCAGTAGCGGTCTTACCCGTTCCAATAGCCCAGATGGGTTCGTAGGCAATGACGATGTTGCGGAAATCCTCCTCGCTCAAATTGAAGACGCTACCTTCCAACTCAGCCTTGACAACAGCATTTTGCTGGTTAGCCTCACGCTCAGCCAAAGTCTCGCCAATACAGAAGATGACTTTCAGACCATTCTTCAAAGCTAACAGCACTTTCTCCTTCAGAATCTCGGGAGTCTCCTTGTAGTATTCGCGACGTTCAGAGTGGCCGAGGATAACATATTGAGCTCCTGTCGACTTAACCATCTCGGCGCTTACTTCGCCAGTATAGGCACCCTTCTCCTTGTCGGCACAATTCTCGGCTCCTAAACCCACTAAGGCGGGGTCGAGCACCTGAGACACTGATGCAAGGTGGATGAACGGTGTGCAAATAACTACCTCGCAATTAGGCTTATCGGCCTTCAAAGCTTCATTCAGTTCCTTGGCCAACGCCACTCCCTCTTGCAGGTTCAGATTCATCTTCCAATTGCCTGCTACGATTTTCTTTCTCATTGTTCTTTCTTTTTATTAGTTTTATATTTCTCAAATATTTTCTTCTTCTCACCCAATTCGACCAAGCCCACAAACGGTCGGCAAGCGTCAGCATCATGAGGGGCAGGATGTACCAAAGGAAGATATACAACGTCCGACGCGACATAGAATTCTCGGACATTTTCCCTATCTCCAACTGCTCCAAAGGCTCGCTCAACTGATATTCGTCTGGCAAACGGTTATGACTCCACTTGCGGATGATAACACCATCCTTGAGCAACAAGAGGCCAGGATTGCTACGAATAATGGTCTTCAACACGACATCGTCCGACTGGCAGAACGGATATTCCGCTCCCGTCTGGTCATGCCAACGGCCAATAGCCCTCTCGCCGCTTGCTGTTAAACAATAGAACGGATATTGATTGTCCTCGGCATACTCGTAGACTTGATTTATTAAATCTAATTGGCTATCGTCGGCTTGCTCCAAATAAGGAGCCACTAATAGGAATACATAGCCTTTTTGCGTCAGCACTTGCTCCGTAATATCCTCACCGTCCTCCATACGCTGCATGAAGAAATCGGCATAAGGCAAATCCTCGCCCTCCAACACCCGTTGCCACCCTTTCTTCAAGTCAGCTCCTATATGGTAGGGACGGAAGTCAAAATAGGGCAGGTCATAGAGCGCAAGGCCAGACACCAGAAGGATGAAAATAGTAGAGTAGTTGACAACTATCCATTGATTGCTCTTACTGATGAACCGCACCATCATCAAAGGCCAGCGACTCACCATAACAGCTGCCGCAAGCAATACGACATTTTTCCAAAAACTTTGCCAATTGGTAAGCACCACCGCATCGCCAAAGCATCCGCAATCGTGTACGGGATTAGCTATAGCCAACCATAGCGTTAACGGAGTCATCACAAGCATCATGAGCAGGGCTATAGTTGATGTTAGGCGACGTTGGATGGCAAACAACAGGCAAAGGCCTATCATAAACTCAAAAGCTGACAAAAGCACGGAAACGCCCAAAGTCAGAAAATCGGGAACATAGGCTCCCAAATGCACGGCTTGCAGATAGTCAGTAATCTTGTATTGAGTGCCCAACGGGTCGACGGCCTTAACAAACCCTGAGAGTATCAGGGTGACGGCTAACACCAGTCGGGCAATATTTACAAGAACTTTTTTCACTCCCTACTCATGCAACTTAATCACTCCAAAAACGGCATAATTAATAATGTCCATATAGTTAGAATCGATACCCTCGCTGGCTTCCAAATGCTCACCCCGATTTTCTATTTCCTCAATTTCTTTAATGCGCTCTATCTTAGTCAAGATAAAATCCGTATACGAACTGACTCTCATACCTCGCCATGCTTCGTTGTAGTCGTGGTTCTTGCGCTTCATTAACTCTAAAGCCTCTTGGGCGTAACGGTCATAGAGCACCATAGCCTCATCAGGCGTAATATCTACTGTATCGGAAAAACCATTATAAAGCTGTATCAGCCCCACAATACCATAGTTGATGAGCGCCACGAACTCGGGACGGATGCCCTCGCCCACCAGCGATTCCTTCTTGATTTCCAACGAACGGATGCGCTTTGCCTTGATAAATAGTTGGTCCGTAAGCGACTGGGGCCGCAGTATGCGCCACGAAGCTCCGTAGTCATGAAGTTTCTTCTCGAACAATGAGCGACATTCCGCTATTACCTGCTCGAATTGGGCATTGGTTTTTGCTATATCATTAGCCATAATCGGGTACAAAGGTAGATATTTCTTTGGACATTGCCAAAAGTTCACCTTATTTTTCCACCATTACAAGACTATCAGCATCAACTCGAGCCTTAAGCCATGTAGCCAACTTCTGGTGCTCAATAGGCGTGAGCCGCTTACCACCATCTGTGGTTATAATGGCAGAGACAAAGCGACTTACGGCCGTAGTATCGCGACTGGTTTCCGTCGTATTGGAGAGACTTACACTCTTTACTTGCGGGAAAAGTGCCGCCATCTCTGAGCGTATCTCAACAGAAAGTAGCTCGTAACGGGTATATTCATTCAACTGACTGGACAACTCATTATTCTCAGCAGACATTTCAAGTAGCTTCTGTTGGGCACTTTCCCGATTGTTGCTGGCTTCTGCGAGTTGGCTATTCAGTTGCATCAGACTATCCGTCTGGGCACCCTGAATGATGCGTAGCTCATAATGCGATAGGCCATAAAACGCCAAGTGTCGTTCGGCCTCAGTCTTCGTGGCATCAGTAATTTCACGTCCTATAGCCACAATTTGCAAGCGCTTACCCTCTCTATCAGCATCCATCTGGAGAATCTGAGTACCTTTTTGTTGCAATTCGTTGGCGACAAACTGTGCGACCTGACGATTGAAGATGCTGGTACGCACTATCTGATAGGTCATCAAAGCAGCAGGAAGCATGGTCACCACGATAATGCCTGTTAGCACTCGCTTAGCGTGCAAAGCGCGTTCTCGCGAAATAAAATCGCGAGGGTGGAACTTCATCAGATGTACGCCTAACACAGTTGCCAAAGCTATGAATACCGTATTGATAAAAAAGAGATAGAAGGCGCCAATGAAGAAGAGGAAACGTCCTGTAGCCAATCCGAAACCAGCCGTACATAGTGGAGGCATCAAAGCGGTAGCTATAGCAACACCTGGTATTACATTACCTTTACCCCGACTACATAATGCCACGATACCAGCGGCACCACCCAAGAAAGCTATCATAACATCATACAACGTGGGTTGCGTACGTGCTAAAAGTTCCGATTGTACTTCGTTAAAAGGAGTCAATAAGAAATAAACTGTAGCCGTAAGGATGCTAATACCTGTGGCTATAGCATAGTTCTTGAACGAACGCCTCAGTAGGTCCAAATCATTGATTCCTACTGCCAAACCCATACCAATGATGGGACCCATCAAGGGCGATATAAGCATAGCGCCGATGATAACAGCCGTAGAATTGACGTTTAACCCCAACGAGGCTATGAAGATAGCAAAAATTAACACCCAGAGGTTAGCACCTTTAAACACAGCCTCTCTGCTAATATCTTCTATCACATCTTGTTCTTTCTCACGGTCGGGCATAAGGTCGAAACGTTCGCGCACCCGTGCCCATAATCCTTTCCAATCGCTCATAATATATAGACTTTGGTTTTGCCCTTGCGAGCTTTCATGGTGCAAAGATAGTGCTTTTTTCGGATAATACCAAAACAAAGGGAAGCGATCTTTCGCAGACAGCTTCCCTAAAATGAGGAAAATGATAAATATAGATTAAAATTACTAGTTGTGTGCAAGTGCAAAGGTAAGCATATTTTTTATACCCACAAGGGTTCACATGAAAAAAGTGTTGATTTTTTGCATCGTTTAACTTTTACCCCCCCCATTTAACAATTAAATACATCAATTTGCCACTTAATCACGTTTTTCGGCCGTTTGTTCATGATTTACGACAATATAATACTCATCTTTGTTATTTAATATTCGCTCTGCTTCCTTAATAACTTTGTCATTTCGCAATCCTACCTGAACTTGTCCTGCTTGATAATAGTAAGCACTGACTATGTCTTGCTCCAACAACTGTTGTATCTCGCTACGCCGATACTTTAGGTCGCGCTCAACATCATGATGATCAAGTTTAGCCTGCAAAGCCTCAAATTCCGCCTTAGCTTCATCGTAGTAGCCCTCAAACTTAGCTGTCTTCACTAACTCTTCCATCTGCTTCTTGCTCATTTGGTCGTAAGTAAAGCCCGCTTTGACTACACGCTGACAAAAGTCTTCGTAATCAGCATCCGTTAGGTGGAAGTCAGCAGCTGGCGCTATATGGGGATGTCTGGCAATATAATCTACCACATAGTCGAACATTACTTCGGTGGAATCCAAACGATCCAGATAGAGTGTTATGTTTGACATCGTGTCTGGTTTAACTTCCACATCGGGTTTGATACCTTCCTTCATCTCAATGCCGCGACCGCTGGGCAGATAATAGCGGGCAGTGGTCAACTTGAGGTTGGTATTATAAGGCAAATCTACGTTGGGCACCTGTACCAATCCCTTTCCATACGTGCGCGTACCTATAATTATCCCGCGCTTCAAATCTTGCAAGGCTCCACACGTTATCTCCGACGCCGATGCCGTCTCTTGATTCACCAACACGGCGATGGGCATCACGGTGTCGATAGGCTCCAATCGCGTTTTATATTCTGATGCAGCCCGCTTCAACTTGCCTTTCGTCTCAACTATTTTCAGGTCCTTAGGCAACCACATATTTAATATATCCACGCACTCAGTCAGCACGCCTCCGCCATTCCCTCTTAAATCAAGTACCAATTTCTCTGCTCCTTGTTTCTTCAAGTCCAAGAAAGCACGCCGCATAGCTTTGGCCGGCTCGCCTGTAAAACTACTCAGACAAATATACCCTACCCCATTTTCACGCATACCATAATAAGGTATTTCTGGCATTTTTATGCTTTGTCGCGTTACCTTCATACTGATAGTTTTACCTGTTGATGGGCGCAACACTTTCAACATAAACGTTGTGCCAGCCTCGCCACGTAAATGGCTACTAACATAGGTAGGCATCTTGTCCGTCATTACTGAATCGTCAATTTGCAAAATAATATCACCCTTCCGCAATCCCACCTCTTGAGCTGGCATATCCAAATAAGGCTCGTCGATGACAACCCGCTTTAGTCGCTGATGATAACGAATCAGTGCACCAATACCCGCATACTTACCCGTAAGCATGGTTCTCAGTTCTTTCTGTTTCTCCTCTGGATAATATTCCGTGTAAGGATCCAATGAACTCAACATAGCATTGATACCCGTCGTCACCACTTTGTCAGCATCCAACGTATCAACATACATCAAATCCAAATTCTTATATAGTGCATTGAATATCTCTAAATTCTTGGCTACCTCTAAATTGTGGTTCTTCACCCCTTGCGCCCATAAGGCTGAAGGCAGGAATACAAACAGGCAAAAAAGCAGAAACCATCTTGCCACCTTCCTTATATCCACAGTATTTCTTACTCTTTTCATATCACTTTTTCTAGTTTTAAACCTTTCTACTTATCCCAATTTTGCCCACAAAATTACAAAAATTCCCCCTTTCTATGAAATTTTTCCCCAAAAAGTTTGCACATTACAAAAAAACACATTACCTTTGCATCCGCAAATCAGAAATGATGTGCAAACTTGCTTCAGTAGCTCAGTTGGTTAGAGCACCTGACTGTTAATCAGGGGGTC
>JAFLSF010000073.1 GCA_022511045.1 Prevotella sp.
GAGTATACAGGTTGTATACGCCGTGTATACAAGTTGTATTCCAGGGGTATACAAACTGTATACGCACGGGAGACAAGAGGTATACAAGTTTCTCGTGGGGAACGAGAGCCGTTCTCGTAAAGGACAAGGGCTGTTCTCGCAAGGGGAAAAGGTCATTAGAAGCACATAGCGACGAGGCCTAAGAGAAGGAGGACCAGCCAGAGGCGCCATTGTGACTTGAGGGGGAGTAGGGCTCGTTGCAGGGCGTGACGATAGAACGGGAGGTTGGACTGCCAGTCGGTTGCCCCGTTTCCTAACAGATACTCGCGCAAAGAATCGTGGTGCAGACGGTCTTGCAGATAGCATTTGCGCCCCCGTTGCCAAGCGTAATAGCCTTTCCAAAGCGCGACGGCCAGCAGGAGAATTAGGTAACAGGTCATCATAGGCGAATCTGATTTTGGGTGATGCGGTCGTTAACGGCCAGCAGAGTTTTCCCTTGTCGGGCGGCCTCCATCAGCAGTCGGTCTACTTCCCAGCACTCATCGGTAGGGAGCGTGTTTTGAGGTTCGTCTATTATCAAAAGGGGCTTGTCTGAGTTGACGGCCTTGTTCAATAGCCAAAGATAGTCGGTATTCACCTCCGTATAGCCATCAGGCAAAGAGAGTCGCTGGGGCACGTAAGCCATTTGACGACGGAAATAATATGCCGACTGGGGTGTCAGCAGTTCGCCGTCAATACAAATATGTCCGCCATCAACGGGAATAAAGCCCATGACGGCACGTATCAGGGTGGTCTTTCCCGAGCCTTGTGCACCAGTCAAACACACCAACTGACCAGCATCGACGGTCAGTGAGAGGTCGTGTACTTGTGACCCTATCGTCACATGATGTAGTTCAAGCATCATAATTTCCGTGCAAAGGTAGTGTAAAACAAGCAAAAAGCCAAATGATTTTGGTATTTTGCGCGGTTTTGTGTAACTTTGCACCCATGAAAACGAAAACGAGGCGTATGCCTGCCGAATGGGAGCCGCAGTGGGCTGTGCAACTGACTTGGCCGCACGCAGATACCGACTGGGCACCTATCCTGCCAGAAATCACTGCCGTCTATGAAAACATGGCGCGTGAAATCAGTAAGCGCGAGCGACTGATTGTGGTTGACGACATTCCGCATAACGACACTTGGGCCCGCGATCACGGCTTTATTACCGTCTACGAGGAGCAGGAAACAGAGCGTGAGACCATACTCCTCGACTTCTGTTTCAATGGCTGGGGCGAGAAGTTTGCTGCCGAAAAGGACAATGCCATCAATCGTCATCTCTACGAGCGTGGGCTTGTCAAAGGCACCTACGAGCCGCACCTTGACTTTGTGTTAGAGGGAGGCTCCATAGAGAGCGACGGCAAAGGCACCATATTCACCACAAAGTGTTGCCTGATGGCTCCCCACCGCAACCAGCCTTTGACGCAACAAGAGATTGGAGAACGGCTGAAGTTGTGGTTGGGCGCAGAGCGCATAATATGGCTTGAGCACGGGAGTCTCATAGGCGACGATACTGACGGGCATATTGATACGTTAGTACGCATAGCACCCGAGGACACCTTATTATATACGGGAGGCGACGACCAGCATACTGGCCTGTTGCTCATGGAGCAGGAACTGAAAAGCCTGCGAACGCTGGACGGTCAGCCCTACCGTCTATTGAAGCTACCCCTCCCCCGCCCTATGTACGACGGAGCAAACAGATTGCCAGCCACTTACGCCAACTATCTGGTCATCAATGGAGCCGTCCTCGTGCCAACTTACGGCCAGCCAGACCTTGACCAAGAGGCGTTACGCATCATCGGCGAAGCCTTCCCCCAGCGGGAAATTGTAGGAATAGACTGCCAAGCCGTCATCAAACAACACGGGAGTCTGCATTGTTGCACGATGCAATACTATGGAGACGAGAAATGAAAACCACAAATAAGATAAGACGTGAAAATAGGTATCATACAACAGCACAATACGGAAGACATAGCACAGAACCGTCTTCGACTGGCTACTAAAATAGAGGCATTAGCTGGGCAGGGCGCAGAACTCATCGTTCTACAAGAGTTGCACAACTCGCTATATTTCTGCCAGACGGAGAACGTCAACACCTTCGACTTGGCAGAGCCCATTCCTGGCCCCTCGACTGAGTTTTTCGGCCAGTTGGCAAAGCGGTTGGGCGTGGTCATCGTTACCTCTTTGTTCGAGCGACGTGCCCAAGGCTTATACCACAACACGGCTGTAGTGCTGGAGAAGGACGGGAGCATAGCAGGCAAGTATCGCAAGATGCACATCCCCGACGACCCAGGATATTACGAAAAGTTCTACTTTACTCCCGGCGACCTCGGCTTCCACCCCATTAAGACCAGCGTGGGTACTCTGGGCGTGTTGGTGTGCTGGGACCAATGGTACCCAGAGGCTGCCCGACTGATGGCCCTGCAGGGTGCCGACCTTCTTGTTTATCCTACCGCTATCGGTTACGACCCCAACGACACTCCCGAGGAGCAGGAACGCCAGCGAGGGGCTTGGCAAACCGTCCAGCGAGGCCATGCCGTAGCCAACGGATTGCCTGTAGTGACGGTCAATCGCGTAGGCGACGAAGATGGCGTACCTTTCTGGGGCACCTCTTTCGTAGCCGGTCCTCAAGGCGAGCTGCTTTATGAAGCTCCTGTTGACAAAGAGAGCGAGGTCGTGGTAGAAGTCGACCTGCACCGCTCGGAACAAGTGCGCCGCTGGTGGCCTTTCCTGCGCGACCGCCGCATTGAGGACTATCACGACATTACTAAACGTTTCATTGACTAATAAACCCACAAATAGCACATAAGTTATGGTGTCAAACAATCTGAGATTTCAAGTAGTAGAGGAAGCTTTCAAGAAACGTGCCCTTGACGTAAGGACACCCGAGGAGCACCCGTCGGAATATTTTGGCAAATACGTCTTCAACAAGGAAAAGATGTATCGTTATCTGCCCAAGCCCGTCTATGAAAAGATGATTGACGTGATGGACAATGGAGCCAGTCTGGATAGTTCCATTGCTGACGCGGTGGCAGCTGGCATGAAACAATGGGCTATGGAGATGGGCGTTACCCATTATACCCACTGGTTTCAGCCCTTAACAGAAGGAACTGCCGAGAAACATGACGCATTTATCGAACACGACGGCAAGGGCGGCATGATAGCCAAATTCTCTGGAAAACTGCTTGTCCAGCAAGAGCCCGATGCCTCCAGCTTCCCTTCTGGCGGCATCCGCAATACTTTCGAGGCACGTGGCTACTCGGCATGGGACCCCACAAGCCCTGTGTTCATCATTGACGACACGTTGTGCATCCCCACTATTTTCATTGCCTATACGGGCGAGGCGCTCGACTACAAGGCGCCACTTCTTAGGGCGCTGCATGCAGTAGGCAAGGCGGCTAAGGATGTATGCCAATATTTCTATGACGACGTACAGAAAGTACAGGTGAATTTAGGCTGGGAGCAGGAGTATTTCCTTGTAGACGAAGGGCTATACTCGGCACGCCCTGACCTGTTGATGACGGGGCGAACGCTGATGGGACACGAAAGTGCGAAGAATCAGCAAATGGACGACCACTACTTTGGAACTATACCTGATCGCGTGCAGGCCTTTATGAAGGATTTGGAGATTCAGTCGCTCGAACTGGCCATACCCGTCAAGACACGCCATAACGAAGTTGCGCCCAACCAATTTGAATTAGCCCCCATCTTTGAGGAATGTAATCTGGCAGTAGACCACAATATGCTGCTCATGTCGCTGATGAAGAAGGTGGCACGCAATCATGGATTTCGTGTCCTGCTGCATGAGAAACCTTTCGATGGCATCAACGGCTCGGGTAAACACCAAAACTGGAGCCTGTCGGCAGACAATGGAGTACTGCTCCACGCACCAGGAAAGACACCAGAAGAGAACTTGCGTTTCGTGACCTTTATCGTGGAAACGCTGATGGCTGTTTATCATCATAACGGCCTGCTCAAGGCCAGCATTATGTCGGCTACCAACGCCCACCGTCTGGGCGGCAACGAAGCTCCGCCTGCTATCATTTCCTCGTTCCTCGGCACTCAGTTAACAGAGTTGCTGGACCATATTGAGCAGTCGGACAAGAACGAACTATTCAACTTGAAAGGCAAACAGGGGATGGAGATTGACATTCCGCAGATTCCCGATATTATTGTTGACAATACCGACCGCAACCGCACATCGCCCTTTGCCTTCACGGGCAACCGCTTTGAGTTCCGTGCCCCAGGCTCCAGCGTCAATTGTGCCTCAGCCATGATTTCGCTCAATGCAGCTATGGCAGAAGCACTCAATAACTTTAAGAAACGCGTAGACGCAAAGATTGCCGCTTCCGTTCCCGATGGCACTCCCGAGAATAAAAGCACCAAGTTTGCCGCTATCCTCGAGGTATTAAAAGAAGACATTAAGGCTTGCAAACCTATTCGTTTCGACGGAAACGGATATAGCGAGGAATGGGTCAAGGAGGCTGAGCGCCGAGGGCTGGATGTCGAAAAGTCGTGCCCAGTCATTATTGAGCATTATCTTGATGAGTCCTCTGTACGGATGTTCGAGTCGACTAAGGTAATGAACCGCAAGGAACTGGAGGCTCGCAATGAGGTGAAGTGGGAAACCTACGTCAAGACGGTGCAGATAGAGGCCCGCGTTTTAGGCGACCTCGCTATGAACCACATCATTCCTGTCTCTACACACTATCAGTCGAAACTCATCAAAAACGTGCAGGGAATGAAAGACGTGTTCCCTACAGAAAAGGCTGCCCAATTGTCTGCTCGTAACATGAAACTCATTGAGGAGATTGCCGAACGTACGGAGCGCATTGAGCAACTGGCTGAGGAACTGACAGATGCCCGGCGGGTGGCTAATCGTATCAACGATATTCATCAACGAGCCATTGCCTATCACGATACTGTATGTCCCCACATGGAGAGTATTCGTCAGGAGATTGACAAATTGGAAATGATTGTTGAAGACGGTTTGTGGACGCTCCCCAAATATCGTGAACTATTGTTTATCCGTTAGTTCGGTTAATGTAATTTTGCAAGTAACATTATAATGGTATTTAAACTGTAAACTATGGATGCAAAGAGAATATTGGGTTTTCTGCGACAGTTGCAGGCAAACAATAACCGCCCCTGGTTTCTGGAGCATAAGGCAGAGTACGAGGCTGTTCGTGCAGACTTTGAGCATGGGGTGAGTCAGGCATTGGAACGTATCGTCACTTTCGACCCATCTATTGCCCATTTGCAGGTTAAAGACTGCACCTATCGCTTCTATCGTGATACTCGTTTCTCGCCAGACAAATCGCCTTATAAGAATCATTTTGGGGCCTATATGTGCGCTCACGGTAAGAAAGCGCTGCGCGGAGGTTACTATATCCACTTGGAGCCCGACCACTGTATCGTTGCTGTGGGCAGTTATTGGTTGCCTACTAATATTCTGACGAGTTGCCGCAATGAGATTATGGCCAATACGGACGAGTGGTTGCGCTGTGTCGAAAACAAGGAGTTCCTCAAATATTTCGGAGCTAAGGAAGAGGCTACATGGGACGACCCTCAGGGTTTTGGATTGGAGAAACTAAAGACTTGTCCGGCAGGATTCCCACGTGACTGGGAACACGTCCGCTACCTTAGATTAAAGAACTATTGCGCTTGGCACCGTGTTACCGATGACTTTTTTGAGGGTGACGGCTGGCTCAACAAGTGCGAGAAGATGTTTCGTGCCGCCAAACCCATGATGGATTTTGCCAATAGCGTAATTGATGACTATGAATAGGCTGCTGCCTGTTTTCTTCCTCATCTTGTCAGCAAGCGTCTCTGTGGCTCAGCCTGCTGGCGTATTGCTTGACACTTTGCAAGTGCAACACATTGATTTCAAGGGACAGACGCAGCAAGGTATCATCGTCTGCAACCAATCAATATCAAAAGACCTGCGCGAGATATTTGCCGAACTCTATCGCCAGAAATATCCCATTGAGCGCATCCGTCCTGCTTCCGACTACGACAACGACGACGAACGCTCCATGCAAGCCAACAACACCTCGTGCTACTGTTACCGTTTCGTCAAAGGCAGTAAGAAGCTCTCCAATCATGCACGAGGAATGGCTATTGACATCAATCCGCTCTATAATCCCTGTGTACGTCGTCGCAAGGACGGAACACTGATTGTTCAGCCTACTACTGGTCTTCCCTACGTAAATCGTACGAAGAATTTTAAGTATAAAATCACCACCGAAGACCTTTGCTATCGCCTCTTTACGCAACACGGCTTTCGTTGGGGAGGAGCTTGGCATTCGCTGAAAGACTACCAGCATTTTGAGAAATAGACTACTTGTCTTCGTTCTTAGATATTTCGTTTCACCACATCAAAGTTTTCTATTAAGTTACGGCTTTATTTAGTAAAAAAGCAGTAACTTTGCACCCTCTAAACACGAAGAAAGATGAAAACATTTGACGCACGTACCTATTTATATATAGCAGCAGGAGGTTTTGTGCTAATCCTACTACTTACCGTCTTCTACATGTTGACACCCGTTAGCCGTTCTGACGAGACTTGCTATATCTACATCGACGAGGATGACACGCGAGACTCTGTACTCGCCAAGATTGGAGTCTATGGACGCGGTTCTGGAATGTCTGGACTGAGTATGCTGATGCGCCACTCTGACTATGCTGACAATATCCATACTGGCCGATATGCCATAGAGCCCTCTGAAGGTGCCTTCGTCGTTTTTCGCCATCTGAAAAGCGGACAACAAAAGAGCCTCAGTCTCACCATTCCCGAAGTGCGGACGATGGATAAACTTGCTGCTGTTTTGTCACACAAACTAATGATTGACTCAGCAACTATCGCCCATGCTCTCAACGACTCGGCTACGCTCCAACGGTTAGGCTACGACACCTGTACCATCAGTGCCTTCTTTGTGCCTAACACTTACGATATTTATTGGAATATCAGTATTGACAAGTTTTTAGAGCGTATGCAGAAGGAGCACAACCGTTTCTGGCAAGGTGAGCGTCAAGCCAAAGCAAACCATTTGGGACTAACCCCCAATGAGGTATGTACTCTTGCCAGCATCATTGATGAGGAAACAGCTAATAATACTGAGAAGCCTATGATTGCTGGCATGTATTTGAATCGGCTGCATCAGAAAATGCCTTTACAAGCCGACCCGACTATTAAGTTTGCCCTCAAACAGTTTGAACTAAGGCGTATCTGGCAGAAACAACTCAACATTGACTCGCCCTACAATACCTATCGTTACGAGGGACTTCCACCAGGCCCCATCAAGATTGCAAGCATCCAAGGTATCGATGCTGTACTAAGCCCTGTTGAGCACGATTATCTCTATATGTGTGCAAAGGAGGATTTCTCTGGCACCCATAACTTTGCCCGTACTTATGCCGAACACCTACAAAATGCCGCTCGCTACAGCAAAGCGCTGAACGAGCGGGGCATTAAATAGGAAATACACTAACCACAACAGCATTGTGTTACGCAACAACGCCGTTGGCGTGCGGTAAGCTTATTCTATAACGGCGGTATTCTTCGTTACATCCAGTGAAGTCAGTTGGTTATTGTAACATCTCAACTCCGTCAGAGCCGTATTGCTGATAACATCCAGAGACGTCAACTTATTGTCATAACACCACAACTCTTGCAGTGCAGCATTCTCTGACACATTCAAGGAAGTCAATTGGTTGTCGTTACATCTCAGCTCTGTCAATGCGACGTTCTTAGACACGTCCAGCGTAGTCAACTGATTATTGTAACATCTCAACTCAGAAAGGGCCGTATTCTTGGAAACATCCAACTCTGTCAATTGATTGAAACAGCACCACAAGAAAGTCAGTGCAGTATTCTGCGAAACATCCAACGAAGACAATTGATTGCCATTACACCACAACTCCTTCAGCTGCGTATTTTTAGAAATATCCAATGTCGTCAGTTGGTTATAACAGCACCACAAGAAAGTCAGCGCAACATTCTGGGTAATGTCCAACTCCTTCAACTGGTTACTATAGCATCTTAACTCTGTCAGTTCCGTATTTTGGGTTACATCCAGTTCTGGCAACTGGTTGCTGTAACAATTCAGTTCTTTCAGTGCAAGATTTTTAGAAACATCCAATACTGGCAACTTGTTGCTGTAACAACTCAACTCTGTCAGCGCAGTATTCTGCGAAACATCCAACGAAGTCAGCTGGTTTCCGCTACACTGCAACTTTTGTAGCGCGCAGAAAAGCTCAATTCCCTTTAGGTCGCTGATGTTCTTACGATAGACATCAATCTCCGTTACATCGTTTACATCAGCGATTACACCGTCTTTGGCATAATCCTGTTCCATCAAATAACTACGGAAATTAGCGTCTGGGAAGTTCTGCTCGTTAATAATAATACTTCTTGTTTCTTCCATCTTTTGTACGTTTAATTTGTTTAATTGCTCTGCAAATGTACGAATTATTTTCCACATTAGCAAGAAATATATCTAAAAAAACGACAAAAAATATTGACGGGGGGGGGGGGAAAAAAATGAAAAATACACCATTAAAGTCAAATATTAGAGTATAATACATC
>JAFLSF010000074.1 GCA_022511045.1 Prevotella sp.
TTCGTTTCCGCTTCTCTCCCGACTCGACGAACCTTGACGACCTGACGAGCAAGGCCTTCGGCAAGCGCGTGACGTTTGGCAACGGCTACTATCAGGAGTCTAACGAGCCCAATGCGCCGCTCATCCCGCTGGCAAACGCGAGTGCGGAGGCTTCGGATTAGTGCGCGGCGGTTGGGAGCAGTGACCGAAAAGGGAGTGAAAACTAAACTGACGGAGGACTGAATGATGGAGAAGAAGTCGTTTTGGGAGGTGATAGCGCGTGTCATCGTTGCGGCCATCACGGCTGCGCTGACGGCGCTGACCACGACCTCGTGCATGGGGCAGGGGCCCTTGTTCTAAGAGGTGCTGGCGAATGGTGAGGAGGACGTGGTGAGTTTTGTGGAACGGAGGGTAGGGTGCTGGTGCTCTGCGCTCCGTTTTTCTTTGCTGGTTCTTGCTTCGTTATTATTTATTAAACTTTCTTATTGCGGTACAAAAATGTGGTGGAAATGTTCTCTGATTGGAAACAAATGATTACCTTTGCAGCACCAAATTAAAACGTAACAATAAATTAAGAAGAGATGAAACTGAGAATAATTTTTTCGACGGTGCTGGCGCTGGCGTGCTCGGCAGTCATGGTGGCTCAGCAGCCTATTCCTACAGACCCTGACGTGAGAATCGGGAAGTTGGACAACGGTCTGACGTACTATATCCGCCATAATGCTTGGCCGGAGCAGCGGGCTGAGTTCTTCATAGCCCAGCGGGTGGGCTCCATTCAGGAGGACGACAACCAGCGCGGGCTGGCTCACTTCTTGGAGCACATGTGTTTCAACGGTACGGAGCACTTCAAGGGTAACGACATCGTGAAGTGGTGCGAGACGATTGGGGTGAAGTTCGGGCGCGACTTGAACGCTTATACTTCTATCGACCAGACGGTGTATAACATTTCTAACGTGCCGACGACGCGCGAGGGCATCATTGACTCTTGCTTGCTTATCCTGCACGACTGGGCTGACGGCTTGCTGCTGGAGGCTGAGGAGATTCAGAAGGAGCGGGGCGTCATCCACGAGGAGTGGCGTCTGAGAACCAGCGCCATGACCCGTATGCTGGAGCGCGACCTGCCTCAGCTTTATCCCGGGTCGAAGTATGGCCACCGTATGCCCATCGGGCTGATGGAGATTATCGACAACTTCGAGCCTCAAGTGCTGCGCGACTACTATGAGAAGTGGTATCGTCCCGACAATCAGGCGGTCATCGTGGTGGGCGACTTCGACGTTGACAAGGTGGAGCAGAAGATTAAGGCTCTCTTTTCGCCCATCAAGATGCCAGAGAACGCTGCTCCTGTGGTGGACGAGGACGTGCCCGACAACGCTGAGCCCATCTATGTGGTGGACAAGGACAAGGAGATGCAGTACAGCATCGTGGAGGTGATGGTGAAGACGGACCCCGTGCCCGACGAGATGAAGGGTGACGTGCAGTACTTGGTCGTTGACTATATGCAGGATGCTGTCGTCGGCATGCTCAACGAGCGTCTGGCGGAGTTGGCTCAGAAGGCTGACTGTCCCTTCCTGCAAGGTTCGGCCGAGTACGGGCAGTATATCTTCTCGAAGACGAAGGATGCCTTTACGCTGAGCGCGCTGCCCAAAGAGGGGCAGACGGAGGCGGCGCTGAAGACGCTGCTGACGGAAGGTCGCCGTGCTGCCGAGTTCGGCTTTACGGCTACGGAGTATCAGCGCTTCAAGCAGAACTATCTGAGTCTGCTGGACAAGCAGTACTCGAACAAGGACAAGCGGTATAACAACCAGTTCTGCCGCGAATATACGCAGCACTTCCTCAGCAACGAGCCGATTCCCTCGATAGACATCTACTATCAGGTGATGAAGCAGATGGTGCCCATGATTCCTCTGGAATTCGTCAACCAGATGATGGAGGGACTTCTCCCTGCCAACGACACGAACCTCGTGGTGCTCAACATGAACCAAGAGAAGGAGGGAGCCGTCTATCCTACCACAGCCTCGCTGAAGCAGGCTGTTGCCGAGGCTCGCGCCCAGCAGATAGAGGCCTATGTGGACAACGTGAAGGACGAACCGCTGATAGCCGAGAAGCCTAAGGCTGGCAAGATTGTCAAGGAGACGGACGGCAAGAAGTTCGGCTACAAGGAGCTGACGCTGTCGAACGGCGCTACCGTAGTGCTGAAGCAGACGGACTTGAAGAAAGACCAGGTTCTGCTGTCGGGCGAGGGATTCGGAGGCTCGTCGCTCTATGGCGAGCAGGACTTTGCCAACATCAAGATGTTCGGCGAGGCTGTCGAGGCCAGCGGATTGGGCAACTTCTCGCACACGGAACTGGAGAAGGCTCTGGCGGGAAAGATAGCCAGCGCCAGCCTGTCGCTGAGTGACGACCGCGAACGCATTAGCGGCTCGTCGACGCCAGCCGACGTGGAGACGATGCTGCAACTGGTGTACCTCACGATGACCAGCATCAAGAAGGACCAGGAGTCGTTCGACAATACGGTGAAGACCACCGAACTGCTGCTCAAGAACAAGTCGCTCCAGCCAGAGGCCGTGTTCGCCGACTCGCTGATAATGACCCTTGCCGCCTACGACAAAAGGCAGGCTCCGCTCACTGTGGACGACCTGCGGCAGGTTAGTTACGACCGCATACTCGAAATGGCCAAGGAGCGGACGGCAAACGCCGCTGCCTATACCTTTACTATTGTGGGCAATTACGACGAGGCAACCATCAGACCGCTCATAGAGCAGTACCTGGGCGCGCTGCCTGGCGACGCTAAGGGCGTGCAGAAGGGCAAGGATGTGGACAAACGGTTCAAGGGCGAGGTGAAGAACCACTTCACCCGTAAGATGGAGACGGCTAAGGCTATTGCCGTCATGACGTGGTACAGCGACCAGATGAGCTACACGCTGGAGGACATCGTGCGGGCAGATATGGTAGGGCAGATTCTGACTATGATTTATACGGAGAAGATTCGCGAGGAGGCTTCCGCTGCCTACTCCGTAATGGCTCAGGGCGGTATTGAGCGTGACGACTATCGGACGGAGGGGCAAGTGTTCATCTACTGTCCCATGAAGCCCGAAAAAGGCGACATAGCCCAGCAGATTATGTTCGACGAGGTGCAGACGATGGCCAAGAGCGTCGACGCGGAAAAGCTAAAGAAAGTGAAAGAGTATATGCTGAAAAACATAGATGACGCAGCAAAGACCAACAACTACTGGATTCGCCAGATAAACCGTCTGCGCAAATATGGCGTCGATACCCACAGCGAATATAAGAAAGTGGTAGAGGAGCAGACGACGGAGAGTGTCGCTGCTTTCGTCGAGAAACTGCTGAAGGCTGGCAATCATGCCCAAGTGGTGATGATGCCCGCAGAGTAACATTAGTAAAATAGACAGAAATCACGGAAATGAGTTATTTGTTTTCATCGGAATCAGTGTCGGAGGGACATCCCGACAAGGTTGCCGACCAGATAAGTGATGCGATATTGGACCAGTTTCTGGCCTACGACCCTCATGCCCGAGTGGCGTGCGAGTCGTTCGTCACCACAGGACAGGTGGTACTGATGGGCGAAGTGCGCAGCGATGTTTACATCGACTTGCACACGATAGCCCGCAATACGATTAAGAAAATTGGATATACGAAGGCAGAGTACCAGTTTGATGGTAACTCCTGCGGTATTCTGACGGCTATACATGAGCAGAGCGAGGACATCAATCGCGGCGTGGACAACGGCAACGAAGACGAACAGGGGGCTGGCGACCAGGGTATGATGTTCGGCTATGCTACCAATGAGACGGAAAACCTCATGCCCGTATCGCTCGACTTGGCGCACCTCATCATGCGCACGCTGGCCGAGATTCGCAGGGAAGGACGCGTGATGACCTATCTGCGCCCAGATGCCAAGAGTCAGGTGACGGTCCAATACAGCGACGGCGGTATAGCTGAACGCATAGACACCATCGTGGTGTCTACCCAGCACGACGAGTTCGACGAGGACGACAGTCGGATGCTCGAGAAGATTCGCGAGGATGTTATCAATATCCTTATACCTCGCGTCAAGGCGAAAATCCACTCGCAGAAAGTCCTCAGCCTGTTTGGCGACGACATCAAGTATTATGTCAATCCGACGGGTAAGTTCGTCATAGGCGGACCTCACGGCGACACAGGACTCACGGGAAGAAAGATAATCGTCGACACCTACGGCGGGAAAGGGGCTCATGGGGGCGGCGCCTTCTCGGGCAAAGATTCATCGAAGGTAGACCGCTCGGCGGCTTATGCAGCCCGCCATATTGCCAAGAACATGGTGGCGGCAGGAGTGGCCGACGAAATGCTGGTACAGGTAAGCTATGCCATCGGTGTGGCCAAGCCTATGAACATCTACGTCAATACTTACGGGCGTTCGCACGTAAGGCAGTCGGATGGCGAGATTGCCGCAAAGATAGAGAAACTATTCGACCTGCGTCCAAAAGCCATAGAGCGAACCTTGAAGCTGCGACAGCCTATGTATCTGGAAACGGCGGCCTATGGGCACATGGGGCGACAGTCGGAGGTGGTCAAGAAAACTTTTACCAGCCGCTATCATGAGACAAAGACCATCGACGTGGAACTGTTTACATGGGAGAAGCTGGATAGGGTGGAGGACATTAGGCGCGAGTTTGGGCTATGAGGCCTCAGGATTGGCTGTATAAAGAGACATTCTTTTCGAAAGACTCCCTTTTCCAGACAGAAGTGTCAGGGGGGAGTTATGGCGTAGCGGGAGACGCTATTCCTTATAGTATGCAAAACGACGAAGTGCTGACCATAGTGCTGTTTTGCCTCTTTGTCCTGGCGGTGATAACGTTCTCTAACGCCAAAGGGTTTATGATTCGACAGGCTAAGCGTTTCTTCTATCAGCCCCACGAGGGCACCAGCGAGATAACGGAGACATCGAGCGAGGTACGCTTTCAGGTGTGCCTCGTATTCCTTACCAGCCTGCTCCTGTCGCTCATCTGTTATTTCTATACGCTGGAGACTCTGGGTGGCAGTTTTGTGCTTGATTCGCCATATCTGCTGATAGTTGTCTTTCTGGCCATCATATTGTGCTATTTTTCACTGCGGGCAGGGCTTTATGCGTTGGTCAACCGTGTATTCTTCGATGGTAAAAGAAACGGACAATGGATGAAGGATTTCATATTCGTTACCATCCTCGAAGGCATGCTCCTCTTCCCCGCCGTGTTGCTTCAAGTATATTTCGGTTTGAGTCTGCAAAGTGTTGAAGTTTACTTTGCAATAGTGCTGATTTTAGTTAAATTGCTGACAATTTATCGTAGTTATATTATCTTTTTCCGAGGAAATATCGTTAGTATACAATTTTTTTTGTACTTTTGTGCGCTCGAAATTATGCCCTTGTTAGCCCTTTGGGGCGTTTTGGACATTACGGCAAACAGTTTGAAGTACATTTTTTAGGACATCAATGATCAAGAAGATTCTGGTTTCACAACCTCAGCCGTCAAGTGAAAAGTCACCCTACTACGATATAGCTTCGAAGTATGGCGTGGAACTTGTGTTTCGTCCTTTTATCAAGGTAGAGGGACTTACGGCTAAAGAATTCCGAACACAGAAGATAAACATTCTGGATTACACCGCTGTGGTATTCACCTCTCGTCATGCTATCGACCACTACTTCACGTTAGCTAAGGAAATGCGCATAACAATTCCTGAGAGCATGAAGTACTTTTGTGTTACGGAGACCATCTCGCTTTATATCCAAAAGTATGTTCAATATCGCAAGCGCAAGATGTTCTTCGGAACAACGGGCAAGATAGACGACCTGTTGCCAGCTATGGTGAAGCACAAGAGCGAAAAGTATCTGGTGCCGATGAGCGACGTTCATAATGATAACGTAGCGCAGTTGTTGAATACCAAGAAGCTGAACCATACGGAGTGCGTGATGTATCGTACCGTCAGCAACGACTTTACGGAGGAGGAAGTCAGGACTTTCGACTACGACATGCTTATCTTCTTCAGCCCTTCTGGCATAGAGTCGCTGATTAAGAACTTCCCCGACTTCAAGCAAGGCGACATTGCTATCGCGACCTTTGGCCCTGCTACGGCGCAGTCGGCTAAGGATGCTGGGCTACGATTAGACATTCAAGCGCCGTCGGAGAAATATCCCTCTATGACAGGTGCTCTGCAGCACTATTTGTCAGAGAAGCAGGGAGCGGTCAATGGGTAACTATCACTTTCCAAAGCGGGAGCGTTTAGTCAGTCAAAAACTGATAGACTTGCTATTTGGCGGCAGTCGCTCGCTGGTTGCCTTTCCGTTAAGGGTAGTGTATTATAATAAGGAACGCGCGTGTGGAGACGAACCTGTCCAGCTGCTTATCAGCGTTCCCAAGAAGAGGTTCCGTCATGCTGTCGACCGTAACAGGGTTAAGCGGCAGATTCGTGAAGCCTATCGCCATCATAAGGCAATTCTCTATCAGGCTTTGCCAGATGACCAGCAACTGCTGTTATCATTCGTGTGGCTGTCAGATAAACACAGCCCTACTGCTGAAGTGGAACAGCGTGTGGCTTTGCTTGTTAGGCGGATAGCAGAGAAGATGGTAGGAGTAAAAGACAACAAGCAATAGGGTAGTACCTATATGGGGAACAGCGTTTCAAAAATCTTGGTGTGGCTTCTGTTGCTACCCATTCGTTTCTACCAGATAGCGATTTCCCCTTTGTTGGGTCCCTCTTGCCGCTTCACGCCGACGTGTAGTGAGTATGCTCGTCAGGCACTCATCAAGCACGGTCCCTTTAAAGGGCTTTGGTTGGCTTCTCGCCGTTTGCTACGCTGTCATCCTTGGGGAGGCTCTGGCTACGACCCTGTTCCATGACTTTATAAGATAGTCTTAGGACGATATAGAAAAGATAATAGTAAAATAAAATAGCAATGAGAAAGAACTTTGTAGAAGAACTACGTTGGAGAGGGATGCTGGCACAGATGATGCCTGGTACGGAAGAACTGCTTCAAAAGGAAATGGTGACCGCCTATTTGGGCACCGACCCTACGGCAGATTCCTTGCATATAGGACATCTCTGCGGTATCATGATGTTGCGCCATTTGCAGCGTTGTGGCCACAAGCCTGTCATCTTGGTGGGTGGTGCCACAGGTATGATTGGCGACCCGTCTGGAAAGTCGCAGGAGCGAAACCTGCTGAACGACGAAACGTTGCGCCATAATCAAGAGTGCATCAAGGCACAAGTGGCTAAGTTTCTCGACTTTGACTCAAAAGATGAGAATGCTGCAATGATGGTGAACAACTACGATTGGATGAAGGATTTCACCTTCCTCGACTTTGCCCGCGAGGTGGGAAAGCACATAACGGTTAATTACATGATGGCCAAAGAGTCCGTCCAGCAACGTCTGAATGGTACGGCTCGCGACGGTCTGTCATTTACCGAGTTTACCTATCAGCTATTGCAAGGTTACGATTTCCTATATCTCTATCAGCATCACGGTGTTAAATTGCAGTTGGGTGGCAACGACCAATGGGGCAACATGACTACTGGTACGGAACTTATCCGCCGCACATTGGGCAACGAGGTAGAGACCTTCGCCCTTACTTGTCCGCTTATCACTAAGAGTGACGGCAAGAAATTCGGAAAGACGGAGAGCGGTAACATCTGGCTTGACCCCCAGCGCACAACACCTTACAAGTTCTATCAGTTCTGGCTTAACGTGAGCGACGATGATGCTGAGCGTTACATCAAAATCTTCACCTCGTTGGAGAAAGATGTCATTGACGCGCTTATCGAGGAACATCGTGCCGACCCAGGTCGTCGCGTGCTCCAGAAGCGTTTGGCTGAGGAAGTTACCGTAATGGTACATTCGCAGGCCGACCTCGACACGGCGATAGAGGCCTCCAACATCCTTTTCGGCAAATCAACTAAAGAGGGACTGGAGAAACTGAACGAGCAGACTTTCCTTGATGTCTTTGATGGAGTTCCCCAGTTTGAGGTGACAACGGACCAGCTCGGCCAGCCAGCCATTGAATTGCTGACCGCTGTAGCACCCGTGTTCCCGTCGAAGGGCGAGATGCGTAAAATGGTACAGCAGGGCGGCGTTTCGCTGAACAAGGAGAAGCTGACGGACCAGAATCGATTGGTGACTTCTGAGGACTTGATAGGGGGTAAATACCTGTTGGCTCAGAAGGGAAAGAAAAATTATTATCTGCTTATCGTCAGATAAATCAAGAAAAATTTGGCAGTATGCTAATTTTTTCCTACCTTTGCACGCGAATTCGTGAAAACACGCATGCAAAGGTTTCCTCTCAGAGGTACTGATTGTCCAATGGTGTAATGGTAGCACAACAGGTTTTGGTTCTGTTTGTGGTGGTTCG
>JAFLSF010000075.1 GCA_022511045.1 Prevotella sp.
CCCGCATCGGCATTGCGTCAGCATTGCTGATGCGGGCTCGTTAGAGCCGCGCGGCGATTGAGCGAGGGTGGGGGTGGGGATGTGGACGGACTTTGCTTTCGCGCGTGTATGCGCGTGCGCCCCCGATTGAATCTTTGCGGATAGCTTGATTTTATGCGGCTTTTGATTGTTGGTGACTTGAAATCGGGCGTCGGTACTATTGTACCGACTTTCGTTCACCACATTTCGTGTTGCATTGATAGCATGGCTTTGCACACTTCCAATGAAGTAGCAAAGTCCTCATCGTAGTTTGATAGCCGTCTTGACACAATCATTTGCAGTAGATCATGTTCGTTTCTGTCGAACGTAGGCACTGCATTCCTCAACTGCTCATTTTCGCAGGCTTGAATAAGGATGTCGCAGGCTTTTCGCACATTCGTGTCAAGATGCGTGTTTCGATAGTTCTGCAATCGGTGTTTCAGGCTCTCAATGGTTCTGTCTTTCGGCTTGTCTGTTAGTAGTCTTTCTAACTTGTAGGTGCCGTCCCATTGATGGAAATGGAAGAGTTCTTTGTCTTTGCACAAGTCTTTTCTCTTGCCTGATTCGTAGTACTTGAAGTGGAAGTAATGTTTGCATAGCATTTCAAAGGCTTGCAGTTGATTCTCTTTCAGTGCATAGGATTCTAAACGATGCTTGACTGCAAATGTACGTGTCTTTTTTCCAGCACAATCTTCCAGCACGACCCATCCTTTTGCGCTGCTCCTGATGCTGAACTCCAATCGCCAAATATCGGGTGTGTAGATTGTTCCATCAGGCTTGTGTTTGGTCATGTTTTGGAAATCGTCTACCAAGCCAGCACACAACCAAGCATAACGGATATAGGGCTTGTCTTTTGCCTGCTTTAGTTCAAGTGTTTTCAGATACAACTTTGTGCTCACCATTGATTTTGGAGCACCCCAAGAAAGGGAGTTCCAGCACCTTTCTTCCCACCTATCAGTGCCGTGGGCTGATATGGATCCTTGATTCACTTTTGTGAAGATGCCTTTTAGGTATCGTTTCACAAAGTCATTTGGCTTGGTACCATCATCGAACTTCTCAAAATCAAGTGCCAAGTCCAGCCTGAAAAGTCTGACTATTTCATACTGATGGGCTTTGAGAAAGTTGTAAAAAAGTTCTATTGCATCATCCGCATAGCAATATCGGTTGACTAACTTCAAATGGCAGGAGAAGTCAGAGAATATGCCCTTGACTTTTCCTGCCATCCCTCCCGCAACTGGCTTGCGTCTGACTTCAACAAATCCGTCTCCCCTTTGGTCACAGATAGTGAACATTTCTGAATACTGACGGGTGCCGTAGTCACGAACTTTTACGATGTACCCTTTTCGCATGAAGTACTCTGCATCATGAGGAAAGTTTATCGGTGACTCTTGACAATAAACTTCTAACCAATCTATGTTGATGCATCTGTTAGGCATGAACTGTCTTTAGTTTCCCGTTGATTAATACCTTGCAGCAGGATTCAGAAATAATGATGGTGGCCCTATTTCCATTTGTGTGGCGCATGAATACTTTTATACTATCACATGAATGGAATCTAAATAGGTAAATCCATCTTTCACTTTCAAGGGAGCGGATCTCTTCCGCTCCCTTTCTAAGATAGTATAAGTGTCCCTTACTTCTTCTTCTTGGCTCCATCTTTCTGCTCCTTTTGTTCTGCTTTCTCTTCTACATGAGGAGTGAGGAATCCATTTGGGTCAACGTTGTACATTCCATTTCCATTTGGATTCATAAGGACGTCAATGTTTTGCCCCTCTGGAATCTGTACCCAATAGCATTTTAGAACGTCAAATAACTCTCCCGTAATGCTGCATACCTGACGTGGTACTTCATCCGAATTTCCTCCGCATAACTCAATAGAATTTACATGCAGGTCTACTCCAGCCATCATACACCTATCTTTCTGACTGCTATACACTCTATAAGACGGCCTACCAATGGCACATACTTTCACTCCTTTCTTCAGGTACTGCAAAAGGTTTCCACCGTCGCCATTTAGCGCACAAGAAATCCATGTCGTAGTAGTCGTGGTTTCTCCTTTCTGATTAGTGAACTTGGTCGTATCAGCGACCTTGAATGAAACGAATTTGTTTCCTCCCTTTTCGACAACTTGTGCGTCTGCTCCCAAGTTGCCAACGATTGTTAGTTGTTGCATAAAGTTGAAAATAATTTGATTTTAACGGGCGAATTTTCCCAAGTAATTTCACGAAAGTAGTCACTATCTATTTTAAGATACCAGCATCCTAAATCGGATGGGCCAAAGTATCTTTTAATCCTGCATGGCTTTTCTGTGTATAGATAAAGTTCATCATCCATATCACGTGCGGCCCATATAAAAACATCTTGTTCGTTCATACGCTTTATATCATAGGTAGAAGTTTTACTAATACAGGGGAATTTTCCCAAGTAATTTTTGGAAATGCATTTTTGTCTATTTGCATTATATCACACTCAATATCGTGCACAAAAAATGTTGTTTGTGCTCTTACGGGCTTTGTTGGATAAAGGAATAGTTTTCCGTCCTTTTCTCTTGCTGCCCATGCGAATCTTTGTTTTTCATTCTGACTTTTCCAAAGTTTTTCAATTTTTTCAGTCATACGCTTTCTATTATTGGTGTTAGTTGAACTTTCACGGGAGAATCTTCCCAAGTGATTTCGGATAATAGCTTACTATTAAGTTGAGTGACTAAAGGATCTCCCTCCTTTGGAACGAAAGAATAGAATCCCTTATACGGCTTTTTGGAATACAAAAAGAGTTTCCCGTCAAGGTCACGGGCTACCCAAAGTAATACATCTTCTTCATTCATACGCTGATTAATAGGTTGTTAGTTCGTGGCTTTGGATTGCAGATGCTACCAAGAAAATCACGAAGATGGTTAAACACTTGAGAGCTACTTTTGTGTGCTCTCCTAAATTCTGATAATAATTCACAAAGTACATCATAAACTTAGGTTTTTTTTGTACGGGGGTTAGTATGAACCCCTTTTTGTTAGTTGTTAATAATTTGTAATAGTATATAAAAATAAAACTCCCGATGTGGTGTAAACCAATCGAGAGTGTGAAAGTTCCTACTGAACCCCCTCCGATACCTTAGGCCGTTGCTCCTCAGCAGAGCGGCTTATCCTCTCGACATATGCAAAGGTAGTGAATCTTCCTGAATTTTCAAAATTTTTGGTGCTAAACCATGGTCAAACCATACTAATTTAGATTTTTCTAAATAAATAACGGGGGTGACTATCTTCCCAGATTGTCACCCCCTACTACTACAAATTGGCTTGATGCACTTTGAAATCAAAAACCATATTACAATAACCAATGTGATAAAAACAACATATTTGAAAGGAATGTTCCGTTTGTGTTGGTGCTTGTCTGAAGTCGTGGCCACCTTTGTTGTGGTGTCGTGTGCGCACTCTTGCGTCACTGAGTATCTTTTGCCCCTGACTTCAATCTGTATTGTGTGATTTTTCTGTGAATCTGCTTGCAGATCTAACAGAAAATCGGTCTTTTTCGTGATATCCCGAAAATGATAATTAACCGGACTGATGATGTATTGAAGATGAAAGCTATCTAATGTTGATACCTGTCTGTCGTGAGAAGTGATGATGCTCTTTTGGCTTTTGCATCCGACAAACAACGTGAGTAGAATCAAAAGCCTATACCATGTCATATGCTTTCTCAAAGTCCTCAATTGGCAGGTCAATTCCATTCTCCGCAAAACTCATGGCCCATAGGAGGAGCACCATTTGTTCCTTGTCGGAGAAGTTAAGGCATGTATTACCATGGATTCTACCCCCTGAATGATGGTAGACGATTCCGATGTAGGCCCAAGTGTCATTCTCTGATGGTGGAGCCCATATCTTTAGAACACGCTCCGTGGTAGGCACGATGCCTTTTCTTGCTATCCTGCGCATGTGAGTGCGAATGCACACGAATGCAGCACGGATGCCGTATAGTGTATGTTCGAATACTTCAAACTCTCTTTCGTTCGGGCTTGATGTCTTTCCTAACCAAGCATTGTTGGAAAGTCTAATATTGAGTGGATTCTTGTTGCGAAGTCCTCTTGGCAATTTGTTCATTGGCTTTGTCAAAGATATTCAGTTTGTAGTCTATATGTAGGATGGATGCGCATAAGATAAGGAACTGAGCGCATGCCATTAATACCCCCGCGGTTATCTCATGAGTTTCTGAGATAATTAAGGAGGTGAAAGCAAGTGCAGCAGCCGTAAGAAACGCTGCACTTGCCAACACTTTATCAAACAGAGAAGTATTTTCTCTACTCATGAATCACGAATGCTTAGGGCTGGTCTTCTAAGTCACCTGCTCCGATTTCCAACTCGGGGAAGTATCCTTTGACGGTTGAGAACAGACGTGTCTGCATACCCGTTGCCTCTACGTCTGTGACGTTGACTTCTATCGGCTGCGCGATATTGCCCTGACGTGTGTAAACGTCACGTTTGCCGCTGCGGATTTCAGATACAACGAGATAGGTCTTTGTGCCCTGAATCATCACCAGCAAGTTTCTGCGCTGGCCAGCAATCTCAATGCTGGCAGTGTCAAGAGTACGCTGTGAGTTTGTTCCTGAGCCGCTGCCCTCACCTGCATCATTACCCTGATTGAGGAACCAATCAGATGTAGATGCGTTGGTTGCTTTCTTTGAGTAACTCTCGAGTGCAGCCTGCTGAGCTGAAACGCTCATGTACTTAGCCAATATATCATCACTTACGCTAAGGTAAGTGGTGCTGCGCTGCCATGCGCCACCATCGCGAAGAGGAGGACGAGACGCAATAACTGCACCTGCAACGATATCGCTACCGCTGACTATCATATCGTCAGGGTCTTGAATGAATGAGAGTTTTTGAGCTCCTATCCATGTACCCATTGTGTTCTCATCGTCAACATTGAGGATGAGACGTGCCACTTCGTAAATGAATACGGGTTCTGTCGTTCCGTTCAAGTTGGGGCATCTTACAATAACGAAAGTCAGCTGGTCACCTGCTTGTACATTGTTATTAGCAATGATAGCAGTTGAGAGTTCACCGATTGTGGTCTCGTTTGTGATTCCATCGCCACCCAATTCAGTCAAATCAATACCGGTATTAAATCCCTGAGTAACGAAATTGCTCTGATAGTGGTTTGGCTGAGGAAGAGAGCCACGCGCGATGAGATACTGCCCAGGCACGGGAGCCGTATTTCCTTTTTCCAAGTAGGGATAACCATCTTCCATGAGCATTGCCTGTTTCATGAAATAGTTGTGAGAGGGGCCCTTGTACTTGACACCCTGAAAGGAGTGATCAAGGATTTCTACTAATGCCCGATAGAAGTTTACGGCTGGTGTCATTTTGACACGCTGCGCACGTTGTGCCTGCGTCTTCGGATTGTAAACATCCATAGCGCGTGAGCGCAAGATGTTCTCCTTCTGGCCAGCACTTTTCTTTGCGCCTACTACATTACCCAGCTTGCCGTTGAACTGAATAATACCTAATTGTTTTGCCATGAGAAATAAAATTAAAAGTTATACATGTTTGTCGGATGCTTTCCAACGTCCGCAAAAGTACAAATTTTTTGGATTCGGAGTTGAAACGGAGATGGAACGGCCTTTGTGTGGTGTGTGTCCGATTATGTTAATTTAAGTTTTCGTGACTTAAATTTAACATCCGTTTTTTATTCTCTATTAACATTCTTTAAGTATGAATGTCAATACTTTTTAACATAATAAGTCAATACTTTCTTGTATATGTCAATACTTTTTACTATCTTTGTGGTATCAAAAACCAAATAAATAACATTATGAAGAATCTAAAGAATGCTTTGCAAAAAGAGTTAATCACCCGTGAAAAGGTTGCAGGTGATTCCGGGTTAGAGTTGGTAATCTATGACGATATGCTTGCGCTGAAGTCTAAGACCAGCTATTTAGAATGCCTACATAGAATCATATCTATTGCCGCAAGTGTCGGCAATTATGGATATTATGTTGGTTCTGTAAGAAATCTTCCTTATATAGCTTTCTACAAGAATGATTAAAGAGTATCTAACCTATATCAAGAGCGTGAAGGGCCTGACGGAGAACTCCGTCAAGGCTTACGCTCAAGACTTCCGTCAGTTCGTATGCTGGGCGCAAGCCCAGCAAATAAGGTGGTCTACACTTAGTCGGAATGATGTTGATAACTATCTGCTCTTTATGGATAGGGTGGGCCTGTCGGCAGCTACAAGATGCCGCAGGATATCTGCTCTTCGGCAGCTTTGTCAGTGGGCGCATCATAAAGGGCTCTTAAGCATGAATCCCTTTCAGTATGCGCAGAGCCCTAAGAAAGCCCACAAGCTGCCGCAGACGATAGACAAGGCCGTACTGCTGCAATATCTTGAAACTCCTGCTATCACTCAAAGGAGTATATATATTCATGCTCTTGTGGCTCTTCTATATGACACGGGCATTAGGATTCAAGAGGCGATAGAAATTCGCTGGGATGATGTCAACACATTAGAGCACTCTATATTGATTCACGGCAAGGGCCGCAAGGAGCGTAAAGTCTACTATACGCAACGCATCATCCCTCATGTTGGCAAGGTAGCCACCATCCGCAAGGGCTATATGCTGCCTATGGATTGTCAATACCTTTGGCGAAAGATGCTGCATGAAGAGATAGCCGGACTTCATCCTCATATGATACGACATACATTCGCATCTGATATGCTCAACGCTGGCGCATCGCTGGAGTGTGTTTCGGCCCTGCTGGGGCACGAAAGTATTAAGACCACGCAAATATATGCTGCACTGAATAATAACAGCCTACGGGCTGCCTATCATCAATTTCACTAACTAATTTCAAACTTATGGCAGAACAAAAGAAACAAGTCCGCAAGGCATACCCCAAAGGGGATGCCCGCGGCTCCACCCAAACGATGGTGTCTTTCAGGCTTGATAACAAGCATGTGGTTTGGCTCCGTGATAAGCCGAACAAGGGCCGATATCTGAATGAACTGATAGCCCGCGACATTCGTCAGAGCATCACGGGGAGCCCTGAACTCATTGAGGACGATTAACTACTTGAAAGCATCCAGCGGTCCAGCCGCTGGACGCTTTTTTGTTAGCGGCCTGATAGGGGGCGGCTTGCCGCACCCCTATATTGCCTTAGGGGGTTCGGGGGCTTGCCCCCGAAGAAGTCTTTGCAGCCGCATGGTCGCCCGCCCCGCTGCCCGCCAGCGCCCCGCGGAGCGTAGCGACAATCACGGGGCCAGCTGGCGGGCGGGCGGGGCGGGCAAAGGAGATCATCCCGCGTTTGGCTGGGCCGCATGGTTTAAGGCCCGCACCGCGGGCCGGCCGAAATCCTTATGGGGGTGCGGGGGCTTGCCCCCGCGTTTTTTGCCGCTTGCGGCAACATGTACGGGGGCGCATAGTTGCGCCCCCTCGGAGTTTTTTGCGGCTTGCCGCAACATGGGCGGGGGCGCATGGTTGCGCCCCCTCGGAGTTCTTTGCCGCTTGCGGCAACATGGGCGGGGGCGCAAGGTTGCGCCCCCTCGGAAATGGGGTCGGGGGGCTTGCCCCCAGCGCAGGGGTGGCGGGGCAGTGTTAACTGCCACGCGCGGCAGGGACGGCCGCAGGGGCTGCAAGCCCCCACCCGCGAAACGGCATCGGTAGAACTGGACCAAGGCCGCGCTGGAGCGCGGCCGCGGAGTGAGAGCCAGCGGGCAAGGCAGAACGCGGGGCGCAGTCGCGCACGCCCCGCGGGCTGCCGCGTCTTTACCGCGGACGCTTGCGGCCGCGGCCGCTGGCGGTGCCCAGCCCGCAAATTCCCAGATTGGCCAGGGAACGAGCCACCGACAACCAGCGCGGGTTACCCGCGCTGGGCGAAGGTGGCTGCGGGGGTGCGGGGGGGCACCCCCCGCGTCCGCATAGCAAAGGTAACGCGCGGCAGTGGCGGACGTTTACGGCCGCTAACTGACGGAACGGCAGTAGGCGCCATGGCGCACTGCCGCGCCACAGAAAGCCCAGCGGCGATTGAGCGGGGGTGGTGGTCGGGGTTTGTGGTGGCGATTGCGCATTGTGGCATGGCTGCGTAGTGCCATGCCGCATGCGCAGCCGCGACGAGACGCACCCCGAAAAGTGACGATAATCGCTATTATCGCCCCGCGATAATAGCAGCGATTATCGCTTTTCGGGGTGCTCGAGGAGCGGCATTAAGGGTGGGTGGGTGGGGTTGCCGCAAAGCCGCCCCCGAGCGGCTTGCCGCGAGTGGGGCAGGCTTTTGCGGC
>JAFLSF010000076.1 GCA_022511045.1 Prevotella sp.
CAAACAGAATTACTTCCTCAGACAACAGCAATTTTTGCTGGAGTCTTTATCGTGAAGATGAGCGACGGCACGACGAAGAAAATGATTGTAACTAAGTGAGCGCAGAATTCAAGCAAGGACATTGACCTGCTCACTGATAATCGTGTCGAAACGAAAACGGTGAGAAAAAAAGACTGGCTGACAAAGAGTCGACCAGTCTTTCTGTTTATAATACGGGGAGGAGATTACATCATGCCACCCATGCCTGGGGCACCACCCATCGGCATTGCGGGCTCCTTCTCGGGCTTGTCGCAAATGAGACACTCGGTGGTGAGGAACATACCAGCAATAGAAGCTGCATTTTCCAAAGCCACGCGGGCTACCTTGGCGGGGTCGATTACGCCAGCCTCGCGCAGGTCTTCGTATTTGTCGAGACGAGCATTGTAGCCGTAGTCACCCTTGCCCTCGCGAACTTTTTGTACAACAACGGCACCCTCTTGGCCTGCGTTGCTGACAATCTGGCGCAGAGGCTCCTCAATAGCGCGGCAGATGATGTTGATACCAGTCTGCTCGTCAGCATTGTCGCCCTTCAGTGAGGCCAGCGCTTCTTGGGCGCGGATATAGGTTGTACCGCCACCAGCAACGACGCCTTCCTCGATAGCTGCGCGGGTAGCACAGAGAGCATCGTCCACGCGGTCTTTCTTCTCCTTCATTTCTACCTCGCTGTTAGCACCTACGTAGAGTACTGCTACGCCACCAGCCAGCTTGGCCAGACGCTCTTGCAGTTTCTCCTTGTCATAGGAAGAAGTGGTAAGCTCAATCTCCTTCTTAATTTGGGCGATACGGTCCTTGATGGCCTGCTTGTCGCCTGCGCCGTTGACGATAGTGGTATTGTCTTTCGAGACAGTCACCTTGTCGCAGGTTCCCAGCATTTCAAGTGTTGCTTGCTCCAGCTTCAGACCCTTTTCCTCGCTGATGACAACGCCACCAGTTAGTGTGGCAATATCCTCAAGCATAGCCTTGCGACGGTCGCCAAAGCCGGGAGCCTTGACAGCGCAAATCTTCAATCCTCCGCGCAGACGGTTTACGACCAGTGTAGTCAGCGCTTCTGAGTCTACATCCTCAGCAATGACCAGCAGGGGACGTCCGCTTTCGGCAGCAGGCTGCAAGATGGGCAGGAAGTCCTTGATGTTAGAGATTTTCTTGTCATAGATAAGGATGTAAGGATTTTCCATCACGCACTCCATCTTCTCAGAGTCGGTCACAAAATAGCCAGAAAGATAGCCTCTGTCGAACTGCATACCCTCGACGACACCAATGTGGGTGTCGCGGCTCTTGCTCTCCTCGATGGTGATAACACCATCTTTCGATACCTTGCGCATAGCATCGGCCAACAGTTTGCCAATCTCTTCGTCGTTGTTGGCAGAAACGGTAGCCACTTGCTCTATTTTGTCATAGTTGTCGTCTACCTTCTCGGCATTGTTCTGGATATGCTCAACGACAGCCTTTACAGCCTTGTCGATACCGCGCTTCAAATCCATAGGATTAGCACCAGCGGTGACGTTCTTCAGACCCTCTGTCACGATAGCCTGCGTCAAGATGGTAGCGGTGGTGGTTCCATCGCCAGCATCGTCGCCAGTCTTAGAGGCTACACTCTTGACGAGTTGGGCACCTGTGTTCTCGAACTTGTCCTCCAACTCAACTTCCTTAGCTACGGTTACACCGTCCTTGGTAATCTGAGGAGCACCAAACTTCTTCTCAATAACAACGTTACGACCCTTTGGACCCAGCGTCACCTTTACTGCATTAGCTAACTGGTCGACGCCCTGTTTCAGCAGGTCGCGAGCCTCAATATTGAATTTAATATCTTTTGCCATAATTGTATCTTATATTTAATGTTTTGTCTGTTTACTTCTCAATAACTGCGAGTACGTCGCTTTGGCGCATCATCAGATATTTTTCTCCCTCGAACTCCAACTCGGTGCCGCTATATTTGCCATATAACACTTCGTCGCCAGCCTTGAGCACCATTTCTTCGTCCTTAGTGCCTTGACCAACGGCCTTTATTGTTCCGTGAAGGGGCTTTTCTTTAGCAGTATCGGGAATGATGATACCACCGATTTTTTCTTCTGCCGCTGCGGGTACTACCAGCACGCGGTCTCCTAATGGTTTAATGTTCATAATACTTTTGTCTTTTAAATATTCAACGTTTAATATTTTATTCGTTCTGCCTGCTCACCTGCCAAAATCGTGCCAAACGCGAAAAAACTGACAACTTGGCAGACAAAAATTTGGTGGTTTGCGTAATAATTTCTAACTTTGCACCCATGAAGACAAAACATATTATGTACGAAACTTGTGGTACTTGCTCGAAAATGATTGATGTGACCGCTGACGAGAACAATGTCATTCAGCAAGTATTCTTTTTGGGAGGGTGTAATGGTAACCTGCAGGGAATAAGCCAACTGGTTTGTGGCCAGAGAATAGAAGACGTTATTCCCCGTCTAAATGGTATTCGTTGCGGAACAAAAGGAACCTCGTGTCCTGACCAACTATGTCGTGCATTAGAGAAATTGAGAGAGGCTCCTGTAGCGGAACCTTAAAAAATAATTAACAACTAACAATATACCGAATAATTATGAAAGGCTTCTTAAAATCCGTACTGGCAACAGTGACTGGTATCATTTTAGTCTCCGTCATCATGGGAGTTTTGACCATCATTTCGCTGGTGGGAGTGGCTGCATCGAGTGCAGCATCGACTTCAGTAGAGGAGAATTCTGTATTCACTCTGTCACTTTCTGGTAATGTAGAAGAAAGGGTAGAGGAGAACCCGCTATCTATGTTGACTGGGGAGGTTAGTGAAAACCTGGGACTGAACGATATAATAGCAGCTATCCGTAAGGCCAAGGAGAACGAGGATATTAAAGGTATCTATTTGGAGGCAGGTCTTTTTGTTACAGATGCCCCCGCAACCCAGCACGCAATCCGCGAGGCTTTGCTTGACTTTAAAAAGAGCGGCAAGTGGATTGTGGCCTATGGTGATAATTATACACAGGGTTCTTATTACATTTGCTCGGTAGCTGACAAACTGTTTATGAATCCTCAAGGTATGCTTGACTGGCACGGTCTGTCTTCTACTCCTTATTTCCTAAAAGATATGCTGGCCAAGTTTGGTGTAAAATATCAGTTGGCAAAAGTTGGCAAGTACAAAAGTGCCCCAGAAATGATGACGGCTGACCAGATGAGTGAGCCAAATCGAGAGCAGGTGACGGCCTACATGACGGGTATTTGGAAAGTGATGCTCAGCGATGTTTCCAAAAGCCGTAATATCAGCGTCGACTCGTTAAATGCCTATGCAGACCGCTTTGTAGCATTTACTGACCAGAAAGAACTGGTCAAGATGAAACTGGTGGACAAACTGCTTTATACCGACGAGGTAAAGAACGAGGTGCGCAAGTTGCTGAAGATTGACGAAGATGATGAAATCAATCAGTTGACGCTGAGCGACATGAAGAACGTAAGGGGCAAGAAACAAAAGGGCAGTGACGATAAAATTGCCGTTTATTATGCCTACGGTAGTATTGTAGACTCAGAGGAGGGTGGCTTGCTCTCGAGTGGCCACAATATTGTAGCCGAGAAAGTTTGCAAGGATTTGGAGAAGTTGGCAGAAGATGATGATGTAAAGGCTGTGGTGCTGCGCGTCAATTCTCCTGGTGGTTCGGCGTACGCTTCAGAACAGATTTGGCACTCTGTTACTCGGATTAAGGCCAAGAAGCCCATCGTGGTATCTATGGGTGGCTATGCTGCTTCTGGTGGCTATTATATCAGTTGTGCAGCTGATTATATTTATGCTGAGCCTACTACCATCACTGGCTCTATCGGCATTTTCGGCATGTTCCCCGATTTCAGTGGACTGCTGACAGAGAAGTTAGGCGTGAAGTTCGACGAAGTAAAGACTAACAAACATGCAGCTTTTGGCACGATGGCCCGCCCATTCAATGCAGAGGAGATTGCGATGCTTGATGAGTATATTGGACGCGGTTATGAGTTGTTCCGTAAGCGCGTTGCAGATGGACGCAAGCAGAAAGTGGAGGCTATTGAGGAAATAGCGCAGGGTCGCGTATGGCTGGGCAACGATGCGTTAGGCATCAAACTGGTCGATGCTATTGGCTCGTTGAACGATGCTGTAGACAAGGCTGCAAAGTTGGCTAAATTGGAAAACTATCATACAACTTCCTACCCAGCTCCTGCTGGATGGCTGGAGAATTTGATGGAACAAGGCACAAAAGGTAGTTATTTGGACGAACAGATGCGAGAGACGCTGGGTTCGCTCTATGAGCCTGTGATGTACCTTAAGAATATCAATCGTCAATCGGCTATTCAAGCTCGCCTGCCGTATTTTTTGGAAATCAAATAAACCAAGATAAGTAAACGTCCGAACGTGGAAGGCGATTTTATTAAAATCAACAAATGGCTATTGCCGTTAAGTTGGCTCTACGGAGTAGGCGTCAACGTGCGAAACACTCTATTCAATATGGGTGTGCTGAAAAGTCGTGCTTTCGACGTTCCAGTTATTTCTGTAGGCAACATTACCGTTGGTGGAACAGGTAAGACTCCACACGTGGAATACCTTATCCGTTTGTTGCAGGACCGTTGCCGCGTGGCAGTACTCAGTCGTGGTTACAAACGTAGCAGCAAAGGCTATGTCAAGGCAACACTGCAGACCACGATGTCTGAGATAGGTGACGAGCCTTACCAGATGAAGCGGAAGTTCCCCAAGATAGCTGTTGCTGTAGATAAGGACCGTTGTCGTGGTATAGACCAATTAGTGACGGAAGACAAGAGTCTGGATGTTGTTCTGCTGGATGATGCTTTTCAACACCGCTATGTAAAGCCTGGTATCAATATTCTTTTGGTAGACTATCACCGCTTGATAATCTACGACGAGTTGTTGCCTGCTGGTCGTCTGCGCGAACCGTTGGACGGTAAAGACCGTGCAGACATCGTTATCGTTACTAAATGTCCGAAAGAACTGAAGCCGATGGAGTATCGCGTCATTACAAAAGCAATGAACCTTTTCCCTTATCAGCAATTGTATTTTACTACCATCAATTATGAGGAAACTTTACGCCCCGTCTTCAACGACCAGAATGGGACGAAAGACTTGAAGGACTTGAAAGATTCCCATATCCTTCTGCTGACAGGAATTGGTTCACCAGAACAGATATCACACGACTTGGCATCGTTAAGTTCTCATATTACACCTATGACCTTTGCCGACCATCATCTGTTCAAACAGAAGGATGTGGAGGCCATCAATAAAACCTTCGACGCACAACCCTCGCCTAACATCATTATTACGACTGAGAAGGATGCAATTCGTCTGCAGCAGGCGCAAGGGCTGAGCGACAAAGTTCGTGCAAACCTTTATTACCTACCTATAAGTATCGGCTTCATGCTGGAGCAGGGCGATAGTTTTAACAATTACATCATTAACTATGTACACAAAAATTCAAGAAACAGCATCCTGGTTAAAGCAAAGGATGACAACAAGTCCAAAGATAGCAATCGTGCTGGGGACAGGCCTCGGACAATTAGCTTCCGAAATTACTGACGCGCAGGAGTTTCCTTACAGCGAAATTCCTAATTTTCCTGTATCAACCGTTGAGGGACACTCTGGCAAACTGATTGTCGGAAAGTTTGGAGGGGTAGACATTTTGGCTATGCAGGGACGTTTCCACTATTACGAGGGCTACGACATGAAGCAGGTTACATTCCCCGTCCGCATCATGTATGAGCTGGGCATTAAGACTCTCTTTGTCTCTAATGCAGCAGGTGGTATGAACCCTTCTTTCAAGATAGGCGACATCATGATTATCACCGACCATATCAATATGTTCCCAGAACATCCGTTACGCGGTAAGAACTTTCCAACAGGCCCCCGTTTCCCCGATATGCACCAGACTTATGATGCAGAGCTTATCAGGGAAGCAACAACTATTGCCAAAGAGAAGAATATCCCCGTGACCTATGGCATTTATGTGGGTACTCAAGGCCCAACGTTCGAGACTCCTGCCGAGTACAAGATGTATCGCATCTTAGGTGGTGATGCCGTAGGTATGTCAACCATCCCCGAAGTCATTGTGGCCCATCATTGTGGCATCCGTGTCTTTGGTGTGAGTGTCATCACTGACTTGGGCGGTTTCGACACTCCCGTTGAGGTCAGTCACGAAGAGGTGCAGGAGGCTGCCAACAAGGCACAGCCGCTGATGTCTGAGATTATGCGCGAAATGATTAAAAGAGCAGGATAAATGGATATTGCATCTTTAGGAGAGTTCGGCTTGATTGACCGCCTGACAAAGGGCATTAAGCCACAAAACGCATCAACTAAATACGGCGTAGGTGACGACTGCGCCGTTCTTCACTATCCAGACACCGAGGTGCTTGTCACAACGGATATGCTGATGGAGGGTGTACACTTTGATTTGACCTATATTGACTTGCAACACTTAGGATGGAAGGCAGCTATGGTGAACATCAGCGACATTTTTGCCATGAATGGTAAGCCTCGCCAGATGACGGTCTCGTTAGCACTCTCTAAGCGCTTTACGGTAGAGGACGTTGAACAGTTCTATAGCGGTCTGCGTATGGCCTGCGACAAATGGGGGGTAGACATTGTAGGCGGCGACACCACTTCCTCATATACGGGTATGGCTATCAGCATCACTTGTATTGGCGAAGCCCGGAAAGAGAATATTGTCTACCGTAATGGTGCTAAGGAGACAGACCTCATTTGCGTCAGCGGAGACCTCGGGGCAGCCTATATGGGGTTGCAACTGCTGGAGCGAGAAAAAGCTATCTATTATCAGATGGTAGACGAAGCCAAGCGCAAGTCAGCCCCCGACGGTTCGTCCTCTGTCCATATTCCCGATTTCCAGCCTGATTTCTCTGGTAAGGAGTATCTGCTGCAACGTCAGTTGAAGACGGAGGCACGTGGTGACATCATCCAAAAGCTACACGAAGCAGGCATCCGTCCTACTGCTATGATGGACATCTCTGATGGTCTTTCTAGTGAACTAATGCACATTTGTAAGCAGAGTCACGTGGGGTGTCGTATCTTCGAGAAACAGCTGCCTATTGACTACCAAACGGCAGTAATGGCTGAAGAAATGAATATGAACGTCACAACTTGTGCGCTGAATGGGGGCGAGGATTATGAACTGCTGTTCACTGTTCCTATCGGTGACCATGAGAAGATTCAGGCGTTGGAAGACGTCAGACTCATTGGACACATAACTCATGAGAGCTTAGGGCATGTGCTGGTTACGCGCGACGACCAGGAATTCGAACTCAAAGCACAAGGGTGGAACCCCCTTAAGAGCAACAAAGATAAAGCCTAACATGATATTCAAAAGTAGCTTTTTCTTTCTCTAAAACGAAGAAATTTCAAGAAACAACGAAAATAATTGGCCAAATGTTTGGTCAATTATTTTTTTCTTCGTACCTTTGCAACCGCAAACGAAAGGATGCAGTGAACATTGAAATTATGGTGCCTTAGCTCAGTTGGTAGAGCATCGGACTGAAAATCCGTGTGTCCCCGG
>JAFLSF010000077.1 GCA_022511045.1 Prevotella sp.
TGGTCTTCTTCGTCAGAATGTGACTGTGGTAAGCGTGGTGTCTCTTGACCTTACCCGTACCGGTGAAAGCAAATCTCTTTTTTGCACCGGAGTTTGTCTTTACTTTTGGCATTGTTTTTAATGTTTTAATTGTTATTTAATAATCGGCGGCTACGCATATACCAGGCGCGCCGCCTTGTTTTCTTTCCGCTTTTACTCCTCGTCGCTCTCCGTCAGCCTTTTCAGCGCGTCTGCACTGATTTTGGCATTGGCCAGCAATCCGCCGTTGGCAGGGGTTTCGCTATCCACCTCCCTTTGTTGCGGACGTTGCGCATCCTTGGTTCCTGCCTCAGCAGCCTCACGGTCACGAGCCTGCTGGCTCTTCTTGGCCATGCCTGCTTTCTTGGGGGCTAAGTAGAGGAACATCTTTTTGCCTTCGAGCGATGGCATACCCTCCACCTTTCCATAGTCCTCCAAGTCATTGGCAAAACGCAGCAACAGCACCTCGCCTTGTTCCTTGAAAAGAATAGAGCGTCCGCGAAAGAACACGTAAGCTCGCACCTTATTACCGTCCTCAAGGAATTCTTTGGCATGCTTCAGCTTGAACTGATAGTCATGTTCATCGGTCTGAGGGCCGAATCGTATCTCCTTTACCTCTACCTTCACCTGCTTGGCCTTCATTTCCTTTTGGCGTTTTTTCTGCTGATAGAGGAATTTTGAGTAATCGATGAGACGACATACCGGGGGATTGGCATTTGGCGAAATCTCCACCAAGTCTACCCCTTGGTCGTGAGCCATTTCAAGTGCCTGGCGCGTGGGGACTACGGTAGAACCGTCATCTCCAACAATACGTACCTCACGCACCCGAATCTGCTCGTTTACGCGGTACTGGTTCTTCATTTTGTCGTTCTTCATCAACTATTTTTTACGAAATCGGCTGCAAAGTTACAAAGAAGTGAGCAAAACACAAAATAATTTGCGATTTATTTTTAATCTTCCTGATACTCGGGACGCAACTTACGAACGGTCTCACCAGCACGCCACATCTCTTGATTGCGCATAGCCTCCAACTCCTTCTCCAGTCCGGCACGATAGTCGGGCTTCGAGTTGGCATCAATGGAAATCTGTGCCTCGTTACCCGTCTTTACCGAGTAGTAGAGCCATTCCATGACGGGCTTGACGGCATCGTGGAAGCGGGGAGCCCAATCTAATGCGCCACGCTGAGCCGTAGTCGAGCAGTTGGCATACATCCAGTCCATACCCTTGGCTCCAAAGAGCGGGCCAAGACTCTGAGTCAGTTCCTCAACTGTCTCGTTGAAAGCCTCTGAAGGCGTATGACCATTTTCGCGCAACACCTCATATTGAGCCAACAACAAGCCCTGAATAGCACCCATCAGACTGCCACGCTCACCTGTTAGGTCGCTGGTAGCCTCGCGCTGGAAGGTTGTCTCAAACATATAGCCTGCACCGATACCGATACCAAAGGCCAGTGTCTTATCCTTAGCCCGACCCGAAGCGTCCTGATAAACAGCATAGGAACAGTTCAGACCGCGACCCTCGCAGAACATGGTGCGCAAAGAAGTGCCGCTACCCTTAGGAGCTACCATGATGACGTCAACGTCAGCAGGAGGAACAACGCCCGTGCGGTCGCTCCAGTTAATAGCAAAGCCATGACTATAATACAATGTCTTGCCAGGCTTCAAATATTG
Source organism: Prevotella sp. (assembly GCA_022511045.1). Classification (GTDB taxonomy): domain Bacteria; phylum Bacteroidota; class Bacteroidia; order Bacteroidales; family Bacteroidaceae; genus Prevotella. The sequence continues at coordinate 1,689 of JAFLSF010000077.1, forward strand.
TTTGATGGTGGGCCATACCTGTATCTGGCCTGCATCGGAGAGCAACATACAAAGGATTGTGCCGCGCTCAGCAGCCTCCTCGATAGAGAACAACGTCTTGCCAGGCACCCAGCCATCGGCCACAGCCTTGTCGTAGGTCTTGCCTTGACGCTGACCAACGATAACATTGAACCCATTGTCGCGCAGGTTACAAGCCTGTCCTGGTCCCTGGATACCATAGCCTATTACGGCAATGACCTCGTCCTTCAATACTTCACGTGCTTTCTCCAGTGAGAACTCCTTGCTGGTGACTACAGTCTCAATAACGCCACCAAAATTCATTTCTGCCATTTTCTTTTTTTGTTTTTTAAGTGTTATACATAATCCCCTTGCGCCATACTAACCCTACACGAGAGCCGTCGTTTGTCAGCACAAATCAGCGTCTGCACGAGACGCCGACAAAGGATGAACCTATAGAAATGCGGATGCAAAGGTACACATTATTTCCGAAACCACCAAAACAGCTTTCCGTTTTCACCGTTATTACGGAACAAAAAGTGGGTAAAAGCATGACTTTCCTAACGTGTATTTCCATCTTTTCTGCCTTTCTTTGTCTTTTGAGTGTATTTGTATATAGGCCACGTGCTTAGTGCGGATAGTCCGCACTATTGACGAGCCGTATTCTCGTCATTAACAAAGTGCCGCTTCGTGGCCAACGAAAGTACGGTTTATCGACGATAAAGTGCCGCTTCATCGCCAACAAAGCGGCACTTCGTTAGCGACAAATCCCCGATTCATAATCTTGTAAAAATTCTGTCATAGATTTGCTAATAGTTGTCTATTTATAACCCAGCAGACGAGCAATAGTTTTTGTTGTATCATTACCACACTTATTTGTTTGTGGTGATGATTTTTTTATTTGCATTCGCTTGAATTCAATCAGCCTATACTTATGGTATATAGAATAGTAGATGACAGTAAAGTTTGAAATGATGGAACTTTTAACATAGAAGATTACGCATTTACAAGATTTATGTGTACCTTTGTGCCGTCATTCGCTGAAAAGTGGATGGCGGACATAATTTGGAAGCGTTTGGCTTCGTTCCATTTCTGTGAATCTCGACAACTCACATGTATGCATGGAATGATGAGGAACGCTCCCTCTTGGTGGAGATGTATACTACCCTGTATATAGATACCAAGAGCGTGAGCTATTCTTTGTTATCTACATACATGGCAGTCGAGAGCCAACAGAAGGAAACAAAGGTCATATAGGCTCACGTTTTCTTTTTGTGCCCCCTATAAATATTTAAACAACCTGCATTTAGAGAGCCGAAGGTGCGCAAAATTTACAAATATTATGTCAAACAAATTACTGACAATTGCCGTAGGTGCATTGAAGTCCCTTGGCACAAAACAAATTCTCACTCAAAAACCAGTAAATGAGGCCATTTCTCAAATTCTCGAAACAGTATTGATTCCTATGGCTGATGATGCGCAGGATTCCAAACTCCCCAAAAATGTGATGGAGGTATTGAGGGCTAACAGCACGGTATTCGACCTAAAAAAGATTACAACTGTTGTTGATGACTTAGCCATGACAAAAGCAATCTTTCAAGATGTATTGTCTGTTATTGAAGAAAGTGAAATCGAAAATAAGGAATATGTTTTGAATTCATTTAAAGATATTATCAATGAACTATAATAAATGCATTTGCCATTATTTATTGATGCTGATTTCAATATCATTCCTTGTATCTTGTACCTCGCCTTCAAAAGGAAAGAATGAGATAGATGAAATACAGGAGATGGAAAATCGCATTATTAAAGCTCGTCAAGAAGATAATTTTGAAACACAACAGTTGCTTGGTGATAAAATGTATTCATTTATCAGAGACCAGCATGATTGTGAAACAGAGTTATGGCTCGCACTTCATTACTTTTACCTTTGCTGCTTAAATGGAGGCAGTGAGGAAGATGTAAAAATGAAGTTGGAACTTTATACCGAAAAGTATCTTGGACTCGGTATATTGTATGAAACCGTCAAAGATATGGATGCCATATGGTTTTCAAATATTCAGAGAAGTGCAGAGTTGATTATTCGGGCTTATGAAGATAGTCCTTCATTGACAATGAAAGAGTTGGAGAATGATGACATTTATCCTAAAGCATTTCAAGCATTTGCTCGTATTGTCCTTCGTAAAAGATAATGCTTTTATGTCACCCATATTATATTCTTGTATGTGTAGACCTTACCTACATTTCTAAACATGTTTTGGAAGCGGCTGCCCTCAGTCGCTTTCCTTGTGTTCCAACGGTAAACAGTCTCGTCAATGTAACGCTGCAAATACTTTGTGGAAGCCGATGTAAGCAGTGAGAGAGAGTGGAGATGTTTAACGGGAGTCAAGAATGATACGGACGATGCGCTCGGCAGTGCGGCCGTCCCAGCGGTCGGGCAGCGACGAGGACTTCCAACGGCCTGCTATCATATCTACTAAGGCAGTATGCAACTTGTCTGCATCCTCCCCTACCAGTACGTTGGTGCCCAGCTTAACGGTCTCAATATGTTCTGTATAGGAATTCAGCGTGATACAGGGAACTTGGTGAAAAGTGGCTTCCTCGGCCACATTGCCAGAGTCGGTTATAATGCCCATAGCATGACTGGTCAGATAGCCGAAGTCAAGGTAGCTAAGTGGCTCTACAAACTTGAGGGATTGGGAAGAATGACGAGGTGCAAGATTGGCCACGAGACGTGATACCACATCGCGGGCAAGACCTCTGAGGGGAGCAATGACAGGAATATCGCCAGCCGTCTCCACAAGGGCAGAGAGCATGCGCTGGAGATTTTCCTCGTCGGCTAGCAGGGCGCGGCGATTGATGGTAAAAACCAGATAGTGCCCATCAGCAATGGCCTCAAGACAAGCGGGGCGCGTCCAGCGCTGGTGGTTATAGCGTAGGGTGTCCATCAAGATATTACCCACGAGATAAATTTTGTGGTTGTCGGCTCCTTCGCGGGTGGCAATACTGCTGGCTCCCACACCTGCGGTAAAGAGCAGGTCGCTGAGTCCATCGATGACCAGGCGGTTGACTTCCTTAGGCATAGTGATGTCAAACGAACGAGTGCCAGCCACCAGATGTGCCAGCCGTAGGCCACGCTTCTTAGCCACGATGGCTGCAGCCATCGTCGAGGCTAGGTCATCGACCACGATTACAGTATCAATGGGATGTGCAGACAGGTAGTGCTCGAACTCGGACATGACACGTCCCGTCAGCTCATTCAAATTCTCACAGGTGACACCCAAAAAAACATCAGGAGCGGGAATCTGCAGGTCACTGAAAAGCATAGGCTCGAGCGTGGGGTCGTCTGGGGCTCCAGCATATACTAATTGATAGGAGCAATGGGGCTCGCTCTGGATGGCTCGGATGAGTGGTGCCACCTTAATGAAATTTGGACGGGCACCTGTGAAGATGCAGATATGGTGTGTAGTCATGGCAGGAGTATTGGGTTCTACTGTGTATAACATGCAAAGGGATTAAGCGGGGGTATCGTGAACCACAACCTTTACTTTGGAGATTCTCCGTTCGTCCATCTCTAAGATTTCAAACGTGAACTGCTTATGGTCTATCTTCTCGTGCAACTTGGGGAAGTCACCTTTAATTTCGAGTAATAGGCCAGCAATGGTGTCGGCATCTCCCTCCACTTCCTCAAAAATATCGTCATCAAGTTTTAGAATCTTATAGAAATCGCTAAGCAGAGTTTTCCCCTCGAAAACGTAAGTATTGGAGTTAATGCGCTGATAGTTTTTCTCGTCCTCATCATATTCGTCGTTAATCTCGCCCACAATCTCCTCGAGAATATCCTCTAAAGTAACGATACCACTAGTACCGCCAAACTCGTCGACAACAATAGCTATGTGTACCTTGTTTTCTTGGAACTCGCGTAGCAGGTCGTCAATCTTTTTCGTCTCAGGCACGAAGTATGGAGGTCGAATCAATGACTGCCATCGGAAAGTGCCACCCTTAGTCAAGTGTGGCAACAAGTCCTTGATATATAAAATACCGCGAACGTTATCGCTATTGTCTTGATAGACTGGAATACGCGAATAATTGTTTTCTACCACACATTGCAGAACCTCTTGAAAGGTTGCCTTAAAATCAAGGTCGACAACATCTTGACGTGAAGTCATTATTTCTTTAGCCGTCTCGTCACCAAAGCGAACAATGCCCTCTAACATACGTTGTTCTTCCTTGATGTCCTCTTTGTCCGTCAATTCCAGTGCCTGTTCTAAGTCGTCAATGCTCAATAAATGGCTTTCCTTTTGCACCACCTTGTCGGCCAAACGCCCCGTAGACATCACTATGCTGGCGAAAGGATAGAATACTCTACGGAAAAACAATATGCCAACAGAAGCCTTGCGGCAGAAACCCAATGGATGCTGGCCCGCATAAACCTTGGGCATAATCTCACCAAAAAGCAACAAGAGAAAGGTCAACAACACTGTCATGCACAGGAATTCAAGCCACCAAGCATCGCCGAAACTTACTAAATGGGCAAAGAAATAACTAAAAAGCATGATGATGGTGACGTTCACCAGATTGTTCGCAATAAGGATAGTGGCAAGTGTGCGCTCAGATTCCTCACGCAATCGTTTGATTCGCATATCTGCCTCGTCCCTTTCTTCGTCTAATTCGCTAAGGTCAGTCGGGGAAAGCGAAAAGAAAGCTATCTCAGACCCAGAGGCAAAGCCAGACACAAAAAGTAGCAGACAAGCCGTTACGCCAGCAATAATAACCCCTATTGACGGCGATAAAAACGTCACCTCGTCCAAGATGTGTTGAAAATAGTCCATGATTATTCGTTAGGCACAGCATCTGTAGTTTGAGACTTAGGCGACAACAACTCCATATTATCCGCCCAAATCTCTGTCAGAAATCGCCGCTGACCTTGTTTGTCGTCGTAAGTCGAATATCGGATGCGCCCCTCAATATACAACTTATCGCCTTTGTGAACATACCTCTCAACGACTTCTGCTAATTTATACCACAAGATGACGCGATGCCAGTCCGTATGGTCAGGCACTTGGGTACCGTTAGGCAATGTGTAGCCGCGCTCCGTCGTAGCAAGAGAAATGCGCGCAACAGCCTTGCCAGCCTCTACATAGCGAATCTCGGGCTCAGCACCTACATTTCCTATCAACATCACCTTGTTCATATCTCTATATTTGGATTATTTACACTCACCAAGATACTGGAACTTAAAATTCTTGCCTTTGGCTGAGGGGAACTGACTACGCCTATCCACCCGCTGGCTTAGGTGGTCGACAATACGGTTATAGCAATCCATACCAGAAGAAGCTTTTAGGCGGGCGACGAAATGAGTGTCACGATATTGAAACTTGTTTGTACCAGCCACCTGCTGAACGCGTTTGAAGTCTATCATCCCTTCATACCAACCAAAACGCTCCTCGTTTAATTTCATCATTGTGGGAGGAACGGCCTTGCCAACCAGTCCTTCAGTCGCACGAACGGCTTTCTTGTCCTTAAAGTCTTGCATAGTTATTGCTTCGGTCTTAATGATAATAAAGTAAACACGGGGGCGCGTCTTATAACGCTTAGGATAAAGCACGTCACTGGCAGCATAGTCGCGAATATCTTTTTCCAGAACAGGATTCATACCAATCTCTTCGATGTTAGCTAAAAATGCAATAGCATCATCAACATTGCTGACCAATATCTCTTGGTCAAAATAGCGTACGTATAAGTTCATCAGAATGATTTGTTTTTTCAAATAGAAAGAGCGGAAAACGGGACTCGGACCCGCGACCCCAACCTTGGCAAGGTTGTGCT
>JAFLSF010000078.1 GCA_022511045.1 Prevotella sp.
AGGACGAGAGATTTTCATTCTCTAAAGAGGAGTTCGACTCTCCTAGGGACTACCACCGTTAAATCTGCCATCCGCACAGGAAAGTGCTACCAGAAATGGGATAGGTGGCAGAGAACCAAAAAGACTAAGGTAATAGTCAAAAAGGTTCGCCCAGGGCTGTCTGCCAGACGTAAGACCCTTAAGCTTTAAGTTAAACCAAATTAAACAAAAAAGAACAATGGCAAATCACAAATCATCTCTGAAGAGAATTCGTCAGACCAAGACAAGAACAGAACACAACCGTTACTACGCTAAGACTATGCGCAATGCTGTGCGCAAGTTGCGTGCTATGACTAATAAGGAGGAGGCTACCGCCTTGTATCCCAAAGTACAGAAGATGCTTGACAAATTGGCAAAGAATAACATTATTCATAAGAATAAGGCAGCTAATCTGAAGTCAAGTCTCTGCAACCACATCAGTCAGTTGGCGTAGGATATATTTCGGCTTAAAAGCAAAAAGACTGCAATTCTTGATAATTTGCAGTCTTTTTTGCGCTTATTTATTCGTTTAAATCGCAAAAATTTTGTACCTTTGCAACCTAAATTGACTACAACAAAACAAATGGCAGAAGAACTCATTAAAGAAAACAACTATTCCGCAAGTAACATCCAAGTACTTGAGGGATTGGAAGCCGTACGTAAGCGTCCTGCTATGTACATTGGCGACATCAGTGAGAAAGGACTCCATCATCTCGTGAATGAAACGGTAGACAACTCTATTGACGAGGCTATGGCTGGCTATTGTACTCATATTGAGGTGACCATCAATGAAGATAACTCTATCACTGTGCAAGATAATGGTCGTGGTATTCCCGTCGATGAGCACGAGAAGATGCACAAGTCTGCCCTTGAAGTCGTTATGACTGTGCTACATGCTGGTGGTAAGTTCGACAAGGGCTCTTACAAGGTTTCTGGTGGTCTGCATGGTGTTGGTGTGAGTTGTGTCAACGCTTTATCTACTCACATGCTGTCGCAGGTGTTCCGCAATGGACATATTTATCAGCAAGAATATGAGAAAGGAAAGCCGCTGTATGACGTGAAGATTGTTGGTGATACTAATATTACTGGTACACGTCAGCAGTTCTGGCCCGATGGTAGCATCTTTACCACCACAGAATACAAGTACGATATTATTGCCAAACGTATGCGCGAACTGGCTTATTTAAATGCTGGCATTACAATCACGCTAAAAGATATGCGTCCCGACGAGGATGGGAACCTCAAAGAGGAGGTGTTCCATGCTAAGGAAGGACTAAAAGAGTTCGTGCGCTATGTAGACCGCCATCGTACCCATTTGTTTGATGATGTCATTTATCTGAAGACTGAAAAGCAGGGCGTACCCATTGAAGTGGCCGTCATGTACAATACAGACTATACAGAGAATATCCACTCATACGTCAATAATATCAATACTATTGAGGGTGGAACACACCTAATGGGTTTCCGCATGGCATTGACTCGCACACTGAAGAAGTATGCCGATGAAGATGCTAATATATCGAAGCAGATTGAAAAAGCAAAGATTGAGATTGCTGGTGAGGACTTCCGTGAGGGTCTTACTGCCGTTATTTCTATCAAGGTAGCCGAGCCTCAGTTTGAGGGACAGACCAAGACGAAGTTAGGAAACTCCGAGGTGGCTGGTGCCGTCCAACAGGCTGTTGGCGAAGCACTGACTAACTATCTGGAGGAACATCCTAAAGAAGCCAAGCTCATCTGTGAGAAAGTGGTATTGGCAGCAACGGCACGTATCGCTGCCCGTAAGGCTCGCGAGAGTGTTCAGCGAAAGAATCCAATGACGGGCGGCGGACTACCTGGTAAATTGGCAGACTGCTCTAACAAAGACCCAAAAGAATGTGAAATTTTCCTTGTCGAGGGTGATTCTGCTGGTGGCTCTGCTAAGCAAGGTCGTGACCGCCATTTCCAAGCCATTCTACCTTTGCGCGGTAAGATTCTAAATGTGGAGAAAGTACAATGGCACCGTGTTTTCGAGGCAGAATCTGTGATGAATATCATTCAGAGTATTGGGGTGCGCTTTGGCGTAGAGGGTGAGGGTGACCGTGAAGCTAATATAGACAAGTTGCGCTACGACAAGATTATTATCATGACCGACGCCGATGTCGATGGCTCACATATCGACACACTGATCATGACACTCTTCTATCGTTTTATGCCGCAGGTTATTCAAGGTGGCCATCTCTACATTGCTACACCACCACTTTATAAATGTACATACAAAAAGTTCTCGGAGTATTGCTATACCGAACAGCAGCGACAGGCTTTCATTGACAAATACGTCGCTGGCGATGAGAATGCTTCTGCCTTGCATACCCAACGCTATAAAGGTCTGGGTGAAATGAACCCCGAGCAATTGTGGGAAACGACTATGAATCCCGAGAACCGTTTGTTGAAGCAAGTGACCATTGAAAATGCTGCTGAGGCAGATGAGATTTTCTCTATGCTGATGGGCGATGACGTAGAGCCTCGCCGCCAGTTCATTGAAAAGAATGCGACTTACGCTAACATTGATGCCTAACATGAAACAACAAGGCACAAGATCCGTTGGAATTGAACTAACAGCCCAATTGTCTTGCTACCTCACATAATTCATCATACCACTCTTGTCCAAAGCGACGAATCAGTGGTTCTTTTAAGAACTTATATACGGGAAGGCCAAGTGCTTTCCCTTTTTCTATGGCATCACGACAGACGACCCATCTATTATAGTTCAAACCAACAAGTCCGCCACCAAAGTTTTTCTCGCGAATGGGGTACAACGCACAACTGATAGGTTTGCAGAACTTTGTCTTTCCATTTCTGTAAGCCTTTTCCAAAGCACATAAGCAGTTGTCACCATCATAACAAGTAAAAACACAATCCCTCCCCCTTACAATACTCGTTACCAACTCGCCGTCCTTGTCAGTATATGCTACGCCTTGACGGTCAATAATGCTCTGCGCTGAAGCTGACAAGTCGCTCCAAACAATACCTAACACCTCTTCTATATTAGCTATTTCTTCCATGCTAACTGGAGCACCAGCATCACCTTCTACGCAACAGATACCTTTACACTTCTCATAGTCACAACAGAAAGGCTCCGTCAGTATCTCAGAGGAAATCAAAATGCCTCCAATATCTAATATAGGTGGGATATTATTTGCCATTGCTTTTAATTCTTTGCTGATATTTTTACCTGTTACCACTCGATAGGTTCCACTCCGTGTTGCCTCAAATATTCATTACAACGCGAGAACTGATGCTGGCCAAACCATCCGCCACGATTGGCACTTAGGGGCGATGGATGGACAGACTCCAAAACGAGATTTCTTGTCTTGTCTATCATATATGATTTCGAGCGTGCGTAGCTACCCCATAACATATATACCACATGCTCCCGATGGCTGGCCAAAGTACGAATCGCTGCATCGGTAAACTGCTGCCATCCTAATGCCGAATGGCTGTTAGCCTGATGGGCACGCACGGTGAGTGTTGCGTTTAGTAGCAGCACGCCTTGACGCGCCCAACGTTCCAGATTACCTGTAGTGGGTATTTCCCTTCCCAAGTCATCATGAATCTCCTTAAATATATTCTGTAATGAAGGTGGAAAAGGAACACCATCTTGCACTGAGAAACTCAGACCATGAGCCTGACCTGGCTCATGATAAGGGTCTTGACCTATGATGACCACTTTCACTTGATTAAAAGGACACAAGTCAAAAGCATTAAAGATAAGCCGGCCTGGCGGATAACATGTACTGATAGTGTATTCCCGACGAACAGCCTGTGTCAGTTGCTCAAAATACGGCTTGTGGAATTCTTCTTCCAGACGCTCTTTCCATGTTGTTTCTATCTTAACCATATACTTTAATTACATTTAAGTCCTTTTTCACTTGTAGCTTTTCATCTTCATGTTTCTTGGATGATGATTTAGCACCTCTTGGCGTAATTTAGTCATATCAATGTGGGTGTATATCTCCGTAGTGCCGATGTTCTCGTGTCCTAACAATGACTGGATAACTCTCAAGTCTGCCCCACCTTCTAACAATGCGGTAGCAAATGAGTGGCGCAACGTATGGGGCGAAATCGTTTTTCGGATGCCCGCCAACACGGCCTGCTGCTTTATCATGATAAGAATCATGGTGCGCGTCAGATGTGCCCCCCGTCTGTTCAAAAATACATAGTCCTCCTCGCCTGCCTTGATATTCATTTTTTGACGGTCGTCAAACCATAGCTTTAACTCGTTGATGGCTTTAGGCGATATAGGCACCAACCGCTCCTTGCTACCCTTTCCAAATACTCGTACGTATTGTTCATTGAAATAGAGGTTAGACAACTTTAAATTTACTAACTCAGTTACTCGTAGACCACAGCTGAACAAGACCTCTATGATAGCTCTATTGCGATGACCTTCCCATTTCGTCAAATCAATACTCGCCTCCAGGGCATCCACTTCTTGAACTCTCAGCACTTCTGGCAGATGGTCGCCTAATACAGGCGACTCCAATAGTTCCGTAGGGTCATCGTCACGATAGCCGTCCAGTTGCAGGAAACGAAAGAACGAACGCACTCCACTCAGTATTCTGCATTGCGAACGCGCCCCAATGCCAATATCATGAAGACCAGCCGCAAAGTGTTGCAAGTCCTCCAGTTCCACATCTAACACATGCTTTCCTTCCTGCTCCAGATACACTAACAGTTTCTCCAAATCACGCCCATAAGCTTCCAGCGTATGAGTCGAATAGCCCTGCTGAAGTTTCAGATAGCGTTGGTAGGCTCTCACTATATCTTTCTGCTCCTTTTTCATTAACCGACGAACCGCTCCGTTATCAATCTCCGTATAGTTTTGTTTGCATGCAAAGGTAATCATTTTTTGCAGAAAAACGCAAATAACAGAAAAATAGTTGTATCTTTGCAGAAAGCTAATCGTATACTCCCACTACAATGAGCTACACCAAAGATTATCCTGATGCCATGAACGTTGAACAGGCACGCGAGTTTCGCAAAGCCGTTCTCGACATCGTCAGTCAAATACCCCAAGGCCGTGTGACGACTTATGGTCATATCGCCACCCTTGCTGGATGGCCTAGCCATTCACGTATGGTGGGGCGAACGCTGCGTTACTCTCCCGAAGCCACTCAACTGCCCTGCCACCGTGTGGTAAATGCCATAGGCCGTACCGCCCCTGGATGGAGTCGTCAGCGTCCATTGCTCGAAACCGAAGGTATCACCTTTAAGCCTAATGGCCACGTAGATATGCAAAAGCATCTGTGGGAGCCAGAGTTCTAAACAATACCTAATATAGTATCTTGAAGATTTTTTTCTCTCATGTAGAAAAATAAGTCACTTAAATGTTTTGATTGTTAAAGCGATTATTTGTATCTTTGCACCGTACTTACTGTTCTCCCTAAAATCTGATAATAGTATTAACTTAAATATATATTAAAACTATGAAAGCAATGAGATTATTATCATTTTTTGTATTTATGAGTTTCATAAGTGGAGTAAAAGCTCAATCAGATTATTATTCAAGTTCTGCATACTTGAATAGTGTTCGTGCACGTGCTAATCAGACATTTACAAATGGTGTTGCAAATATCCAGCAGATGATGGCAAATGGTATGAGAGAAGCTCAAAGAAGCATGGAACGTATCAACCAAGCAAATGTTGGTTTAATTCAATGGAGCAACCAATTTGAAAGACAAAATGGACGTCCACCTTATGAAACAGAAAAAGACCAATGGATGGCACAATATTTCCCAGATGTCTATCCTGTTTATATTCAAACAAAATATAGTGATGGAACTATAACTTCATCTCGAAATACGCCTTGCATGGCTTGCCATCAAACTGGTCAATGCAGTTGTACTCGTGATGGTCATCCAGGACAACAAATAAGCTATATGTCCATTGGTAGAAGCAATCCAGTGTATACCAAACACTCATATTGTAATGGGACAGGCAAGTGTCCTGCATGTGATAATGGTTACATAAAATAATAAAAGTGATTTTGAGCATTTTTAATTAGGAGTTGCGCCCGATACAAATTTAGGGTATGGAATTATGAAAAAAGTTTTAATGTTATCGTTAATTGTAATGGGAATGGTGTTTACAACGTTTGGTGCGTATGCTATGTATTATCAGAGTGGGGATAAGTACAAGACGTTTGTGAAAACAAGTTTTAGATGTGGTAATGGAAATTGCCAATGTAGGGGTTATTGGGGTTATAGACACAATAACAACACTTATGAAGGGAATTGTTCCAATAGTGATGGTTTTAGCCATACTTGTGGTCATGGTCCCGAGAAACATGGTCTTAGAAGGTGGTAAGATGTTTTTTTCTGTTATTGAAAAATAATTAAGAGAGTATAGGCTCCAAATATGCTTATGCTCTCTTTTATTTTCTATTCAATTGGTTGTATTCAGACCTTCTGGAAATATGGAATAGTTTATGAGTACAAAGACTCTATTTCTTTGAGAAATTGGTCAATGTTCACGACATCAACAGAAGGAAACGGAATCTCTCTCAACACATTAAAGTGGTGGTCCTCAGTGACAATAAAACGGGCATTGGCCGCTATAGCGCAATCAACAAATTTATTGTCATCAGGGTCTGATATTATCAGATTCCATTTATATGACGGTGCCACTTGCTTGACGTTCTTACGCTCCATGATAGCAAAAACAATATAGCGTGCTACATTGACACTGATATTGCGAGTTATCACCTCTGCATACTCTTCTAATATTTCATTGGAAACACACAGATTAAAATGTCCCGCAAGGAAAGCCTGCCAAATTTTGTGATAGACATTCCTCGCTGAGATTGCCATAATTAAACTATTGGTGTCAATAACAATATTGTCCATCAGCATTAACGGTTGTATGGAGTACGCTCATGGAGAGTGCGGAAACCTTCTACCTTGACATCTGTTAGCGTTCCATCAGCCCAAAGTCTGTCTATTTCCTCATTTGCTTTCTGTGCAAAGTAATTGGAGATAGACTGCTTCAAGTCTGACACTGCTTCTGGAGTGTCAAAAGTAGCCATCAGCCTCAGCAGTTCTAATTGTGCTTCGTTTAATACCGTTGCTGCCATATTGTTTTATAATATAAATGGTTACGCTTGCAAAGATACGAACATTTATGAGAACGGCAAAGGATTTCTTTCAATTTTTTAGTGTGTAGGGATTTCTTCTGACGAGGATAGGCCTCAACGGTGACGAGAATAGAACTCGGCATTGGTGAGGATAGTCCGCACCGTTTGTATACCAGGAGTATACAGGTTG
>JAFLSF010000079.1 GCA_022511045.1 Prevotella sp.
ACCCGAAAAGGGTATACCGGATTTCGAGTCCAGCGCGATCGATCACTCTGCCAACCTTCCTTGACGTCAGACGACGGATGGTGTTCTGAAATCGGTTGCAAAGGTACGACTATTTTCTGAAACGGCCAAATATTATGCGTTGTTTTTTAATGGTTTTGAGGCAGAATGTTGGCAGAATGTTTGGCTGTTTCCGATTTGTTTTGTATCTTTGCAAGAGTTTAGGAAAGTTGACACAATATGAAGAAAATCATCATGATAGCAATGACACTGTTGACGGCGACGGCGGTGGGGGCCACGCGCCTGACGCTGAAGGACATAACGGGTAGCACCTTCCGTGCACAGTCGATGGATGCCGTGCAGCCTATGGGCGACGGGGAGTCGTATGCCAAACTGAGTCATGGGCAAAAGCGCATCGTGCAGTGCTCGTTCGGAACGGGCGGGACGACGGCTACGCTCTTTGATGCCGAGACGGCTACTGGAGCTAAGATAGACAGGGTGGAGGATTATGCCATCAGTCCCGACGGACAGCATATTCTGTTGCAAACGTCTACGGAATATATTTACAGGCGTTCGTTTACGGCTACCTACTATGTGTATGACAGAGGCAGCCGACGAGTGGCACCCCTCTCTGAGGGAGGAGCGCAGCAGGCTCCACAATTTTCGCCAGACGGTAGGCAAGTGGCCTTTGTTCGCGATAATAATATTTTCCTCGTCAATCTCGAGAATGGCGCGCAGGAGGAGATACAGGTGACGACTGACGGCAAGCGTAATGAGATTATCAATGGTATTCCCGATTGGGTGAACGAGGAGGAGTTTGGCCATAACAGTGCTATGGTGTTTACGGCCGACGGGCGCCAGTTGGTGTGGGTACGTTACGACGAACGGGAAGTAAAGGAGTTTTCTCTGCCTATGTTCAAGGGACTAAAACCAGAACACAAAGAGTATGCCGACTATCCTGGATACTATGCCTATAAATATCCCATCGCGGGTGAGAAGAATTCTCGCTGTACGGTGTGGAGTTATGACATTGGGAGTCGCCAAGTGCAGCAGTTGCAGGTGCCTATGTTGGAGGACGACTACATACCCCGTTTGAAGGCGACGAGCCGCAAAGAACAGGTGGCCGTCTATACGCTGAACCGCCATCAAGACTGTCTGCGTATATATATGGTGAATCCGTTGACGGCTGCCAGCAGGCTGGCCATAGAGGAGAAAGCCGACAAGTATGTGCGCGAGGAGGCTATTAGCAGCATACAATTTACGGAAAACCATATCCTCGTGCCCAGCGACCGTGACGGCAATATGCACCTTTATTTGTATAATATGGACGGTCAACTGTTGCGACAAGTGGAGGGCGGCGATTATGAGGTGAGCGAGGTCTACGGCTATGACGAGCAGACGGGTTGTACCTACTATGCCTCACATGAGCGGGGTGCCACAGAACAGCAGGTATGGGTGGTACGCAAGAACGGCAGTCGCGAGTGTCTGACACCCCGTGCGGGCTGGAACACGGCTTTGTTTAGTAAGGGCTATCGCTATTTCCTTCATACTTGGAGTGACTTGCAGACTCCCCCAGAAATAACCCTCTGCAACAACAAAGGCAAGACACTCAGAGTGATGGTAGACAACAAAGCGTTGAAAGAGAAATTGGCTGACTATGAATTGGGTAGCCGCGAGTTGTTTACGCTGACGACTTCAGAGGGCGTGGAACTGAATGGCTGGATGGTGAAACCCGCCAATTTCGATGCCTCAAAGCAATATCCCGTCATCATGTATCAATATGGTGGCCCGGGCAATCAGCAAGTGCGCAACGCCTGGGGCATAGGTATGGCGGGACAAGGTGCCATATTGGAGCAGTACCTCTGCCAGCAAGGCTATGTCTGTGTTTGTGTAGACAATCGCGGAACAGGAGGCCGAGGGGCAGCATTTGAGAAATGTACCTACCTTAAATTAGGCCAGTTGGAAGCTTTCGACCAAGTAGAGGCGGCGCTTTGGCTCGGCCAGCAGCCGTATGTCGACAAAGAGCGCATAGCCATCTGGGGCTGGAGCTTTGGCGGATTTAACACGCTGATGGCTATGTCTGAGGGTAGGGGAGTGTTCCGCGCGGGAATAGCTATAGCACCGCCTACCTCGTGGCGCTACTACGACACCATCTATACGGAGCGTTATATGCGTACTCCACAGGAGAACGAAGAGGGCTATGATGACTGTCCCATAACTCGTGCTGCCCAGTTGCATGGAGCGCTGCTTGTCTGTCATGGAATGGCCGACGACAATGTGCACTATCGCAATACGGCTGAATATGTCGAGGCATTGGTGCAGGCCGACAAGGATTTCCGCCAGTTGGTATACACCAACCGCAATCATGGTATTCATGGAGGAAATAGCCGTAATCACCTTTTCCGTCAGTGTGTGGATTTCTTTCGGCAAGAGCTTAATAATCCGGAATAAAAACCTATAAACATTATAAGTGCAATGAAGAAAATCGTATTGAGTTTTATGTTGGGACTGATAGCTTTGTCAGTCAGCGCCCAACAAGTGACGCTGGAGGTGAAGAATAATACATCGCAGCAACGACAGGAAGTGGTGGAGGTTGATGCCAAGACCGTATGTAAGAAACTGGGAGTGGACGTAGGCCGAAACTTCCGAGTAATCAATGCCGTCCGTCAAGAGGTAGACTATCAGATAACCTATGATGGGAAGATATTGTTGGATGTCAGTGTACGCCCTTTGGGAACTGCTGTCTTTACAGTTGTTAAGGGACAACCGCGCGATGTGAAGTTTTTCGTCAAGGGCCGCCAATATCCCGAGCGTGTCGACGATATTGCTTGGGAGAACGATAGGGGTGCCTATCGTCTCTATGGGCCTGCTCTGCAAAAGAGCGGTGAGCGTGCGTACGGCAATGACGTATGGACTAAGAATACGCCCAACCTCGAAGTGGAGAACCGCTATAAAGTGGAATTGGACAACCATCCTGCCATCGAGAAACTGAAGAAAGAGGGCAAGGACGAGGAGGCGCTGGCTTTAGAGGAAGCCACTACCTATCATTTCGATCACGGATATGGGCTGGACTGTTATAAGGTTGGTCCCTCGTTAGGATGTGGCGCGCCTGCACTAATGGATGGTCGTAACATCATCTTCCCCTATTGCTACAAGGATTACAAGATATTAGACAACGGTCCTCTGCGCTTCACCGTCAGTCTGACATATCATCCTACTGATTATCAAGGCCAGCAAGTGACGGAACACCGCATCTTATCGCTTGACAAAGGCTCGAACTTTAATCGCCAGACCGTATGGTACGAAGGGGCTAAAAAGAACGTTGACATTGCTTCTGGAGTCGTTATTCATAATGAGGACACACAGAGTGCTGTGTTGGGCAAGGACTTTGTACAGTATGCCGACCCAACGGATAATCCAGAAGGACAAAACTTTCAAATTTATGTGGGCGTTATCTTCCCCGCAGGAGTGTCAGAGACTTGTCAGATAGAAAATGAGGGACACACCAACGGTATTTATGGACACGCGCTCTGTATCAAGCGTAATGTGAGGCCAAATGAAAAACTGACCTATTACTGGGGTTCGGCTTGGAGCAAATACGACTGCCGTACACAGGATGAATGGCAACTGCGCATTGATAACTTCAGACAAGCGTTGAAACAGCCTTTGGCTGTGACAGTGAAATAAAAGAAAGAAATAGCTCTTCAAATTGAGGAGCTATTTCTTTTAATAGTTGCTTTAGTAGTTCTCAGGCTTAATCTGGAAGTAAGCTTGAGCGTGGTTGCAGACGGGACACTCCTCTGGAGCTTTCTTGCCAATAACGATATGGCCACAGTTGGAACACTGCCAGATGACATCGCCATCCTTTGAGAATACTTTCTCATTGCGGACGTTATCCAGCAACTTGCGGTAGCGCTCCTCATGAACCTTCTCAACAGCAGCAACGAGTTCAAATTTCTTGGCAATCTCCTCGAAACCTTCCTCGTGAGCTTCTTTAGCCATACGGTCATACATATCCGTCCACTCAAAATTCTCGCCACAAGCAGCAGCCTCCAAATTGCTGGCTGTATCTTTGATAGCACCACCCTCTAAATACTTGAACCACATCTTTGCGTGCTCCTTCTCATTGGCAGCAGTTTCTTCAAAGATGGCTGCAATCTGTACGAAACCATCCTTCTTAGCTTTAGAAGCCCAATAAGAGTACTTGTTACGAGCCATTGACTCTCCTGCAAATGCTTCCTGCAGGTTTTTCTCGGTCTTTGTTCCTTTCAGTTCTTTCATAATCATTAAATTTTATAAGTGAATAAATTGGTTGTTTCGTTGTTTGTAATCAATTGGATTTTATAGTGTTATCTCTCCGCGAATATTCTTGTTCATATAATAGCGTATCTGTTCTGGGTCGTCGAAGTGTGATTGTAGAAACATCAACTTAGTGACGGCACTCTCTACCGTAGAATCGTAGCCACTAACGACGCCGGTTTCTTGAAGATGTACCCCTGTGTGGTAACGTCCCATTTCTACCTTTCCCTGCATACATTGGCTAATGTTGACGATAACTTTCCCATGTTGTGTGCCTTCCTTCAAAGCTTTCAGCAACCAAGGGTTCTGAGGAGCATTGCCCGAGCCAAATGTTCGCATCACAATGGCTCGAAGGTTGGGCGTATGAATGATGTGGCGAATAAGGTCCTCGCGAACACCTGGGAATAAAGAGAAAATAATAACATTATTATCTAACCGGAAATGGGGCGTCATAGGTTTTTCCCAGTCAGGCTTTAACATCCTTTCCCGATGATAGACGATATTGACCCCAGCATCTACCAAGTGAGGATAGTTGAACGACTCAAAAGCGTTAAACTCGTCAGCACTCTGTTTTGTCGTGCGGTTGCCTCTGAGCAAATGCCCTCCAAAGTATATACCTACTTCGGGCACCATTGCGTGTCCCTCCTCATCTTTGGCCGATGCAATTTCGATAGATGTAATAAGATTCTCCTTGCCGTCTGTCCGTAATTGTCCTATGGGAAGCTGGGAGCCCGTAAATATGACGGGTTTAGTGAGGTTCTCCAGCATGTAGGATAGGGCAGAGGCTGTAAAAGCCATCGTGTCTGTACCATGTAACACCACAAAGCCGTCGTAGTCATCGTAATGGTCGGCAATTGTGTGACTGAGGTCGGTCCATAAGGCCGGCGACATATCACTGGAGTCAATAGGGGGATTAAACTGCTGAGTGTCAATTTGAGTGTCAAACTGCTTTAATTCAGGCACATTCTGCAACAGATGCTCAAAGTCGAAAGGTTCCAAAGCACCCGTGTGCGGATTACGATTCATCCCAATAGTCCCGCCTGTATATATGAGTAACACTTTTGCTTGCACGCCACAAAGGTACGAATAAGTGAGAGAAAAACAAAATAAATTCTGTTTTATTTTTTATTAGTCTAAGCGACGTAGATATTTTAGTTAATTTTTCTTGTAAAAGTGGCACATCTTATACAAATATGGAGAGAATTTGCTAAATTTGCACTCCATAAGCAAGAAACAATCACTAAATACTAAAAACATTACAAGCTATGAAGCAATTTAATGACAAGAACTTTGTGCTTGACAACGAAGTAGCACAAGACCTTTACCACAACCATGCGGCTAAGATGCCGATTATCGACTATCATTGTCACCTAATTCCAGAAATGGTGGCCAACGACCACAAATTTAAGAGTATCACAGAATTGTGGTTGGGCGGTGACCACTATAAGTGGCGCGCTATGCGTACGAATGGCGTAGACGAGAAGTACTGCACAGGCAAAGATACTACGGATTGGGAAAAGTTTGAGAAGTGGGCAGAGACTGTTCCTTACACCCTGCGAAACCCGTTGTATCATTGGACTCATTTGGAGTTAAAGACCGCTTTCGGAATTGATAAGTTGCTCAATCCAAAGACGGCCCGCGAAATTTTTGATGAGTGTAACGAGAAACTGAAGAGTCCCGAATTCTCTGCTCGTGGATTGATGAAGCACTACAATGTAGAGTGTGTATGCACTACGGACGACCCCGTTGACGATTTGCACAACCACATTGAGTATGCTCGCAATAAGGCTGCAGATGACCCCATGATGATTCCTGCTTGGCGTCCTGACAAGGCTATGAACATTGAGGCTCCTACGTTTGCTGACTATGTGCATAAGCTGGAGCAGGTGAGCGGAGTTACTATTACGAAGTTTGCAGATATGGTAGATGCGCTGAAGAAGCGTCACGACTTCTTCACAGCTCAAGGCTGTAAGCTCTCAGATCATGGTATTGAGGAGTTCTACGACGAGGAGTATACGGACTCGCAGATTGAGACCATTTTCGAGAAGGCTATGCGTGGTCAGCAACTCTCTAATATGGAGATTCGTCAGTATAAACACTGCTTCTTGACCGTGATGGCTGAGATGGATGCTGATGCCGACTGGACACAGCAGTTCCACTATGGTGC
>JAFLSF010000008.1:0-1506 GCA_022511045.1 Prevotella sp.
ACACGACGGGGCGATAGTTTTCTGGATGAATACCTTTTTTCATTTTTACTTGTTATTATAAATATGTTACTTGTTGTATGTGCATAAAAGCGGTTGCAAAGGTACGACTTTTTTTTTATTTTGCCAAATGTTTCGCAAATAAAATAAATTTAAAGTGAATATAGACGACGTTTAGGAAATAGAGGCAATGAATGTAGATTAAATATTTGCCTTTAACAAATCAGGGATTTGTTGTCAACGAATCGTACTTTCGTTGCCAACGAAGCGGCACTTTGTTAAACATGAGTTCTATGCACGCTGTAAGTGCGGACTATCCGCACTACTTGTGTGGACTATCCGCGCTACTTGTGTGGACTATACACACCAGCGACGAGGCCTATTCTCAATAGATGCGAGGCGGCACCAGCGTAATTAAATGAAAAGGCTGCATCCCCTAGGGGCGCAGCCTTTATTGGAGAAAGTAAATTACTTACTGAGCATAAGTAATTTCAATACTTTTCATACGAAGTTGAGTTCCGCCTGATGTGCTTGTATGATCATTAATGATGGTCCAAGTATTTCCGCTTACAGTACCAGTCATAGTGTCATTACCAACATAGGATGTTTGTGTACATGTAGCAACAATCTTAGCGATGGGTTTACTACCTGTAATGGTGAATATGTTCTTAGCATACACACGGATTTCATCATAATTACCAGTATTCCAGTATTTAGGAGTTGTGCCTCCATCGCCTACTGAGAAAGCTACAGAGACATCATTTGCAGAGGCTGAGGGGTTTTCCTGCTGATGTGTCCAGCCTAAAGCTGTAAAATCAATAGTGACTTTTGAAGTAGATGCTGTAACTGAGGGATTTGTTAATGTAAGAGTTGTACCATTGACAGAGCGAATAATCTCACTATTGCCTCCTTGGTCACCTTGGTCCTCGCCCCCCGACGAACTACCCCCTTCTGTAACTCCATTCAGTGAGTAAAGGTATGAATCTCCTTGAACGGTTTCGGGAGTATTTCCATAATAGTTGACTACTTTACCACAGACAATAACTTCGTCGCCAACTTTTATCTGAGTATCGCCACCTTTCCAACTCCTATTACCTAAATATTTGACTCGATAAGCGGTAAAGACAGCCGAATAGCCTTCATCAACCATAGTGAAAGTACCATTTCCAAACTGAGCACTAAATTGTTCAGTGATAGATCCAACCTTACCCCTGATGTAATATGTTTCAGTAGAACCAGCTGTGCCAACTTCCTCACATTTAGCTATAGCGGCTGCAACATTGAAGGGGTCAGTTACTGTACCGGTTCCCTTAGGCTCTGCAGTATCCCCTTCATCGCCAGTATCAACGGTAACTCCATTTAGAGAGTAGAGGTAAGCGGTACCTTGTACGGTCTCTGGAGTGTTACCCTTGTAGTTTACAACCTTGCCATAAACAATAACTTCGTCACCAACTTGAATCTGGGTATCATTGGCAGTGTATCTTTTGTTGCCTAAATAGTATACACGAT
>JAFLSF010000008.1:1606-55935 GCA_022511045.1 Prevotella sp.
GAATCTGGGTATCATTGGCAGTGTATCTTTTGTTGCCTAAATAGTATACACGATAGGCGGTAAATACCTCTCCTGCAGCAGTTCCATCATCAGAGATGGTGAAAGTTGCATTACCATAGTTTGTGGTAAAAGACTCAGTGACAGCTACAATCTTACCTTTAATGTATACAGAGTTTGTTGACTCCTGCTGGTTAAGTGACTTTGCATAAGCAATAGCATCAGCAGTTGTGTAGGGGTCAGCCTTTGTGCCAGAGCCTGTAGGGTTGAATTCGAATACCTTGTCGCCCGTATTAGGACTGTAGCCGTCTGGCTCGGGTACGTCAGAACATGCTGTAAATGCAAAAGCAGCAATGGCTATTGCAAATAATGATTTAATAGTCTTTTTCATATTGGATATAGTGTTTTGTTTTTATACTAAGGTTGTTACTCTGCGTCAATGTCTTCAAAATCGCGGATGATAAACTCCCACTCGTCCTTATAGCGCTTGACTACGCCTGTGACGTTGAATCTTCCTTTAGGCAATTTGTTGGCTGCAAAGTCAGCATAGCTGCTGGTGTAGAGAACTACGGCGCCGCTCTGCTGGGTGTCATACTGCATCTCGTTGAACGACCACGAGGTTGAGAAACCTGGGACAACGAGTGCTGACTCGCCTGGGACGAAGGTAATACCGCTCATGTAGACTTCTGTGTCATTGTCGTAATAGCCTCCGTCGTGGATGGTGACGCACTTTAAAATGGCCAACTTGCCTTGGTCCTTTTCGAGGTCCCACGTGGTTTTGATGAAACTTCCATTGTAGGTTGAGCAATCGGCAAAGAGTGCTCTCTCTACGGTCTCACCTATGGCAGGGAGTACACCAGCCCATCTGTCTAACTCCTTGCGGGTCAGCTTACGGTCGGTATAGTTATAGTGGTCGTTCCATATTGACAGGGGCATACGGCCTACGCAATTGGTTCCGCTCTTGTCGAGATACTGCATACCAATAGTAGCCTGTTGGCGGTAGTTTCCAATGTGCAGCCCTTTCAAAGAAACAACAATTTCTTGACCTTCGGGCAGGAAACCAAAGCATCCGCCGTAGTTGATGCCGATGATGATAGCTGCCGTCTCGTCTTGGAGCGCAATCTCTTTGTACATGTTGCCTGTACGGTCATTGCAGGTTATGTAGCCTTTTATCTGTATGTCGTCTTCAATGACAGCATACTTGTTTTGTTCGGATGTTTCTGCTTTGTATTTCGCTTTCAGATCGCTGATGGTCATCAACTTTGTGCCATCCACTACAATGTTCGGGTTGCCGTAAGGAGCTGCCGTAATGTTGGGAGCGTCCCATTTCCCCTCGTCTTGACAAGCGGTAAACAATACTACACAGGCGGCTGCGATAATATATTTCATATTCTTCATAATTCGTTTCCTCCTCTGCTTTAGAATTTATAAGTTACATTCAGCATACCGTTGATGCCTTGTGCATAGAACTTCTTCGGATTCTTCTGGAAATTGTAGAGGCGAATCTCGGAACCTGTTGCGCTGGTGCTCTGTCGGTTCTGTTCCATACCACCTGTACAGATGTCGGTGTTGTTCAGAATGTTGCTAAGCATCAGGTTAATGGAGATAGAGCGACCTTTCTTGAGGAACATACTTCTACCAATGCTGGCATCCAGCATGAAGCCGCCTTTACCCTCGGCTTGGCTCAAATCGGGGTTGACGCCGTTGGCCGTCTGGCTATCAACAGTAGACTTGTAGCGTACAACAGGAGAATAGTATAGGTAAATACGGTCGTAGTAGTTACCAATCAGGTCAATGTACCAGCCCTTGTTATGATAGCTCAAGTCAAGGCTTGCAGCAGAAAGCGGTGTACCGCCCTCGCGCATTCCCTTGTTTAGCACGACGTCGTTTCTGTATTGGCCGTCTTCTGAGAGCATGTAGACAACGTCGGCATTGTTATTGTATTTGGCTTCGCTGATGGTACCCAGGGCCTTGACGCTCAGCCAATCGGTAACCTTAACGTTCAGACCTAACTCAACGCCATAATATTCTTTCTGGACACCTGTCATAGAGATGTAAGAGAACGAGTTCTCAATATCTGAGTAAGCCATCGAATATTCGGTAATGTCATTCATCTGGTTGTAATAGCCATTCAGACTGGCTTGTAACCAAGAGTTGCTTAGCATATAGCCAATTTCGGCACCGAAAACACGCTCAACCTTGAGGCCTTTTGCAAAGTCGTTGTTTACCTGCGGAGCTATGAATGCGGTTCTTGCCGTAGGAGACTTAGCTTCGTAGCTGAGGCTCAACACCAGATTGTTACCGCGACCTAAGTCGACGTTGGCACCAGCCTTAGCACCGCCATCAAGGAAATAAGCTGTACCGCCCTTGCCGTAAGAGTTGTTTGGAGCTAATCCATTACGCATCTTACCGTCACGTTGCATAGAAGTGCCACCGATACGTCCGCTAATGAAAGCATGAGAGCCATTTTTTAGACGGGTGGAGTAGCTTGACCACAGAGTCGCTTTATTGACTAAGATATTGTAGTCATAAGCAAAACGGTCACCCACGCCAATTACCTTGTTGGGGTTGTTCATATCGTACTGAACTTCGTTAGCTGTCTCGGCATAGGTGCCTACAACGTAAGAGTTGATATTGTGGAAAGTGGTAGCGCCCAGCAGGTCTTCCATCGTTTGATAATGCATACCCTTGTTGGCGGACAGTGTGACTCCTAAATTTAACTCGTCGCGCTCACTCAGTTTCTTGCTCAAATTGCTGGTCAGATTGAAAGCCAACTGGTCGTCATGATAAGCCTGCAAGTAATAAATAGCATCAGCACCTTGCAAGTTAGCATTTTGGTTGGCGTAGTACATGCGGTCCCAATTTATCTGGCGGTTCTCTTTCGAGGCAGACAGATAGTCATAGGCTGACTGCCAGCTGGCGCGGGCTCCCACAGTATTCTTTACGTTAGGCTCCCAAACATCGTAGAATGCACTCGGCATGCTGCTATAGTAGTCGGGAGCAGGGTTTGTACCATTATTATAATTAAGACGGGTGCTACTGTACATTTGGTACTTGGCTAAGAAACTAGTCACCAGCTTAGTCTTGTCATCAATCTTGAAGTCCCACGTTAGCAAAGCGGAAGGAGAGAAACTGTTAACAATACGGGAGCTACGCTTCTTGCCGTCTTGATAACCCCAGTTGGGGTTGTATTGGCGGTCGTTGGCTATCCAATACATCTCGTCAGTAGATGCTGATTGGGCTGCGCGCTCTGTAGGATTACCCCAAGTAACAAGTGAGACGGAATGGCGGTCGTTGAGAATCTTCTCAACACCCAGATAGTAACTCAGGGCATTGTAGAAAGTTCCCTCAACGTTGGCTGTCTCCATGTTTGCCCAGCGATAAGTCAGCGCACCAGAGAAAATCCAGCCGTCCTTGCTGACACCAGAATTATAGGAGTACATACCACGAACGGTGTAGTTACGATTAGCTCCCGATAGTGACACTCGGTGTCCGGCAGGCATGCTGCTGGGGCGGAAGTTGTAATTGTTGGAACCGCCAAGCGCAGTCATTGCGAAGTTGTTGCTTTCAAACGGCAAGACGTGTTCTGCGTTGCGCGTCTGATTGTTAAGACCGCCGACAAACGAGAAATTAAACTCGCCGCGCTCTACGTCGTTCACAGGATTGCCATTGATGTACATTTCGTTGTACTTGCCGCCCAATGCCCTATACTTGAAACGGGCAGCGCTGAAGCGGTAGCCAACCTCACTGGCATAGACGTTGTGGCTGGAACCGACGATGCTGATGGTGTTCAGCGTGTTGTCGTCTTCGCCCAACTGTGCCTCGGTGAAGGTGAAAGCCGTATCGTCGTCCTCTGCGGCTTTCTGCTGCTCTGTCGCCGTTGTCTTCGTAGTCTGTGCAAAGGCTACAAACGGAAAACAGAGAGCAATCACAATTAATTTCAGCTCTTTTTGCATAGTTATTATAATTAGTTGTTACATTTGATGCGTACAAAGATACGGATTATTTTTGAATAAGATAACTTTTTAAAAGAGAATTTTTAGGTGGGTAATAATTTTCCATGTTTTATATTGTTATATAAAAATAAATGTGTATCTTTGCAAAAATATTACTTATACATCTTTTTAAGTTTAATTACTAAATCATGAAAAGACAGCTTATATTACTCTCTGCATTTCTGATGCTGACGGTTTGGGCTCAGGCTCAAGAAAAGAAGTTTAATGGCTATGCTATTGGGTTCTACAATCTGGAAAACTTGTTTGATACTGAGCACGATGAAGGCAAGAATGACTATCAGTTCCTGCCCGATGGTAGTTATAAGTGGAACGAACTAAAATATCAACACAAGTTGCATAATATGGCAAAGGTGCTCTCAGAAATGGGAACAGACTTTAAGCCGTTGGCTAAGACGGGTTGTGCGGTGATTGGTGTTAGTGAGGTGGAGAATGCCCGTTGTATGCGGGACTTGTGTGACCAGCCTGAACTGAAGGCTCACAACTATCAATTTGTTCACATAGAAGGACCAGATAAACGTGGTGTTGATTGTGCGCTAATTTATCAGCCCAGCCTGTTCACCGTACGCGATGTAAAATTAGTTCCTTATGTCTATGAACTGCCAAAAGATTCTGCTCGTGCTACTCGTGGCTTTTTGACTGTTAGCGGAACACTGGCTGACGAGCATGTGGCTATTATTGTTAATCACTGGCCCAGTCGTTTTGCGGAGTCTTATTATCGCGAATGTGCAGCTCGGCAGTGTAAGGCCGTTAAGGACTCCTTGCTGCGTGAGGATCCTAATGTGAAAGTAATTATTATGGGCGATATGAATGACGACCCTACAAATCTCAGTATGATGGAAGGTTTGAAGTGTAAGAGTGAAGTTGATGAAGTTGGTTCCGATGATATGTACAATCCTTGGTATAACGTGCTTGTGAAAGAGAAACAGGGAACGTTGAAATATGATGGCCGTTGGAACTTGTTCGACCAGATTGTTCTTTCACCAGGTTTACTGAACCAGCACGGAACACAGGAGTTTTCTACGCTGAAATATTTCAAGCATCAGATTTTCCGTCGTGACTACTTATTCCAGACAGAAGGTAAGTATAAAGGTAATACTAAGCGTACGCATGCTGGGGGTGTGTGGCTTGATGGCTATAGTGATCACCTGCCTACGGTAGTCTACCTCATGAAAGAGAAGAAATAATTTGTTTAAAGATGACTATTATCGGAATTGCAGGCGGTACTGGTTCTGGAAAGACTACCGTTGTCAAAAGAATTGCCAGCGTATTGCCTCCTCATTGTGCGGCAGTTATTCCTCTTGACTCATATTACAATGATACGACAAGTATGACTGATGAGGAACGCAAAGCTATTAACTTTGACCATCCCGATGCTTTCGACTGGAAATTACTTACAGACCATATCAAACAACTTAAAAATGGGCAGGCTGTTGAGCAGCCTACCTATTCATATATCCTTTCGAATCGTTTGCCAGAGACTATCCATATAGAACCCAAGCCTGTAATTATTTTAGAGGGTATCATGACTCTGCACTACAAGAAGTTGCGTGATATGATGGACTTGAAAATCTTCGTTGATACTGATGCTGACGTGCGGCTTATCCGCAACATCCGTCGTGATGTAGTGGAACGTGGACGCACTGTAGATATGGTGCTCAACCGATATGAGCGGGTTCTCAAGCCAATGCACGATCAATTTATTGAGCCTACCAAGAAATTTGCAGACTTAATAATTCCCTGGGGAGGAGACAACAAAACAGGTATACATATCCTCAAAACTTATATTGAAGGAATTGTTACGAACGTTTAATGTATATTCTTTGGAAACAACTATTCTGCTGATACGTCATGGAGAGACTGTGGATAATGCGCTGCAAATTATGCAGGGGCAGACACAAGGTGAACTGAATGAACGGGGTAAGGAACAGGCTCGCCAAGTGGCAGAACGGTTGGCTGGTGAGCAGATTGATGCAGTTATAGCCAGTAATCTGTGGCGAGCTATCCAGACGGCCGAGATTATAGCCACACCTCATGAGTTACCTGTTATGACTACTCCGTTGTTGGCAGAACGTGACTGGGGGTCTTTTACTGGACGTTATGTTCCGGACTTGAAAGATGCCATTTGGCCTGATGATATTGAGAGTGAGGATAAACTCCTTGCGCGCGCACGTTCTTTTATAATATATATAACAGCAACCTACCCGGGACAAAAAGTTGTGGCTGTTGGTCATGGGATTATCAATAAAGCAATTTTGGCTGTTTATGCTGGTTGCACAATGCGTGAGGTGCAGCGCATGATGAATGCTGAGGTGCGTATATTAACGACGTCCTCCAAAAGAGCGGCCGCCTTGTGTGCTATGTCCTGCTCCACGAGTACTCCCACTGTTACTATGGGAGAGGCTGTTATTACTACGGCCTCCGCCGAATGAACCCGTATTGTTGCGATTCCCGCTAAATGACCCCTGTGAATGTATAGGAGTACTGCGGTTATTATTTCTATGGACAGTGGTACGGGTAGAACTGTTACGGATACCGCCTATATGGGAATTCCTGTTAGAAGGTCTTCCTGCGTGGTGATTAGTAGTGGGGTGTGAAGTTTTGTGATGGTGGAAATCGCCGCGATTCCAGCGATCTAACATGCCGAAATGTGAGCGTCCCACAGGACGGTAGTGAGTTTGTCTGCCATGATAGTAACCCATCCCGCCTACAACGTGCCAAGCATGGTTTCCACGATAAGAGGCATAAAAAACAGGGCGACCGAAATAAAAATAATCGCGGTGTGGATAGCGGAGATATATGCCGAAATGCCAATAACCATCGCTCCAAGTAAGAGGGCGATAAAAATAGGAGGCAGCGCAAAATGCTGACCACTGCCAATCCAGCAGTACAAAACTAAGGTCACGATTGCGGCGTTCCCAATAGTTTCCATACACATCATCGTAACTTGTCACTCCCATTAGGTAGTCCAAGTTAATTTCGTAGGCGGCTTCATATTGTTCGTCAGTGAGGTTTAGCTCGTAAGCCATTTTGTCCGTCAGAAAAAGCGCTTCGTTACGAGCCTGTTCATAATTCATAGCTTTAGCTGTAACCAGTGTTAGCAGCATCGTTAGGGTTATTATTGTTTTCTTCATACACATAGGATTGGGAATTGATTAACTTCTATTTTGCTGCAAAGTTAAAAAGGCAGAGATAATATTTCAAAGGAATTCCCCTACTTTTTAAGGGGAAAATCCCTACCGAGTGAAAAAAGATGTTTAAAGTTTGGGATATTAGTGGATATTGTGTATCTTTGCATCCGCTAATACTATTACTTGGGGTTGACTGGATTTGACAGCAGGCCGAGATGGTACGTAAGCATGCGGAGTGATGATTGTATACTCCATAATCTATTCAGTCGAACAATTAATTGGCGAAAACACTTACGCTCTCGCTGCCTAAACGAAGTACAGTAGTTTACTGGCTTTATCCCCTTACAAGGTAGGGGGACGAGACATCGCTCCAAGGGTGTGGTTCCGAATCTGAGGATTAAGCGGTGCAGGAAAATCGGAAATAGTCATGCGGATACCTTGGCTACATGATGAAATTTTAGAGGATAAGGATATGATTGGTAGTTCGGGTCTTGTCATGTCACGAAAATGAAGTCCGAAATAAGCATGTAGAAAGCGTATGGTTTCCCTGTTTGGACGAGGGTTCGATTCCCTCCAGCTCCACAATCGATTCGCTTGTATATAGGAATGAAGATTAATATTGCAGCGCATTTATAACCATTGTATGAAAAAACTATTAACATTAATATTGTGGTTATGTAGCGTAGTAATTATGGCGCAACATGAGCATTCGTTGTTAGATTCATTGTATTACAGGGGTGAAATACAGACGATCATCTCGTGTGGAAGTCATACTCCGCTGTGGCTTAATGCTAACCGATATGGATTAAGTTCACTGAAACGGGCTAACGGCTATCTTCGCGGAGCTGTGGAACGACCATTATCAATAGATTCCTTACGTCGATGGGGAATAGGTTATGGGCTGGATATGGCACTGGCTACAGGCTTTACTAGTACGTTGGTTGTTCAACAGGCTTATGGAGAGGTTCGTTGGCTAAAAGGAATATTGACAATAGGTGCCAAGGAACAGCCGATGGAATTGAAGAACTCAGAGTTGTCTACAGGTTCACAGACGTTGGGCATTAACGCCCGTCCTGTGCCAGAGGTGCGCTTGTCGCTGCCTAATTATTGGACTATTCCTTATACTAAAAAGTGGCTAGCTATTAAGGGACATGTGGCTTATGGTATGTATACCGACGGTAATTGGCAGAAGGATTTTACACATCGTCAGTCGCGGTATATTGAGCATGCTTTGCATCATACTAAGGCTGGCTATCTGCGTATTGGTCCGAAGAATATCACTGTGGAATTAGGACTGGAGATGGCGTGCCAGTTTGGTGGAACTTCTTATCTTCCAAACAATGGCAGTGAGGAGGTTTATAAGAATGCTCACAATTTGAAAGCTTTCTATCATGCTATGATACCTATGGGCAATGATGTGACGGATGGTGGATGGAATAATGCCGAAGGTAATCATCTGGGTAGTTGGGTGGCTCGTGTAAATCTTGATTATAAAACGTTTAATCTTGGCATTTATGCCGACCATTTTTTTGAAGACAATTCGTCAATGTTACATATTAGTTATGATGGTTGGGGCAGTGGTGATGAAGCATGGTCAAAAAAGGATAATCGTTACTTTGTACATTCTTTTAAAGATTGGTTGTTAGGAGTCGAATTGAAGTTGAAACAGGTGACGTGGCTGAACGATATTGTGATAGAATATATGTATACAAAGTATCAGGGTGGGCCGATCTATCATGACCATACAAAAGCCATTAGCGAACATATCTGTGGACGAGATAATTTTTATAATCATAACTTGCAAACGGGATGGCAACACTGGGGACAAGTGATGGGTAATCCCCTGTACCGCTCGCCGTCATACAATGAAGACGGAAAAGTGATGGTGAAGAATAACCGCTTTAAAGCTTGGCATTTAGGTTTGTCTGGTGATCCCATGAATCGCTTGCATTATCGTTTGTTGATTACATGGCAACGGAGTTCCGGTACCTATGATGAATTATTGCGCGACCCACAAGAAACATTAAATATGATGGGGGAAGCGACCTGTCAGTTACAAAAAGGCTGGTTGTTGAAAGGTGCTGTGGCATTCGACTCTGGAAAAGTATATGGCAATAACGTTGGTTGCCAACTGACGATAGTTAAAACTGGAATTTTTAATCTGAGAAGAAAATGATACAACGGTTTTTATATTTAATAGGTGTATGTTTGATAATGAGTGGTTGTCATACAGTGATTTCAGATAATGGTGATTTGGATGGCCTGTGGCAGCAGACAACTATAGAGAATCTACAAACAGGAGTTATAAGCGATGGTCGTGATGTGGGTAGTGGAGTGACTTGGGCTTTTCAAGGTCCGCTATTGTCTATGCGTGATGGTGCAACGGAGATAATCTATCGCTTTCAAATGGGTGGTGATATACTGAAGGTGTATAATCCCTATTTTTCAGGACGTTTTACCGACGTGGCGGATGATATTGCTATTATAGATGCATCGCAGCTCAATGTCTTTGGAGTTTACCAACTGGAAGAATATTTTAAAATATTGCAACTTGATGGTAGCACAATGATATTGGAGTCATCTCATGTGCGGTTGTCGTTTCGTAAATACTGATAAGGGAAGGCGTTGCACTACTTAAAATATTTTTCCAGATATGATATTTGCGAATGTTCGGAAAAGTATTTTTGCATCCATCCAGAGTGACTGGTGCTCTAAATAATATAAGTCTAACTCCAGCCGATATAACATCTTCTCAAGAGTGTCAGTATAGCCATTGTATAGAGTAGCATACGAGGTGACACCAGGACGTATCTGATATAACTTTGTGTAACGTGAGTCACACTCCATAATCTGGTTTATGTAATACTGTCGTTCCGGGCGATAGCCCACAAATGCCATATCGCCTATCAAAACATTCCATAGTTGAGGTAGTTCATCTAAATGGTGGTCACGCAGGAATTTGCCGATTTTCGTTACTCGCTGTTCGCTTTCGTGTTGATAGAGCGCAACACCATCTTTTTCGGCATCCACAACCATGCTACGAAACTTATAAATGTAAAACGGCCGTCCTCCTAAACCTATGCGCTCCTGCTTATAGATAGCAGGACCACCACTAATCTTTATGGCCAAGTAGCACAGTAGAATCAGTGGCGAGAAAAGTATCAGACACAGGGCTGACAGACAGAAGTCTATGGCACGTTTCATTTCTTAGACTTTATCTTTAAGTTGATAGCAATATTTAACATACAATACATCACAATATTGACTATAAGAATCATAGTGATTGATAGGGTATGGTAAAGTACATAAGTCAATAGGTTTATAGTGATAATAAATACCAGTATGAGAACTAATGCTTGGTGTTGGGTTAATCCGGCGCGCATTAATTTGTGGTGGATATGATTCTTGTCGGCATCAAATAAAGGTTGGTGATGGAACAGTCGATAAAAAGTTACTCTGACGACATCAGCCACAGGAACAAACAATAATGTTAATGGAACTAACAGGGCCTCTGGGCGTAAAGGCCAGATATAAGGAACGTCCATAGCGCTCTTGATGGACAAGAATCCTAATGTGAATCCCAGTGATAGTGATCCGCTGTCACCCATAAATATTTTAGTATTCTTTTCCACACTACCAAACAAGTTAAAATAGAGGAAAGTTACCAAAGCTCCCATCATGCCTGCTGCCAGTATGGTGTAAGTGTTGGTAAAAACACCATATTGACAGAAATACACTAGAAACCCACCAAGTGCTAATAGTGATACACTAGCTGCCAGACCATCAATGCCATCAATAAGATTAATAGCATTGTCTATAAACACGATGACAAAGATGGTGAGCGGAATACCTACCATAGCAGGCATTTCATAGATGCCAAACAGTCCGTATAGGTTATTTATATACAATCCAGATAGTGGTAAAAGTGTAGCAGCACATATTTGTGCAATAAATTTTGTAGTTGCACTCAGCCCTATCAGATCATCAATAATACCAGTGAAATACATGATAGCTAATCCTACCAAAAAACTGGTACTCCAAATGGTCAGTGGATGATCTAAATCTGCATAAAAAGTAATAATAACTAGACATACCGCAAAAGCCAACACCATACTTGGAAAGAAAGAAATACCCCCCATGCGTGGTATAGCATAGGTGTGGATTTTTCGTTCATTGGGTATGTCGTAGATTTTTTTTCGTTTACAATAATCAAGAATGATAGGAGTAAAGACTACTCCACAAACCATACTTAAAATAAAGGCAGCAAGTAAATATATTGTCATGTAGTAATCGTCTTTTTACTATATAACTCTAGTAACACATAAAATATTGTACAATGAACTGGAAATATTTGGGTAATGAGTAATGAACTAGAGGGTGGCCTAAGCACAGATAATATCCTCTTTAACGTGTAAAGTTCTCATAGCCAATGAGTATTGGTCTCGTTTTAATAAAGGAAAACAAAAAGATGATAATAGGTACAATACTTTTGATATTGTTACGTTTTAAACACATATGGCCTATAATGTGAGAATATCAATAGTCACTGCTACATATAATAGTGTTAAAACCTTGGGGGATACTATTAAGTCTGTGCAGGAGCAGACTTATGGTGATATTGAATATATTATTGTGGATGGTGGCTCTAACGATGGTACTCTAGAGCTGATACAACGTTATGAGCCGTTGTTTAATGGCCGTATGAAATGGATTTCAGAGAAAGATGACGGTATTTATGATGCAATGAATAAAGGTATTAAAATGGCTACAGGCGATATCGTTGGATTTTTAAACTCTGACGACTATTTTACAACAAATGATGTAATAGAGCGGATGGCAGTAACTTTTGATAATAATATAGATGCTGTTTATGGTGACATCCATTTTATTCGTAACGGGCAACCTGACAGGTGTATACGTTATTATAGTTCAAAGTATTTCCGCCCCCTATGGCTACGGTTTGGTTTTATGCCCGCTCATCCCTCTTTCTATTGCCGACGTGAAGTCTATAATAGGGTAGGGCTATATAAAACTGATTACAAAATAGGGTCGGATTACGAGATGATGGTGCGTCTTTTTATGGTTCATCATATTAGGGCAAAATATTTTCCTATAGACTTTGTTACTATGAGAATAGGGGGGGCAAGTACTCGTAATATTAGGAGTCGTCTGCAGCTTATTAAAGACGATGTCCGCAGTTGTCGTGAGAATGGAATTTATACAAATATGTTTTTTATTTGTACAAAATTCCTTTATAAGATTTTTGAATTCATTTAGTGTTTTTTATGAAGTTAGTCTATGATAATATAATATTTGGTATTCAACGTTTTGGAGGAATATCAGTAGTATGGCAAGAGTTGCTAGAGAGAATGCCAAAAATGATGCAAGATATTGCGTATGTTGATATAAAAGCGGAACAATTAGGCAACAACTATTCAAGAGGAAAGTTAATAATTCCTGCAAACTCTATAGTTCAAACTATCCAATGTCCCAAATTATTACGTTATTTACCTGTCCAACTTTATTCTAAAGAACCATTTTTATTTCATTCTTCCTATTATCGTTATTGCACTCATCCTAAAGCTATAAATATTACGACAGTCCATGATTTTACTTATGAATTGTTTGTAAAAGGGTTTAAACAGAAATTACATACTTGGCAGAAATTCTCAGCGATACGTCATTCTGCTGCGATAGTGTGTATATCTGAACAAACGAAAAAAGATTTATTGAGATTGATGCCTGATATTGATGAAACGAAGGTAAATGTTATTTATAATGGAGTGTCGGACAAATTTCATGTCCTGAATGAAAAACTAGAAGTACAGTTGCCGTTTACTATTCAATCTTATGTAATATTTATAGGACGGCGTGATTTTTATAAGAATTTCGATATAGTTGTTAAAAGTGTTTCAGCTACCTATTTGAATCTGTTAATAATAGGCAGTCCGCTCAATGAAATAGAAAAGTCATATATAAATAAGTTCTTGTCTCCTCACCGCTATAAATGCATGAGTCAGATTACAGATACACAACTTAACGAATTGTATAATTATGCAGCGGGGCTAGTATATCCTTCTTCTTATGAAGGATTTGGCTTACCAATCCTTGAGGCTCAACGAGCTGGTTGTCCTGTTATAGCATTGAATGTATCGTCTATTCCAGAAGTCATTGGCAAGACACCTCTGATAATGAATAAATTATCAGAGGAAGAATTGATAGTCAAATTAAGGTTGTTAGCTAATTGGGAATTAATGAGACAAGTACGCCAGGATGGGTTCTCTAATTCAAGATGTTTCAGTTGGTCAAAAATGGTTGAAGGGTATGCTCTGCTTTATCAAAGGTTAGCGCAAACTATATAATCTCCAAATAGACGAGTAGTCTTTCTATGATTCTCTCCCAATCATAATCTTTCAACTGCTGGGGATTAACAGTAGGTTTCTCACGTATTATATTTAATATAGTTTGTTGCCATCTTTTTCTATCATAATCTTCAATAGTGTAAGCTCCATCTTTTCCTTTAGCAACCTCTATCATAGCTGTATTATGAGCAGTTATAATAGGACAACCGCATAATAGAGCTTCTAATTGTGGCATCCCAAGTCCTTCCATCAGGGCCGCAGAAACGAAACAATTAGCACAGCAGTAAAGCAAAGCTAATTCCTCGTTGTTAATATAACCACAGAAAATGGTAGATTCTTTTGGAAAGGAAGGGGATAGTATAGTGTCTTTTATGTCAGAATTTTTCCACCCTTTACCACCAACAACAACTAATTGTATCTCATATTTTTGATATAGTTCAGGGATGATGTTTAGCAAAAACTTTAAGTTCTTTCTTGGTTCCAGAGATCCTACAAAAAGTATAAATTGATTTTTTATGCCGTATTTTTGTTTTATATTCTGCTGTTCCTCATGTGATAAATCCCTACGATAAAATACTTTGCGGTCTACTGCCCCTCCTATAAAAATATTTTGACAAAATCGAGTACGAAAATGCTCTTCAACTTTTGAGTTCGTATAGTATGAGTTTGCCCAAATGTAAGTTGCATTTGTGATGGCTTGCTTAAAACAAAAGATAGTTGCTATTCTATTTGTCCAGGACATTGTGTGTGGCATTTCGATATTGACAACATCATGAACAGTTATGATTGTTTTTGTTGTTGATGGAATGAAATAAGGTAGATGAGGGACAGGAGTATAATAAAGATCGATATGCAGTT
The DNA here is from genome assembly GCA_022511045.1 of Prevotella sp. Lineage (GTDB taxonomy): Bacteria > Bacteroidota > Bacteroidia > Bacteroidales > Bacteroidaceae > Prevotella. Next base: position 15,968 of record JAFLSF010000008.1, read on the forward strand.
TACGGCATAAATAAGGCACTAATAATTGTAATATAAAGATATTTGGTAATTTGCGTGGGAAAAGTGTAGAATAATTAAGTAAAAAAAGATTATCAGAGTGGTAGAATAGTTCAGTTCTACTATCTATCTCTTTTGGAAGTAATATATAAAAAATATCTGATGGTCTTTGCTTTATCCATTCAGAAATAGCACTTGTAAAAAAGTTTCCAACGCCAGCAGAAAACTTACACCATGAACGTCCATCAACGAGTATTTTCATAATATTTATATCTGAATTATAACAAATAATTGTTTAAAGAGTTTCCATTTTTCTGTAATAGAAATATTAGGATTCAACCAAACACTTTGTCTTAAAATAGGATGTATAATACGATATATATAATACTTCCATTGAGGTTCTGTAAGTCGAAAATATATATACTCACTTCTCTGTTGTCTGAGAGTATCCCTAAGAAATTTAGAACATTCCTCTTTTTTAGAGGATTCTCCTTCTAAATGAACAATCTGAGGACCATGCATAACGATGTTGTTATATCCATGTAACATAAACCTGTGTTCCATCTCGGTTTCTTCAAAATACATAAAAAAAGCTGGATGGAATGATCCACATTCGTCTAATACCTTTCGACTAATAAATAAGTCAGCTCCAGTCACATAGTCAACCTTCATCCATTTCTCTGGGTAGCTTATATCGGGTAACTTGAATAGATGTAAGCTTTTTAACATCGGAGTCCAGATGAGTTTTTGGATGTCATCTCTCATTTTGGGAAATTTTCCATAAGAGTGAATAATATTGCCCTGATAGTCCTTTAAATAACATCCTAATGCGCCTATTCTACCTTGAAATTGTTTATAAAAGTCATAAAACATCTTTATTGCATTATTCTTAAGCAATGTGTCAGAGTTAAGAAAAAAAATATATTGTCCTCTAGCATATTCTAACCCTTTGTTATTAGCAGTCCCAAATCCAAGATTTTTACCAGTAGGGATGAATAATATATGTTTGTTCTCAGACAATGCCTCAATAGAACCGTCGGTAGAACCATTGTCTACAACAATGATTTCATAACTAATACCTTTTGTATGTAAAACAATACTATCAATACATGGCTTAAGGACATGCAATGTATTGTAATTAACAATTATAATGGAAACATTTATATTTGCTTTCATTGTTTGAAGATGGTTTTTATTACTTTCTGGCGCCACAAACCGAATCGCAAACGAATGTCTCGGTAAAAAATCATAGGAATAGTATCCATGCCATATATTACTTTGGCTGCCCAAGATTGTTCAGCACACCATAATCCGTTGGAGACTCCACCATCTTTTACGAATGCAATAGGAGTACTAATCTTTAAATATTGTGAAGCAGGAATAGCTAAAAAAAACAACAAATCACTGACAATGTATGGATGGGTAACAATATAGTAGCCATATTGTTGATGTAAACTTTTACGATAGATGGCATTTTGGTGATGTATTTCACCTTTTTCCCTGTTTGTTTTATGCAGTTCTCTAGTACCATCATTATGATATAAATAAAAGTCGCTGTATATAAATGACTTGCTTTGTGGAATTTCTTGATTAAAGATATTACTAAGTATATGTTCTGATGTAAATATATCACCAGCGTTTAAACATATAATCCATTCGCCTGTAGCTAAACGCACTCCTTTGTTTAATGCATCATAGATTCCGTTGTCTGGCTCACTAATTAAAATATCTATTTTATCATTATAATGTTTTAGCACTTCTGTACTTCCATCTGTACTTCCTCCATCTATTATAATATACTCTTTGTCTGAATAGGTCTGAGAAATGACACTTATTATTGTCTTTTCCAAATCCTCTTGACAATTATAACAAATAGTAATAATAGATACTTTCATGCACTATATATCCTTTTTTGTTCTCTATAGTTTCTTCTGCAAAGATAATACTTTTTTTTCGAAATTGCATAAAAGATAGCTTATATTCTCCAAAAATCTTTTGCCGTTCCATTGAGTATTTTATGGAATTGAAGCATATTTACAAAAATACTAGGGGCTGTGCATAAACACATGATAATCATAAACCAAAAGATGCTGTGTGTCTGTTGGGTGACGAACCACTCCAAAGGAATGAAAATAATAGTCATGATAGTCATATATAATTGTAAGCGAAGTGCTCCGATGCCATTAAGAAAATAGGAATAGCGCATACTAAGTATTAATAAGTAGATATAAATAGCCATTAGAATAGTCATTCCGTATGGAACATGACAATTATTTCCAATCCACACTTTATAAAGCCAAGGAGATATTATTACCATTAGTACAAGTAAAAAACCAATGCATATTGACATTAGAGACATCTTTCGATTTGCTTCCCATATCCATGCAATGTCACCACGTTCATAAGCATCGGTAGTTGCATTCCAAAATGGCATGCAAATGACAGAAAATAGAGCCATCACTAAGGTAATATAACGGTAAGCGATTTGGTAAGGTGTCACCATCTCTGGGGTGAAGAATTGTGATATTAGAATATTTGCTGTCATAAATTGGATGATAGCTGCTATTTGTAACCAAAAGAACTTTATCCCAATAGAGCCTAATTCTAAAGATGAATGCAAGTTGACAAATGTAAGAGATGGACGTAGGTTAGGGTAGCGATAATAAAATGTATAAGGATAAGCAAGTAAATAAGCCAATAAAGGTGCTGCCGTATTGACAGTAACAATACAAAAAAATGATGCGTGATGGTTGATGTATAGTAACCAAGTAGCGATCAAAGCAAGGGTTTGGCCAATAGCTATGAGTAAATTGCTGATCGCAGGTAATTGCAAACCCATATAAATATTTCCAATAAATTTGAGGACAAAGGTCATGCAGACCAATGTTATTGCGCTGAACAAAGCTAAACGAAGTTCAGGGATTTGTTCTGGAATAACGTTTAATATACTATAAATGTTGACTTTCCAGACAAATATCAGTAAAACAAATAAAATAGGAAAAATAAGACAAATCAACATAGCCGCTGTTGAACTGACAATTTTACGAGCCTCCAGCCATTCTCCGTGAGCTACATGGGTTGCCAGTCTATTACGTAGTCCGTTACCTAGTCCAATATCCATTTGATCAATCCACACTAAGAGACTACTTACGGTAAGCCATACGCCGTTTTGGTAAGCACCTAAACAATTAAGTGTCAAAGGAACCATCAATAATACTACCGCAGCTGACCATCCCTTTAAAACCAATGATATAGTGATATTGGCATACAAAAAACGGGAACGTGTATTAGAACAATAATTAGCTGACTGTTTGTTCATGAGTTGAAATTTGCATTCGGTTCTGAGTTAGTAAAAATACGATGACACAGAATTCTATAAATAAGATTGCAGTTTGTAGCAAGTTCTCATTGTAAAATTGTATAAGGATTACTTCTACAAGGAAAGTATATATACAACAATATACGGGAATACCCTGTCGACATTTGGAATATATCCACCCAAAAGTACTACCATATAAAATACCGAAAAATGCTACTCCTCGCATTCCAAAATCATTGTAGAAAGGTTGCATGATGGTATATACGTTTGTTGGTATAGGAACAAATACAAATTCTTGTAACCTATTTATATATTGGAAATTAAAGCCTAATTTATTTATATATGGATAGATTGAATTGAATGTGTTAGCACCAAAATTATCTGTAATTGTAATTGTCAATCTGTCAAAAGCAACAATAGGAGATGTGACATATATAGCAAAAAAGTCGGAAAAGCTAATCTCCGTTGTACTATTGGCATCTGACCGCATTATATTGAAAAAGAAAAAAAAGACAATTATAACAGCCATAGATAGTCCTATAGTTCGTATTTTAATATATTTTTTTTCATATAAAACGAATAGTGTGCCAAGTATCATAATTAAAATACCACTTTTTTCCATCATCGCTAACTCAAGCAGCATGTTGGCTATAATACTTATTATGAGTTGCCATTTGGGAATTCGAGGATATAACCATATTGCTACAACAAAAACAGCAAAATTAACACCTTGGGTATAATTTAACCAGCCAGCGGTGACATTTTCTTCTAGTATGAGTAGGCGGATATTTAAGAAAATATTGTCCAGATCGAACATACTGACTACATCCCAGATGGTTTTTGCATATAGAATAGTCATTAAGATGGAAAGTACAAATAGAAAATGGAATAAATTCATATTGGCATGAACTACTTTCCTAAAATCCACTTTATCTCTTATTTGTGGGTTATCAAAAAGCCAATAAGATATGATAGATGTAGGAATAAATGTTATAATCCATAAAATAAGACATTTGATAAATTTTGGACCGATAGGATAAAGAAAATTGCCTTGTGTTTTGTATAGTAAAAAAACAATACTCCAAATTGCTATGGTAAGTATCCAGGGAGAGAAAATATCGCCGAAATCTGTAATCAATATTCTCTCTTTCTTGATTTTTATATATTGTTGATAGAAGAAAACAAGAATTAGAGAAATAGAAAGAAAACTAAGGATATAACTTGCAAGATGTTCATTGGTAGTTTGAGGGACAGAAATGCTTTTTATCGTTACGAATGAATCTACAGTCTTATGTATCAATGCTTCTTTACGAACACAATCAGTAGTTGCATCTTTATATTCTTTATAAGTAAGATTAAGTTTTCGCCGTAATTCTTCTGCTTTAGTTTTTTCTTGGTAAGCATGATAATTAAAGTGGGAGTCGAAGTATCCTGTGTATTCTTTCTGTGCTTGCTTATATGCTGATGCAGTCTGAATATATTTTAATTTGGCATTTTCCAAATCAGAACGTGCAATGTCTTGTCGATAGGATGTAATACGGTGCTGCAGTGTGTGCACAATACTATCAAGTAACTGGGCCGCAATAAGAGCATCTTTATCAGTAAATTGTATGAGGAGTGTGTTGGTTTTGCTGTGGTATGAATATTCAATGTTGTCAATAATAGTTTCGATGGTGTCCGTAACACCCAAATACTCTCCATATGTCATTTGTTGCTTAATAAGTTGCATATGTGATATGGAACGGGCAAAGTCTTCTGTCTTTAATAATTGACAATAAATTTCAATATCATTCATGCCTGTATTGGCTCTGATACCAAGCAAAGATTTGATTCCAATCTTTTTTCCTATTGCTAAATCGGTTTCTCTGTATTCATCACTAATTTTAGTATATGCCGAATACTTTTTAGGTACACAAATCCACACTACTATGGCGAGTAGTGTTGCTAAAATGGTGGTGAATATGTATGGATGTTTTTTCAAAAAGTACTACAACTTATGGTAGTTATTATATATTGATGAATTGCTCATGGTTTTTCCATGCCAGTATTCCTGTGCGGAGCATGAAACCAAGTAGCATCCATATAATCAGGGAAACAACCTTTGGACGGCTACTATGTTTGATAGGTACAGTGGCCCGTTGTATGACGGTAAAAGCGGGGGTGCGCTCTTGAACCTTTGCCAGAGCTAATTGACGTTGCTCAACTACTTGTTGATAGATATTGTATTTTAACTGCATATCATTTTCAAGGTCTTCCTCTTTCATACGATAACTTTGCAGAATAACCTCTTGGTTGGCATCAGCATAGGCAGCATAAGTCTGGCGTGCTTTGTCGTATTGTTGGCGTGCGTCAGCATATAATTGGTTCATGTACTCCAAGTCGTTGCGGGCTTTCTTGGTGCGATAGTCTGTAATAGCTCGTTGCAGGTGGATCTGTACACTATCCGCTACAGTTGCGGCTATCAGTGGATCTTGATCTTCAATGACAATCGTAATGACATTTGTCTTTTTATCTACGGAACAATCAATATTACGCGAAATGGTTTTTGCAATATCGTCTTCTTTCTTAGTTAGACGAAAAGGATTCACCTTGTGGCCTGGACCTGGCTCATTATCTGATTTTAGTTTCTCCATAAGATTAAGAATCCAAGCCTTTGGGTATGCATCTATGGCCAGTTCTTGATGATTCTGTAGATAGTCTTGATAAGTATACTGCTCACCAGTTTTGTCTTTGGTGACCTTAATAGGGAATAGCCCGACAATAAAATCAGTGGAGCCTACTAAATCTGGGTATATCTCTGGATAGATAGCATCGCCTGTCTGTCCCATCTTCATATTCATACCTACCATTGAGGCCAGAGAAGATATACTGCCAGAAAAACCATTGCCAGATTCTTCTGGAGCCAATATTACAGTAGACTTGTAAACTTTAGGCGTTCCGAAAGCTAAGAGTACACCAATGACACCAGCCGTGAGTGAATAGATACAAATCTTACGACGGTCAGTCCAAAGGATTCTGATAACCTGTGTAAGGTTAATATTGATTATATTATTGCTTTTGCTTTCTTCCATATTTTACTCTTTTTACTTCAACAGGTTAGTAAGAGTTGCACCCATAGTTGCAATGGAGGCTGCAGTACTACCGATTGCAAGATATTCAGTGATGCTCATCTTACGATTCATAGCTTTTTGTGGAACAACGATTTCGCAACCAGGGCGAATCTTTGCGCCATCATTGACTTTGGCCACAGTACCATTCATATATATAATATATGCTTGGTTCTTTTTAGCATAGCGGTTATAGCCGCCAGCCTGATTGATGTAATATTTGGCACTCTTACCTTCCATATAGGCTACGCTGTTGGGATACATCACCTCACCGTCAATCTTCACAGTACCGCTATACATTGGAATAAAGATATGGTCGCCTTCACGAAGTACAATATCAGCATCTCCACCAGGATTGGCTAAAGCTTTGTCAAGCTCAATACCAACATGATAAGTTTCTGGAATTTCTGTAATTTCCTCCTTGTCAATTGTCTGTGTCATTTCATCAATGGATCGGCTGTTGTTAATAGCTATCTCTTGCATGATACGCTCTTTCTCTTCTTTGCGCATTTTGGCTAGTTCTTCCAGACGAATGCGCTCGGCTTCATTAACCTTGCGTTCTAATCGGGCTCCTGGGATATAGGCCATATCCGTACCACCTCCTGCACGTTTGAAAAGGTCGCTCAGACGCTCATTTTTCTTGGTAAGGGTATAAGTGCCTCCAAACATGACCTCACCTTCAATAGTCACATTCTGCTGAGTGACGTAGCCAGGACTCTGGCGGACATATACCTCATCGAAAGGCATCAGTTTAAAGGCAGGCTGGCCATCAATTACGAAACCGTCTTTCAACGAGAATTTAAAGGTCTGTGCCAGAATAGAGTCTGAAGTCAAAGCATTGGGGTTAGAGATGCGGCGAGAGACTAAGACGTTGTGCATCGAGGCATTCTCTTTTAGACCACCAGCCTGTAGAACGAAATCTTCCAAGGTCTCGTTGTCAGCATACTTATAAGTACCTGGATACATGACCTCACCATGAATGGCGATAGTTTGCTGAACGCGTGACTCTTGCTTGGTGGGAATGAACAGCACATCTTCGTTCTTCAACGGAATATCGGCTATGATGCCGCTCATGATGCCCTCAATGTCTACGGCTACGACCTCTAAGGTGCGGTCTGCTTTCATGCGGTGCATAACGGCATGTTGCGTAAAGGCCTCTTCGGTGACGCCTTCGGCATTTTCCAATAGGGTCTTTACACTATAGATGTTCTTGCCTATCTGGTACATACCAGGACGGAATACAGCACCTTTCACTTCTACCATGTTTGAATAGCGGGGCAGAATAGAATCAACGCTAACGGAGTCGTTGTCGGCCATGTGGAACGAGGCCATGTCGAACTCGTTGACGTTATAGACCGAGTACTGGGAACCAGACTTGCGAACAACACGTACCGACTTGCGGTAAGCATCTCCAGTAAAACCACCCGCATAGTCAATCAATGTGCCGACGCTCTCGTCCTTTTTCATCTCATAGTACATGGGACGCTTAACCTTACCAGTCACGTTCACCAAGCAATCATAAGAGCCTACAACGATAACGTCGTCGTCGCCCAGACGAACATTCCCGCTCAGTTTTCCGTTTAAAATATAGTCATATACGTCAACGGTGCTCACCAACTTGTTGTGCCGATATACTTTGATGTTACGCAAAGTACCAATCTCATTGGGACCACCCGCCATATAGAGAGCATGGAATACGGACGAGAAAGCTGATAATGTGTAAGTACCAGGAGCCTTGACTTCGCCCATCACATTGACGACGATAGTACGTGTCTGGCCTACCGAAAGGCGAATTTTGGAACTGCTATAACGGGCTCCCAACTGATTGCGGACACGATTGTTAGCTTGTGCTACCGTCAGCCCAGCCACTTGGATGGGGCCAAAGTCCTCAATGACGATGAAGCCATCGGGGGTGACAGTTTCTTGAATACTCTTTTGCGAGGCACCGTAGATGTCGACGAACACCGCATCGCCAGCTCCTAATATATAGTTTTCGGGTGTGGCAATGTTCATGTTTGGCTCGAAAGTCAAGTCCTCGTTGTTGAAGATGTCGTGTCCGAATATCTTCTTCCCGTCTTTACCTTCTTCTCGCTCCTTGTCTTTCAGATAGTTGCGTATAACTTGGCGGTCGTAGATGTCCAAAGAGTCTGGCAGGAAATCATCCAACTCAGCCTTCATTTCAGTAGCATCTTCTTGCAGGTAACGCTTATTCTTGCCGTATTTGCTCAGCTTATCTTTCTGTTGGTTGCGTTGTTTGGCAAGTCTATCGTCCTTTAGTTTTTCCGTAGAGCTATTTTTCTCTTTACCGTTGTTGCGGCGCAGACGTTCGTCAATCATTTCGTCGTCCGTCATATCTTTATCTTTGACGGCGCCCAGTCCCTGATTTTTCTGCATACGCTCGGCCTTCTGGCGGACGCGGCGGATTTGGTCAATAGTGACGCCTTTCTGTATTAACTTGGTGACTATTTCCTGTTGTGACGAGCCAGCTTTCTGCTCCTTCATCACAAATTTGATAATCTGGTCGTCCGACATTGACGATTGTGCGCTGATGCTGGTCAAGACAAACATTAGCATGCATAGTGAGAGAAAAACTTTCTTCATATAGTGGTTCTCGTTTTGTTCTTTAGTTATACATTATATTATATAATAACTGATTTTTCGCATATTTATTGCAAAGCGGTAAAGAAATTGTGTGCATACCGTTCCTTGCTGAATAGTTGGGAGCGTTTCAAAGCCGCCTCACTCATTTTTCGGCACTTCTCTGGATGGTGGTAAAGGTCGAGAATTGCCTTTGCTAGGTTATCCGTCAAATGTTCATCTGTGTCAACTATGACGGCGCAACTCTTGTCAACCACCTCTGGAATACCTCCTCGGCGGGTGGTGACGAGCGGAAGCCCAGCCGCCAAAGCCTCGACACAAGTCAGACCAAACGGCTCGTCCCACGTAGAGGGCAGGGCAGCTACATCAGCTTGTTGCAGGTACTGTCCCATCTTCACATAGTCTACATAACCCGTAAAAATGATACTCTCTAATCCTTTGGCGGCCTCTTGTAATTGGTGTAGGAAAGACGACGTTGATGTGTGGTTACCTAACGAGGCGCTACCTAATACCATCAGTCTGATGTCAGTATGCTCTTTCAATTGTCGCATAGCTTGAATGAGTGGTAGTATGCCTTTTTCTGGTATCAGGCGACCCGTGAAGACGATGGTGAACTCCTTGCGTGGGGAGGAGGACGAGGTGCGGGGCGCAAAGGCCTTTAGGTCGATGCCGTTAAGCACCGTCTTACATTTAGTGTCCTGTACATTGAGGGTGCGGACACGACTTGTAATGTAGTTGGAGACGTTCAGAATTCGCCATGCAGCATCATAAATCTGCTGGCAATTCTGTGTTTCGTTGTTCAACAGGTCGTTATGCAAGTGATATACCAGTCTGGCCTTTGTCGCATCTTTCAGTTTCAACGCATATCCAGGACGATTCTCCAGCACAATAATGTCGTACTTCTGACGGCGAATATCTCTAAGAGCCTCATTCAGAAAGTATTCAATGGAGTGGTGGTAGTAGCCTTTGCCGTGAGTCAGCTGGTAGAGTTTCCGCTTCAACCTCACCCATAGGCCGCTGGTCTTGATGTATTTATAGTGGTTCACTTCCGACCGAAGGGCAGGGTGTTGCTCCACGTTTGGGTGCCAAACACTATACACGGTGATGTCGTGTAGCCGTTTCTGCTCGTTGTCCTCCAGATAGAAGTCCACGAGATTTTCCACCGCCCCGCCTTGTACGGCGGGAACGGGCAAGATTCCAGATGTCAAGACTGCTACTTTCATGACTTTACCACACATAGTCCTCAACCTCCGAATCGAATTTGAGAGGCTGGGTCCAGTCGCAATTGCGACACACGTCCTCAATGGTGGCCAGCACGTCGGGTGGGATAGGGCGCTCGCCACGATGGTATTTATAGTAGGTGGCACGGCAGGACTTGCCTATGAGTTCGTTCTTGATGGCGCGCTCCGTATGGCTCGGCATATCGTGGTAAAAGCCTGTCATGCCTACGGGCAGGCGCCGTATCTGATTGTCGCGGAAGTATTCGCAAGTGCCGTCCTGACTCTTGGCATAGTAGGGGCTCACACATGTCGTTGTGTGTTGCTTGGGGTCAGTATATTTGCCCACCTCGTAGCGCAGGCACTGGGCGTGGCGAGGACAATGCTCATTGTAGCAGCAAAGGTACGTTGCAGCCTTCTCGCGAAACAGTTTTGTCTTGTCTTCCATTTGTTGAAATATGGTTTTGTGTTTCCATCTGCAAAGGTAATCATTTTGTTTGAAGTATGCAAACGGGTAGCCTGATATTTTGCCTTTTTTCGCGGATAAACGCCTTGTTGTGCTTCAGTGCAGGCTTCGCAATCCGCAAGAACGGCTTAGGCACTGGGTGAGGAGTAAGCTCACCATTTGTATACTCCCTGTATACAAGTTGTATACCAGGTGTATACAGTTTGTATATCAGGCGTATACAACTTGTATAGGCCGTGCATACAAGTGGTATACAACCGCCTCGCAACGATTGACAATACTCCTCACGGCAATTGTCTAATGTCCTTAACATGACTTATCGCACTTATTCCGCCATAAAGTAGCACTGCAGAGATGAAAAAAGGAGCAAGTAGTACGGGATATGAGAATTTTTTTGTATTTTTGCACTCGCATTTAAGCACCATGACAAATGCTGATAGAAGGGTTTAGACGAGCCAAATCCGTTAAATGAAAATACTGTTTCTGATATATCATGGATTCTCTGAAGTGAGTGGAATATCAAAGAAGATTCACTATCAGATAAATGGTCTGCGACAACTTGGCCATCAGGTCTTTGTCTGTACATACGACATTAAGGACGATGGGCATAGGGTGAGGTTTATTGACGATAAGCCCTTACAGGATTTTGGCAATGGACGGCTGGCCGCAATGAGAAAAAGATGTTGTTACGGAGCCGTAGTGAAATTTGCTGTTGAGAACAAGATAGACTTCGTGTATGCTCGTTCATTCCACAACGCAAACCCTTTCACTATAAGGATGTTTAAGGAATTCAAAAGGGCGGGGATAAAAAGTGTGATTGAGATTCCAACATATCCTTATGACCAAGAATATAGAGGGTATGGTAAGAAAGACCAGTTGGAGTTGGCTATAGATAAAATCTTTCGCAAAAGGTTGGCAAAGCAGACCGATGCTATAGTGACGTTTACGCAAGAAAAAGAAATATTCGGGCAACGCACGATAAGAATATCGAATGGTATTGAATTAGAGGCTATACCTTTGAAGAAGGCTGAGCGACAAGTGAGAAAAGAAAGCTTGAACTTCATCGGTGTAGCTGAGGTGCATTATTGGCACGGATTCGATAGGCTCATTGCAGGCATCGGAGAGTATTACAACAATGGTGGAACGAGGTCCGTAGCATTTCATATCATTGGAGGAATAGCCGATGAAGATATGCGTGGCTTTACTGGTCTAATAGAAAAATACGGCATTAAGGATAAAGTCGTATTTCATGGGCAGAAGTTTGGGAAAGAGCTAAATGCTTTGTTTGAAGATGCAGACTTTGCGGTGGCAAGTCTTGGAAGGCACCGTAGCGGAATAACTTATATCAAGACACTCAAGAACCGAGAATATGCTGCACGTGGTCTGGGGTTTATCTATTCCGAGATTGATGATGACTTCGAAGCTAAACCATATATATTAAAAGCGGCGGCGAATGACGCGCCTATAGACATAGAGCAAATGATAGACTTTGTGGACCATCTGACTATAACGCCAGAAGAAATCCGTAAGAGTATCTATGACTTGACTTGGGAAAGGCAGATGGAAAGAGTTATCAGCGAGATATAAACAGGCGTGCCCCTTTCTCGTTAATGAAAAATAGCTTTCTCAATCCACTTGTTGCGGTGTAACAGAAGTGAAAAAAGGTAACCTCCTGTAATTCCTATAATGGTCTGTATGATAGCCGTTACGATGAGGGTAGATTGTTCGGATAAAGATTCGCTTGGAATATAACCTGCCAATTGTTTAGCCCAAAGGAGGAAGGGTATCTCAATGCAGAAGATTGTAAGTGAATGGTGTCCGATGTGTTGCAAACTCCTGCCTATAAAACTATCTTGAAGGAGCCGCGAGAAAGCAACAAGTAATACACTACCAGTGAGAGCGGCAAGGAGATATGTAATGACGGAGGACCCGTATAAGCGTACGGAGAGATTGATGTCGTTACAGAATGGTAGGAGGAGCAGATATACTACAATTAAAGGTAATACAATAGGAGCGGGAATCCGCTTGGAGAAGCAATCGGGGAAGTTTAGGCGAAATACCGTACCTGCATACATGACAATAGCCATAAGAAATGCCGTATCAATGCTCCAAGGAAGGAGTATGGGGAGCGTCTCCATCATGGCTGTAATGATAAGATACAGAGAGATAATATAGTATTGGTAGCGGGAATGGTAGACTATCAGATAGTATAGCAAGTAAGTCACCACCATGCAAGTTAAAAACCACATGGGATAATTACCGACAATAAATAAGTTGTAAATGTCTGGTTCCGTTCCAAAGGGGTAGAGACAATAGCGTGAATAGATGACTCCGAAGATGGCTCGTAAGGAGAAATCGTGAAAATAGAGGATGAGTAGGAGGTTAAAGAATAGGTAGGGCTTGAGCAACTTAATGGCGTGACGTGCAAAGTTGTCCTTTAGACTCACGCTGATGTTGGAGGATGTGTAGCCAGAACAAAAGAAGAAGACGGGCACGAAGAAAGCTAATGTCGGAAACATCAGTTCTGGATACACGGTGTGAGAAAGTACTGCAAGAATAATACCCAACCCTTTGGCAATGTCTATGTAGTCAAGTCGTTGCTTCATTGTCAATTATCTCATGTGTGTAAGGTGTAGTCGCCATATCAGATAATCGCGCCATTGAAATAGTTTTGTCATCAGAACTTGGCTTCGGCAATAATAGCGTAATGTCAGATTGACGAATCGTCGCGGATAGTCGCGCATAGAGTCTGGGGTCACAATGAAGTGTGAGTAATCGGTGATTCTATCTTTCATGAATCCACGATGTTGGAAGTGCGCATAAAGGGATTCCTTTCTCTCCCATTTTCCGTTATGGTAACGAATCATATAGAGCTTGTTGTCAATATGCTCAAAAAGAACATTCTCCCATCCTCTGTTCAGACTACAAAAGTGATAGGACTGCTTAGGTTTGGAAACATTATCAAAGGGTTCCTCCAACCAACAATCTTTTGGTCGGCAATCTTTCCATTTGTCACTACATCCTTGGTGGTCAAACTCGTCGAAAAAGGTTATTGAGGATGTTGTGAATGCGTCTTTGTAGCTTTGATAGCCATCGGCTTGTTGCATGAAAAAGGCGTTGGCATCTTGGTCGTTGCGCAACAAAGTGAGATGTCCCCATCCTAACAAAAACTTGTGTGAAAGAGCTTCTTCAGTAATGAAAGTCCTAATGTCTCCATATACGAGATCCAAATCGCCGAATCCCCAGAAATCATATCCTTTAATATAGTCTTGTAGAATGTAACCATAGGCCTGCTTATACTCACAAAGTTTATAAGGTCTGTCCAGCACTATGGAGAAGTCAAACGCTTTTTGAACTATCTGCTGAAAGTCGGAGAACTGCATCTTGTGTACGATGATATTCTTTGCAGGCTCTACGTTAGCATCAGTAAAGAACATAAAGTCAACGGATGGGTTCCGTAAAGCAGAAACACGCCACATCTTATATTGGACTGGAAGAATTCCAAAATACGGGAATATTAGGACAATGGATTTCATAGTTTAATGATGTAGGCGATTGATAATCTTAATACATAATGTAAGCCATTTGCGAGTTAGAGGTTTCTTTAAAAGCATCATGAGTTTATACATGGTGCTTTTGTCTAACTGATATAAGACTTCATAGTCCTGAATAGCACCTGAAGGAAGATAACTTGAGATAACCTGTCGATGTTCTTGAAGACGCCTTTCGTTCTGCTCGGCACTAATGCCGTCTGGTTCTCGGCGGCAAATAATGTCATCAATGAATAGAACGGAACATTGCTCTACGCAAATTTTCTGAATATAGAATTTAACATCGGCAACCAGCCTAAATGCTTCATCATAAGGGGAGGCCTCAAATAGTTTACGTCGGAAGAAAGTGCTTTGGTGTGGGAGTGTATGGTGAATGAAAGTCAGCATAGAGATATATGGTGGTAGGATTGTGGAAAATCCCTGTTGGGTAGATACGTCGAAATGGTAGTCTTTACCTACAATTAGGTCCGTAGTCAGATTCTGCTCAGCAAGATGTTGAAGAACCTTTTCGTCATAGAAACAATCCCCGGAATTCATGAAATTAAGATAGTCGCCCGTAGCTTTTCGAATTCCTTTATTCATCGCATTATAGACACCCTTATCTTGCTCTGATACCCAATAAGTAATATGCTCGTCATATTCTTTGAGTATGTCTGCGCTACCATCCGTAGACCCTCCGTCAATTACAATGTATTCGAAATCTTGGAAAGTCTGGTGAATTACACTCTCAATAGTCCTCCGTAGTCCCTCTTTATTATTATAATTAACGGTTATAATGGAATATTTCATTGCTTTCTTCTGTTTTTGATTCTATAAAGGCTATCTTTGGCACCTTTGGCAAATAGAATGGTTGCCGTTAGGTCAATAGTCAAGAAGAGGAGTGTACCGATAATTGCGTATTCTATCCATATCCAGATACTCTGATAGGGATTAACTGGAATAAGGTATAGGGCGTATGTAGCCGATATAAAAGCAAAGGCAGAAATCAAATAGTTGCGTAGGACGCCCTTCCAATAAATATTTACAGACTCTTTAAAACCAGATGTAAACAAGTAATAAGGTTTCCATATCACCACAATTGGGATGAGACTGGCAATCTTGCCTAATAGTATTCCGACAATACCCCACTTTAGTCCGCAGATGATGGTGACAATAACGTTGATGATAAGTTCAGCCCATGCAGACCATACATCAGCGTATAAGCCGTGAGCATAATTAAATGCGTTAACGGAATCGCGTGAATTGGTGATATATATATATAGTATAAGCAGAATAAGAATATTGTGTTCCATGATATACTCTGCTCCTAACCAATGAGCAATGAATGGCTCTAAAAAATTATATAAAAAGAAACAGAGAATAGCGGCGATAGTATGCTGAATAGTGGTGTATTCCCAAAATACTTTTAACATCTGTTTTTTGTTGCCCTCAGCCACTAAATTTCCTATACTCGCCCCAACACTGCCCGTGATAGCAGAAAAAAGGGATATGAGTTTGGAGATAATAATCATATAATTGCCGTAAAATGCAACCATTTTCAGAGATACAAAGAAGAATATGAATAATTCATCGCTCTTTACCAAGACAAAATCTTTAATCTTGTGGATGAAGACTTGTTTGGTCTTGGCAATAACTTCTGGGTATTTCCTTAATAGCAGTTTTCCTTGTTTCTTATCTACTTTAAGCCAAGGATACTCTTTATTGATCTTCCAGTTAAGAATAACGCATCCAATGATGCCAAACAGGAATTCAATGCCAACCCATATATAGAGATTCCGATAGCTATAGGCTAAAAGTATCTGCAAAGCTATCTTTAAAAGATTGGCCGATTGCAGGTAAATAGCGACCAGATAGTTTTTCTGGTCTGCCGTGAGCAAGATTTGTCGGTAATTGATGAAATATCCAATAAGTGAAGATCCCAATAAAGAGTAAAATGAAAAATAAATGATTCCTAATCCTAATGCTGCTTTTGCGAATATAAACGGAAAGAAAAGGCTAATGATAAAAGCTCCCCCCAAAATGATATATCCAATCCAGTTGTACAAATATCCTAATAACGAGAGAATTTCCTGGACTTTCTCGCGATTCTTGGATTGTAGAGGTTTGAAAAGAAAATACCCGATACTAGCAGATATGCCCAATTCGGTTAAGTTAAGGTACCCTAGAATGTTACCTAACGTACCTGTTAGACCTATAAATTCAGTTCCAAGACAATCTAAAAAGATTTTACGAGAGAAAAAGGCAAGAAAAAGGGATAGGAAGTAAAAAAGCAAATTCACTTCCGCATTTAGCATGCTTTTATGTACTCGTTCACCCATTAACTTTTAGTTATCGTGAGTAGTATGAATGAAATCAGTGTTTTTACGGTCTATTTTCAAGAGGTTAAGCACCATCCTCCAGACAAGTATAGGCAGGGAAAGTAATTTGCCAAAGACAGAATGTTTGCGCAATTGTTTGGGGGTAGACACATATAACGACAAACAAATAAATAAGAACAGTAACCACCACTTAATACACCACTCACGTGATAATAAGGTAATAATCAATGCCATGAAGAACGTCAATACAATGAGCATAGAGCGAGGGATGAGTGCCTGCTGGATGGTTTTATCAATAAAATCAATATTGCCTGTTAGAATTGCCTTGGGGATGTAAGGTAACAAAGATAATAGACTTTGTATTTGAGCAGTCATCCAGCGCAAACGTTGTTTCTGGAAATTGTCCTTATTAGAAACCTTTTCATCGTAGACGTAAATGCCGTCCTCATAGTGGATATATATATTCTGTTTCAGTAGTAGGGCTTCTAACTCACGGTCTTCACCAGCTGTGGATAGTTTGTATACATTATTACAAAACCACTTGTAATCAAAGCACATACCACTACCGATAAGTGCTGATGATAGTCCAATGCGATTATGTGCTTTGCGGAAAATTGTGTTGTTAATCTCCTCACTGACACCGTCGAGCACTGCAATGTTGTTATTGGAATTCTTTGCACATCGATGGCACTGAATAGCCTTGTATCCTTTAGTACAGGTGTTGTTGAGGCGATCCAAAAAATCGGACTCTACTATATTGTCTGCATCCAAGATTACTATGTAATCGTAATCTTCCTCTTTTCCTTTGAAATAATCCATAGCATATTGCATAGCTTTGGCTTTTGAACTTTTCTCGAAAATTGGTTGTAGTAGAGTGATAGGTAGTTGAGAGAGTTGCTCGTTAGTCTCTGGCTGCATGTGGTCAGAAATGACACATACATGGAAGTTTGCATAGGGATAATATTGTCCGAGAAAAGTATGGACAGAATTGACAATAACACTGTCTTCATTATAAGCAGGATATAGTATAAGGAATTTGTAGTAGTGTGATTCACTAGTGATACTTTTTCTCCCTATGTAAGAAGCTAAACGTGATGACTGCTTTTTTCCAAGCATGGAGATAAGTGCAAAGAACAAAATATAGCCTCCCGATGTAGCCAATAAAATCCATATTAGGATTTCTATAACGTGAAAGATGTACCAGATAATCATTCTACAGTTTTTTGTTGACGATTTTTTTGAGTTTCATGCCGATAGGCGTTCTCGATAATATTGAACTCGCCAGAATGAACGGTACAAGGAAGAAGGTATGGTCCCACTTGTCATCAACCAGATAGTTTGGCGTTGCTAAAGCAAAAATTAGAATGATAAGTGCAAAGAGTAACCACCACTTGATGGCTAATGAGAAATAGATAAACGGAATGACAATACTCATTAATATAATGATAGCCATGAGTATCATGCGTGGAATGAGTAGCCATTGCAGCATTTTATCAATTAGGTCGTATTGATGGTTGATGAGACCACCTGGCAAATAGCGGATATTGCGAAGAATATTGGATAATTGGGAAACAATCCAGTGTCTATGTTGTCGATTGAAATCCTCAGCCAAACGCTCTTTTTCATCGAATACCATAATATCGTCGAAGTAGTCAATATAAATATGCTGACGCATCAGCATGATCTCCAATTCTTTATCATCCCATACTGTTTGAACTTTCATGATGTTTTGTTTAAACCAGTTGAAATCAAATGCTACACCCGAACGAGCTGTAGCTGACGACAGGCCAAGAACAACATGACCACGACGGAATATAGAGTTGTTAACTTCCTCGAATATAGCACTCAAACGTGCAGGTGCAGTATCGTGGTTCTGGGAGACACAATGCATTTGAATAGCCTTGGTACCTGCCGACTCATAAGCTTGATTAACTTGAGATAAAAACTCTGGCTCAACAACGCTACCTGGGTTTAATATGATGACAACATCATATATTTTAAGTCGTGGTAGATTATTGATAGCCAACTGGAGGGATTTTGCTCTAGAGTTTTTTTGAAAATTAGGCGTCAATAAAGTAATGGGTTGTTGGGCTAATCGAAAATTACTCATCTCGCCCAGCTGATCTGCAATAACTGTGACATCGAACTGTCGTTGTGGATAAAATTGCCCTAAAATGGAGGTAACGGTTCGCTCTGTAGCCAATCCATTCTTATATGCTGGTATCAAAATGATGAATCGATTCTCTTTTCGTGTTTTGGGGATTTCAGTATGGCGGCTGAACATGGATGATAATGCGAAAATGCCCATGTACAACACTGTCATAGATACAAAGATAAACAATGTGAGGTCGGTATAATATAAAATATCCCAGAAATTCATAATGTTATGATTTTATAAAGTGATTGACACCGCGAAAGGTTGCTTTTGCCAAATCAGGCCGAGCATTGATGAGGTGTTTGATAATATCCTTACTTGCTACAATGGTTATTAAGTAGAAGTAGGATAATAAGCGTGAAACATGATGATTATTGCGTCTGACGAATAGTAAGCGATTACGGGTTATATAATATGTTCTCATTGAGCTTTGTTGACCTGTTGACTGGCTCTCTTTATGATAAATTGTGACGGCAGGCTCATACCAAATGTCATATCCAGCACGGCGAATCATTAGTGACCAGTCTAGCTCCTCATAATAGAGGAAATAACACTCGGGCATTAACCCTGCTTTCTTTATTGCATCGCGTCTAACAAGCATGGCAGCTCCATGAGCATAAGGAGTAGGATGGGGAAGGTTGTATTGTCCATAATCTGTCTCACCAAAGCCAATGGAATGATTACGCAAGGTTATAGGGGAGAGTGGAGTATAACCTGCAAACTGAATAGGATTACCATCCCATGAAAAACAGATTTTTGGGCAAATAATTCCAATCTTTGAATCTGCCTCCAACCTTTCTATCAATGGTTGAAAAATGTTTTTCACTCTTTCTTCCTTATCAATATTTTTTAGATATAATAATGTATCATTATTAAGGAAGAATAAATATTTACCATGTGCTGCTTGAATACCAAGATTGTTACCTCCAGCAAAACCAAGATTCTTGCTACTGCGAATAACTGTTATCTGGGGAAAACGCTGCTCTATAATTGTTGCTTCGTCTTCATGAGAGGCATTGTCTACCACGATTACCTCCATGGATGTGTCTTCTAAAGGTAATGTATTCATCAATGCACAGGTATCTTCTAGTCCGTTGTAATTGATGGTGATGACAGATAGCTTACACTCTTGATGCACGTTTCTTTTCCAACTTCAGCCGTTCTTTTTCTATTTGTATTGCAAGCAGCTCTTTTTCGTATTCATTCCACTCGTTTTCTATCCAAGGTAGTACATAAACAATACTCAATCCGCCGTAAAAAATTAGACAATTGGGGAATTGCATTAGAACTTGGTTCCCGTAACCACCTAATTGCTGCGATACAAAGGCACAACAAAACCCAGCTCCTATGCCTCGCAAGGATGGGCTCTTAATGCGAAAGAATACAATGCAACAAGCACCTATTAGCATAACTGCTGTACAAATAAGGAAGATTGTGATACCGATAACTCCTGTATGAATCCAAATGAATACATACTCAGAGTCGGGTGGTACGGTAGCCATAAAAGTATATTTGTTATTAGCAGGAGCATTTTGATATCCAATATGCATACCAATTCCCCAAGGTGCTTCTGCCATATACTTTTTCATAGCTTCCTGATTGATCGAACGAGTGTTAGCCGATGCGTCATCTTTATTAAAGGCTGAGCGCATACGTCTAATTTGCTGATTGCTATTACCTATAGTAGTAAATGCCAGAAAGAAAAAAGCCAAACCAAAGAAAATTGTAAATGGAATTGCAATTTTAAAGGATTTGGAAAGGAAAATATATGTAAAAAATCCTGCTATCATACAGGCGATGGCTGTACGTGTTCCAGATGGGAACATAGCCCAGATACAAATAATACCTGTAATAAGGAAGAATATCTTGTGTTTTTTTACTTTACTATTGATACCAAAGATGATGAAAGCTACAGCTGTAGACGCAATACCAATACCAAAGTTAGCAGCATCACTATATATGGAAAAATATCGAGTAAGTGTTCCTGCCTGTAGGATATGGGTAGAGCGGCCACGAGTTTGAAGCCATGCATTTTCTGCAGCAGTAAAGCCTAAATGTTGTTGTTTCCATACCCAAAAAGCAGCGAAAAGTGCTAAAGCTCCCCAAACATATAGATAATTAACAAGAACTTTGGGATTTGTAATATATAATATATATACAATAAAAGCATATAATAGCTGGAATGCCATCATACGGGCGGCTGTATACCAACTGCCAATATCAATACCGATGCCACATGTATCGTTAAGGACTTCCAAGGTGCAGTATGCACACCATATGAATAATGCTACTAACATGGCATTGGCTGCTCTATGGAACTTTGCTTCTTTTACATCAAGTATAGCCAATGCAATGAGAATAATTTCCAGTAGCTCATTATACATAGACATGGGAATTCCGTTAGGTAGACTAACATTGTGCCACTGGATTATATAATTGATACCCATTAGTGCCCAAAATACATATAGCCGATGTTCGAAAGAGCTGACGGCCAACATGGCTATAATGGGTAATAAGCAGACTACAGCAAATGCAGAAAATCCAGCAACATTGAACTGGTAAAGTGCTAGCAAAAATAGGAGAAAGAGTAATATTACTCTTCCTCCGTGATCCCTAGCGTATGTTTTGAACGCAGTGCTTACCATTACTTTGCGTGTTCGTTCTCTGTTGCTGTCAAACCTAACTGTGACATTCGATAAACAAAGTTACTGAACTTCGTATAAGGAGGTAATTGGCCAACAAATTCTTCAACAGCATAACGGCTTGCTTCAGTGAGATACATATAAAGAGAGTTTTTATGCTCCTCGTCAAGCATAGCTTGTACTTCCTTGAGTGCTTTCTGGTCAACGTCTTTCCATGTGCGATTAGCACGTGTAATCATAAGGTTGATGGTTCCCATATTTAATAAAGCAGGGGAAATAGAGTTGTCATTTAAATTAGGATATTCAATGATAGCTATTTCATCAGGAAGTATGTCTGGACATAAATCTTTAATATCCTTTGCCAAAATAAATCTGCTATCTTCTGCCAGGAAATCTTCATCATAGGTCAAACGACGTACTTGCAAACCAAGAGAAATCCAATAATTCTCTAACTCCTGAGCCAAAAAACTCTTACCATTACCCGAATCGGTGGAAATAAGGTTAAGTACATTCTGCTGTCCTTCTTGAAAATGAGGGAGAAGCGCCTTACTCAACTGTTTCATAGACATATCAGCAATTGTCTTGTTGAAACGACGATAACGTAGATTGCTCTCTTTGGGGAAACAGCCCAATACAGGTATCTTGGTGATGCGCTCTGAACGCATACGATCCCGAAGTGTACGATCAAGCATCTCAATGAGTAAGAAGTAAAGTGCTGTGAGCGCAAAAGCCAACATAAATGCTCCTAAAAGTATCATTATACGATTAGTTGGCTGAGCATTCAAAGGGAACATTGGCGGGTTAAGCACGCGGAGAGTTGCCGTTGACATCTGAAGGTTCTTTTGACGCAAACGAGCTGCATTCAAAGCTTTCAGCATTTCAATATAATTTGCCTCAATGAAAGCAATATGACGATCCTTACGATCAAGGGTGGCACCAATAGGCGCATAATAGAAATATTGTCTGTCAAGATTGTCTTTCATTATGTTGGTGGCACTCTCTTCGGCTTTGGTTTTTTCCAAAAGAAGCAATTGTTCTAACCATTTTTGTAACAACTCATGTGCTTTGACGCCAGTATCAGTACTATAGATAGATGCTTCAATATCCTTAGTTAATTGGGTTACACGTCCTGTTGCAGTCTGTAGGTCGCGCTGAGCCTTAGCCAATTCTTCTTGAGATTCATTGTTGTTGCCACCACCCTCACTACTCATTAGACGGAGGTTTGAGATGCGGGATTGAATACGAGATATGTCGCGCACTTGACTTGTGAACTCCTGATTGGAGCGAATGAGTTGGGCACGATTACCTAACTGGCGTTCCAAATAGTCGAGTAGTGCTTTAGATGAAGTACGATTCAACAGCTGGTCATTACGGAAATTCTGCTGTTGAGCCTCCAAAATCGTTAATTGTTTAGTCTGCTCTCCGTAATTGATGATACGTTTAGAGATGTTATAACGGATGAGATCATCCTCGGCATTGGTCAATATACGCCATAGACGATGTACCTCACGTTCGAAGAATTTAATTACGTTGCCTGTCTCACCAAAACGGATTTGTTGATATTGGCGGGCAAATACATCATTGAGAATATCCAGCGTATTATAAACAACACCAGCATCGTTACCAGAATAAGCAATGTCAATAATATCACTCTGCGGGAGTTGCAGAACTTTTAGTCGGCTGGTAATATTATTGATGCCGAAATAAGGGTGGTAATTTAAGATACTAAATAAAAAATTATCCTGTGAAGGCTTTTCATAAGCCTTTAGGTTTGAATAAGTTGCTGATTCGCTGTTACGGTTAATAAGGGCCTTGACCTCGGGAGGTACAATAGCGTTTAGTTGGCGATAGTGTTCTGCAGAAATATAATTATTGTTCTTATTTGGATTGCCATACATCATACAGCGTGCGAACAAACGAAGAGACACTTCATGGATAGTGTTGTCTGTAGTGATAATTAACATAAGGTTGGCAATATTAGTTTGAGCGTTGCCACCTACAGAACCGTTACCTCCTTCTAAATTGTATCCCGTTATCATACCTGTGTAGATGGTTGTGTTGGCATCATAGATACGTTCCATGTTGCGAGTCAAAAACCAAGCTACAATAAGTGCTATCAGAGGTAAAGTAACTAAATACCAACGTATCTTATAAAGGAAACGGACAAAATATCTGAACAAATCCATAGTAGCTTATTTTATGTTATAAAGATTATTATTGTTGTGACTTAGCCCTTTTAGAGGCCCTTCTATCGGCCTGTTCTAATTTACGGTATTTCTTCTCGTCTTCGGAAGCTGCTTTTCTAATGCTTTTGGCAACAGCCTTGTTTTCTTTCCGAATCTGTTTTTCTGTCATCTCCTCATCATCCAGTGTAATATCTGTCGTGGTATTGGTGAGGATTGGAGTATGTGTAAGAATCTCCAGCGTGATAATATCGGTAGTAATAGAGGTCTGTAAAGCTTGATATTGAGATACGACATCAATCTCATGGAGTTTAGTCCATGCAAAGTCTTCAATGCTCATGTTACCTTGATGGAAATCTTCTTGATTTAAGGCACCCGCTCCTTGGTATGCAGCAGCGGCTTCACCAGAGGTTTTTAAAGCAACCAAATTGTTAGTAATTCTAATATATAGGGTAGCGATCTCTAGTTTCAATTCGTCAAAAGCCCTGTCCTTTTCAATACGCGCCTTTTCTGCCTCCAGTTTCTTACGATGTACGGCTGCTCTGAGATCCAAGATGTCTTCTAAAGGAACACTGACGTTGACACCAACATTCCAATAGCTTTGTTCTGAACCCTGAAATTGGTAGATAGTTGTATAACTCTGAGTGGAGTTGTTATTACCCCACATATCAGTCTTTCCGTAGCTATAGCTAGCATGTCCATAAACATAAGAGAAGATGTGCCGTTTTTGCTTAGAAACTTCTGCCTGCGCAATCTCTTGAGCCTTGGCCATTGAGAGTATTCGAGGATTCTGCTTTGCATTCTCATAAAGAACACCAAGTGGCGGAAGGTGGAATGATGAAAAATTGATAGTTTTGTTCTCGCTTGAATCAAAGAATCCAGCACTGATACCGCTATTGTTGTACTGGGCATGACTCACTAATGCCGTTGTAACAAAGGCGGTGGTAAGGAGGATATGTTTTAAACTCTTCATTAGTATGGACAAGTTTAATAAGGGTTTATACGTTTTCTTTTTGGATAAAAGCTGTTAAAGTACGGAATATAATCTTCATATCAAGCATGAAATTATAGGTCTGCCCGTAGGTGATGTCCAATTGCTTACGCTCTTCGGCAGACATATTGCCACCTTTTCCACGTTCTTCGACCTGCCAAAGTCCTGTCAGTCCAGCAGGGGCAATAAATCTGTCAATATGGGCATCAACTGTAAGTTTCTCTGCTTCGTAAAGTGGTAGTGGGCGATTGCCGACAACGGACATCTCTCCCTTGAGAATGTTAAATAACTGTGGCAGTTCGTCAATACTATATTTGCGGATGAAGCGACCAACTTTTGTGACGCGCGGGTCATTTTCAATTTTGACGAAAGCATTGTTGACATCATCTTCTTTCTTCTTGCTGAAATCACTCTCTGCCACAACAAAGTCATCGCCAACCAGCATACTCTCCTCGTCACTAAACATCATTTCAGACTCCATGCCCATGCTCATCATATCCATTTCAGCTTGTTCGCCTAAAGGAGCAATGATAGTAGTCTTTGCCTCGTCTACCATTTCTTGATGGTCAGCATACTGATTATGGTCTTTGCTCAGCTCTTTTAGTCTTTGCTCAGCATCCACATACATACTGCGGAATTTTAGAAAATCGAAAACTGTATAGTTTGTTCCCACACGTTTCGACTTGAAAATGATAGGACCTCTACTTTCCAGACGGATAGCGATAGCAGTTAAAATGAATATAGGGGACAATAGAACGATAGCGATGCAAGAAAACAGAATGTCAAACAACCGTTTCCATACGGGAATCTTGAACTTCAATATTCCGTATCTTGGAGCCTTGTCATCGAATAGGATATTCTCGCGGTCAGAGATGAATTGTATCTTCTTGTTGAAATCTGTAATGGTAGCTCCTGCAATGATGGTGTCGTTGATGCCGCATTTGGTGTAGATGTCCCTTTCTTCAGGAGGCATCGTTTCGGTAATAAGTACAATGTATACATTGCGGCATTTCTTGCGCAGATAGGTGATTGCCGTAATGTCTTCATTCCGAACACTACGCTCATAAAACACCAAAAAATGTTCATTGGCAACATGTTGAGTACATATCTGGGCGGCATCCTTGTAGGCATTGGTCATACGCACCAACTGTCCTGGAATGTATTTTAGACGTTCCTGTGTTTTTGGGTTGTCGCCTAAGTATACTACACCTATCATATATTATATAATAATGTATACAACTTCTTTCCTTTTTCTATTCGTTAGGAAGGATCTTCTTGACACGAATCTTCAGCTCCATAGGATTAAACGGCTTTACAATATAGTCTACTGCACCAACCTCCAACAGACGGATGCGCTCGCTGGTAGAGTCCTCGCTTGACAGCATGATAACGGGAATATGGCGGAACAACTCATTCTGCTTAATCCACTCCAAAAAATCGTCGCCACGCATCCCCGGCATACGAATATCAGAGATAATGAGGTCGGGAGTGTTGCCTGCTTGTAACCACTTTACACCCTGTAGTCCATCTGGCAGCCACTGGACGTCATAATCACTCATCAAATAGATAGAGAGCACTTTTGCGATGGTCTCTTTGTCGTCAAGAATTAGTATTTTCTTCTTCATATATGAATAAAATCTTAACAAATATTTGCCTTTTGTTGCACAAGGTTGTTGTGAACGTCCTTGTATTCTTTGCGATGCAAAGGTAAAAAAATATTTTTAATTGTAGTCAAATAATAATAAAAAAATGCTGAAAAACTCTAAAAAAGTTGCAAATAAGAAAGAAAAGGAGGAAATTTGTAGAGTAAAAGAATAAAGCAATATTGTTTAATGAATAACAAATATGGCAAATAAATATCTTTTAGGCCTTGATATTGGTAGTTCATCTGTCAAGGCATCATTGGTCAATGTCGACAGTGGGAAGTGTGTCGCATCCGCTTTTTATCCAGAAAAAGAAGCCCCTATTATGGCTCTTAAGGCTGGATGGGCTGAACAGAATCCGCAGATGTGGTGGGATAATACTAAATTAGCAGTGAAGAAGGTGATGACAGATGCTCAGGTAATCTCGGAAGATGTGGTTGCTGTGGGCATTTCGTATCAGATGCACGGCTTAGTTTGCATCGATAAAAAATTGCAAGTCTTACGTCCAGCTATTATCTGGTGCGATTCTCGAGCTGTTTCTTATGGAGAAAGAGCATTTAGAGATTTAGGAGAAGGATGTTGTTTGAAACATCTACTGAATTCCCCGGGAAATTTTACCGCAGCTAAATTAGCTTGGGTAAAAGAAAACGAACCAGATATTTATCATAAGATATATAGAATCATGCTCCCAGGCGACTATATCGCCATGCGCCTTTCTGGCCAAGTCAATACAACAGTCAGTGGCCTCAGTGAGGGAATGTTTTGGGACTTTAAAAAGAACCGATTGGCTCAGTTTCTACTGGATTATTACGGATTTGACACCTCGTTGATTCCCGATATTGTTCCGACTTTTGGCCATCAAAGTGAAGTCAGTGCAGAAGCCGCCGTAGAGTTGGGGTTAAAGGCTAATACGCCAATTACCTATCGAGCTGGTGATCAACCCAATAATGCTTTGTCTTTGAATGTGATGAATCCAGGAGAAATCGCTGCTACAGCAGGAACAAGCGGAGTGGTATATGGCGTATCAGACGAAATCAATTACGATCCCAAGAGCCGTGTCAATACCTTTGCCCATGTCAATCATTTAATGAAAAGTAAAGGGAAAGAGGCGAAGGATGATACTCGACTCGGGATACTGCTCTGTATCAACGGTACTGGAATTCTTAATTCGTGGATTCACCAGCATATAACCCCCCAAGTGAATTATGACGAAATGAACGTCATGGCCTCTCTGGTTCCTATTGGCAGTGAGGGCCTTTCCGTTCTTCCGTTTGGTAATGGCGCTGAGCGTGTGTTGCAAAATCGCGAGGTAGGTTGCTCTATACACGGGCTGAATTTCAATAAACATACTGAGGCTCACCTGATTCGTGCCGCTCAAGAGGGTATTGTATTCTCGTTCTGTTATGGTATGGAAATTATGCAACAGATGGGAATGGATATTAAGAAGATTCATGCTGGCCGTGCTAACATGTTCAAATCACCATTATTCCGCGACACTCTCGCTTCGGTTAGTGGTGCCGTTATTGATGTTTATAAAACGGATGGTGCCGATGGTGCTGCAAAGGGAGCCGGTATGGGTGTTGGCATATATAAAGATAGCCACGAGGCCTTTGCTTCTTTGGAGAATTTCGCTCATATTGAGCCAGATGTTGTCCAGCAGGCTGAATATCAGTCGGCCTATGGACGATGGAAAGAGACTTTGGAACATGCAATCAAGTAAAAAAGTTAATAAATAATTTACAAACTAAATAACATACAAAATGGCAAAAGAGTATTTCGCCTTTACAGGCAAGATTCCTTTCGAAGGACAAGAGAGTAAGAACGTGATGGCTTTCCAC
Organism: Prevotella sp.; assembly: GCA_022511045.1. GTDB lineage: Bacteria > Bacteroidota > Bacteroidia > Bacteroidales > Bacteroidaceae > Prevotella. The sequence goes on from JAFLSF010000008.1 coordinate 43,993, forward strand.
TACTATGAGCCAGAGCGTGTAGTGATGGGAAAGAAAATGAAGGATTGGCTGAAGTTTGCTATGGCTTGGTGGCACACTTTGGGTGGAGCCTCTGCCGACCAGTTTGGCGGTCAGACTCGCAGTTACGACTGGGACAAGGCTACCGATCCCATTCAACGTGCAAAGGACAAAATGGACGCTGGCTTTGAGATTATGGATAAATTAGGCATTGAGTATTTCTGCTTCCACGATGTTGACCTTGTGGAGGAGGGAGAGACCATTGCCGAATATGAGGCTCGCATGAAAGCAATTACCGACTATGCCTTGGAGAAGATGCAGCAATACCCCAACATTAAGAATTTGTGGGGAACTGCCAATGTCTTCAGCAACAAACGTTATATGAACGGTGCATCCACCAATCCTGATTTTGACGTTGTTGCTCGCGCCATTGTACAGATTAAAAACTCCATCGATGCTACTATCAAGTTAGGTGGCCAGAACTACGTTTTTTGGGGTGGCCGCGAGGGTTATATGTCGTTACTCAATACCGACCAGAAGCGTGAGAAGGAACACATGGCTACGATGCTCCGTATGGCTCGCGACTATGCTCGCAGCAAAGGTTTCCAAGGCACATTCCTCATTGAGCCTAAGCCTATGGAACCCTCAAAGCATCAGTATGACGTTGACACGGAAACGGTTATCGGCTTCCTCCGTGCTCACGGACTGGATAAGGACTTTAAGGTAAATATTGAAGTGAACCATGCTACGTTGGCTGGTCATACGTTCGAACATGAATTGGCTTGTGCTGTCGACGCAGGCATGTTAGGCAGCATTGATGCAAATCGCGGCGATGCTCAGAACGGCTGGGATACCGACCAGTTCCCCATCGACAATTACGAACTGACGCAGGCCATGATGGAGGTTATTCGCAATGGTGGTCTAGGCAATGGAGGAACAAATTTTGATGCCAAGATTCGCCGCAACTCGACAGACCTCGAAGATCTCTTTATTGCACACATTAGCGGTATGGACGCGATGGCTCGTGCGTTGCTTAATGCTGCCGATATTCTTGAGCACTCGGAGCTATCAAAGATGAAGCAAGAGCGTTATGCCTCTTTTGATAGTGGGCTCGGAAAAGATTTCGAAGACGGCAAACTCTCATTGGAGCAGGTCTATGAGTACGGTAAGCAAGTGGAAGAACCCCGTCAGACTTCCGGCAAGCAGGAGAAGTATGAGGCTATTGTTGCCCTGTACACCAAATAAAGAGTACTCCCTCTCAACATTATTGGTATACTTTTGCTTCCCGTTTTCCCTGTAGTACGGCGAGTGCGTTTAGGGCGAGTGCCTCCATCTCGTCCTCGCCAGGGAAGGTGTAGACGGGAGCCAGAAAACCGATACGGCGGCGTAGCTCGCTGACGATGTAGTCAGAATGAGCCATGCCGCCTGTCAGTAGGATAGCATCAATATTGCCGCAGAGCACAGCCGCTTCTGCGGCAATATTTTTGGCAATATGGTAGAGCATGGCCTCAACAACCGTTTGGGCATGCTGGTCGCCCTTGCGAATACGCTCTAAAATCTCACGCATATTGTTAGTGCCAAGATGGGCATTGAGACCTGCCTGACCAGCAATGCGTTTCAGAAGTTGCTTCTCGCTGTATTTCCCACTGAAACATAAACGGATGAGGTCAGCGGCAGGTAGACTTCCTGCACGCTCTGGTGAGAAAGGACCCTCGCCGTCCAAAGCGTTGTTGGCATCAATAGCGCGCCCGTGTTCATGGGCTGCAACACTAATGCCACCGCCCAAATGACAGATTATAAGGTTCAAATCCTCGTATTCTTTACCTATTTCTCGGGCATAGCGGCGGGCTATTGCGCGTTGGTTCAAGGCATGCCAAATAGCAATACGCGGCATCAGCGGACTTCCACTGATGCGAGCCAATGGCGACAATTCATCCACTACTCCTGGATCGGCAATAAACGAGCGACAATTGGGAATAGTACTCGCAATTTCGTAGGCTATCAGACACCCTAAATTACAAGCATGATTGTGCATGACGCATCCATGCAGCGTATCGTCTAACATTTGTCTGTTAATTTCGTATACACCGCCACTGATGGGCTTGACCAACCCTCCGCGTCCAATGACGGCATCGAATTCCAATGGGATTCCAGCCTGCTGGAGCTCGTCGAGTACCAGTTGTCGGCGTAGGTCCTGTTGCTCGGTAATGGCGTCAAAAGGAGCCAGTTCTTCGGCAGTGTGGGTGATGTTACGAAGCAATAACGGCTTCTCGTTCTCGTAGACCGCCATCTTGGTGGAAGTCGAACCTGGGTTTACGACGAGTATTTTCATGGGTTTAGGCAAATAAGGTAAAAGGTCAGATAACGGAGATGGCTAACAGGATGCTGTTGAACTTATCTTCGGCGGAATCGCCGCGAGAGGGTACGATAACGGGAGCCGAGGTACCACAGAGAATGCCAGCTGTGCGGGCTCCAGCAAAGAGTGTAAGGGTCTTGTAGAAAGTGTTGCCAGCCTCAATGTCTGGTAGCACCAATACGTCAGCCTCGCCTCCAATAGGCGAAACGAGTCCCTTGGCTTGCAGGGCTTTCAGACTACAAGCACACTTGACATCCATCGGCCCGTCGACAATGCAAGGTCCAAACTCGCCATTCTCGGACCGTTGTTTGATGTCAGCATATCCGTCGACAAAAGGAAATTGTTTGCTACCATGCTCGGCACAATGGAGTAGGGCGATGCGTGGCTCCCCGATGCCCAACTGATGGCAAATGCGGGCAGCATAGCGAACTTGTTCTATGCGTTGTTCATGTGTAGGGTAGGGGATAACGGCGGCATCAGTGAAGAACAGCAACTTCTCGTAGGCTGGTATCTCAGCGACAGCAAGGTGTGTCAGCACATGACCCGCAGGCAACAGCCCATCTTCTTTGTTTAGCACGGCCCTCAGCAACTGGTCTGTGCCAATGAGACCTTTCATCAGCACATCGGCCTTTCCTTGCCTCACTAATGCTACAGCCTTGGCGGCGGCCTGCTCGGGGCGGTCGTCTTCTATGTCTATCACGTCGGCAAAGGACTTTGCCCTGTGGAGAGCCTCGCGGGTAGCCTCGTCATGGGCACATATGGCAGCAATGCGCCGCCGTTGGTTGCCTTGCTGGTAGTGTCGTTCTTTTAGTTCTTCAAAGGTTTTAATCATTATTGGTAGTGTGTTTTTTAGTTTTTTCGGGGATGTCGGATGCCTTATCTTTTTCGGTAGGCTATCCTAAACTGGATTTATACCACTCAAAGAGTCGGCGTACGCCCTCGTCGATCTCTACCTTGTGTGTCCATCCTAAAGAGTGGAGTTTGGACACGTCTATGAGTTTGCGCATCGTACCGTCTGGCTTGGTAGTATCAAACTCCACCGTACCTGTGAAGCCTACGGTGCTGACTACTAACTCGGAGAGTGCACGAATGGTGAGCTCTTTGCCTGTACCGACGTTGATGTGGCAGTTGCGTATTTCGCCTAATTGTGGTATAGCTCCGCCGCGACCAACAGCGTGGTTGCGGTCTACGGCACCATCGGTTGAGACACCATAATGAACCGACGAATATTTCTCAATGCCGATAATGTCCTTAAAATCGACGTTCAGTAGCACGTGGACGGAAGCATCGGCCATATCTTCGCTCCATAAAAATTCGCGGAGTGGCGTGCCTGTTCCCCATAATACCACTTTATTATTATAAATGCCATACTTGGCCAACACGCTCAAAATATCGTCACATGATGACGAGCCATTAACTCCCTCGACGGGACGAATGTCAAGGTCGCGTCGGATGGCCAGCCAGTCATCGTCGTGAATAAGTTTAGCCAGATACACCTTACGCATCATAGCTGGCATGACGTGCGAATTTTCCAGATGGAAGTTATCGTTGGGGCCGTAAAGGTTGGTAGGCATGACGGCTATGTAGTTAGTGCCGTATTGCAGGTTGTAACTCTCACACATCTTTAGTCCCGCAATCTTGGCAATGGCGTACTCCTCGTTGGTATACTCCAAAGGCGACGTCAGCAAGTAGTCCTCGCGCATGGGTTGGGGCGCATTTTTCGGATAGATGCAGGTCGAGCCCAAAAAGAGCAATTTCTGAACGTTGTGGGCATAAGCCTCGGAGATGACGTTGCATTGCATCTGCATGTTCTGCATGATGAAGTCGGCGCGATAGAGCGAATTGGCCATGATGCCGCCAACAAATGCGGCTGCTAACACAACGACCTGCGGACGTTCCTCGTCGAAGAATTGGCGCACGGCCTGTTGGTCTGTTAGGTCCAACTCCTTATGACTTCGCCCGATAAGGTTGCTATAGCCCCGTTTCTCCAAATTGTTCCAGATGGCAGAGCCCACCAGGCCATGATGGCCAGCAACGTATATTTTGGTATTCCTATCCATATTCATACTGGTCGACAAGTTGTTCTGGATGCAAAGTTAAGCCTTTTCCGCGATACCACCAAACTTTTCGTACTTTCATCGCCAACGAATCGGCATTTTGTTAAACACGAGTATTATTCTTGTCATTTTTGAGCCCTATTCTCAAAGGCGGTGAGGACTATCCTCGTTGCTTGTGAGGCCTATCCTCAAAAAACAGCAAGGTACGCTTCCTAAATGAGCGTACCTTGCTTGCTTGTTTTTAAATTAGTTTTATTCTTTGTCCATCTGTGCTTTGAGGAACAGTTTCTTAACGAATTTCATGTCGTGTTGCACCATAATCTTCACCAGTTCGGGGAAAGAAGTCTTTTGCGGATTCCATCCAAGCTTAGCTTTAGCTTTGGATGGGTCACCCAAAAGTTGGTCTACTTCGGCAGGGCGGAAATACTTCGGGTCAACCTCAACGAGCGCTTTGCCCGTAGCCTTGTCATACCCCTTCTCGTCGATACCGTCTCCGCGCCACTCCAGTTCAATGCCTACCTCGTGGAAGGCCAACGTGGCAAACTCGCGGACAGTATGGTATTCGCCTGTAGCAATGACAAAGTCGTCGGGCTCGGGCTGCTGTAGGATAAGCCACATACACTCTATATAGTCTTTGGCATAGCCCCAGTCACGCAATGAGTTCAAGTTGCCTAAATAGAGCTTGTCTTGATAACCGAGGGCGATGCGGGCGGCTGCCAACGTGATTTTACGCGTGACGAAAGTCTCGCCGCGACGCTCAGACTCGTGGTTGAAAAGAATACCGTTGCAACAGAACATATTGTACGACTCGCGGTAGTTCTTCATTATCCAGAATCCATAAAGCTTCGCAACAGCGTAAGGGGAGCGAGGATAGAAGGGCGTAGTCTCTGATTGAGGGACTTCTTGTACCTTACCATATAGTTCTGAGGTGGAGGCTTGATAAATGCGACAAGTATCTGCCAACCCGCAGATGCGAACGGCCTCTAACAGGCGGAGTACACCGTTTGCGTCGGTATCAGCCGTATATTCGGGTACGTCGAACGATACTTTAACGTGGCTCTGTGCTGCTAAATTGTATATTTCAGTAGGGCGAACCTCGCCGATGACGCGGATGAGGGAAGACGAGTCGGTCATATCGGCCCAATGAAGGTTTACCAGACGGGCTTTCTTCATGTCGCGAACCCATTCGTCCAGATAGAGATGCTCGATGCGTGCCGTGTTGAACGAGGACGAACGACGCATGAGGCCGTGCACTTCGTAGCCTTTATCAATGAGGAATTCGGCAAGATACGAACCATCTTGTCCTGTGATACCAGTAATTAAAGCAATTTTCTTCATATTCCTTCTATAATATTATTAGATAATGTGTTTATTCCTTTTATGATATGAGGTCATTTCTGGCTTACTTGTCCTGTCCTGAAAACTGCTTGATACGCTGTTCCTCGGAGAGTTTGCAAATAAGCAGCGTGTCGTCGTTCTCAGCGACAATGTAGCCATCAAGTCCTTGAACGACCACTTTCTTCTCCTGCGTGGTGTGTATCATGCAATTATGGGTCTCGAAAAGACTAATATCCTGTCCGATGCAAACATTGCCGTAGAGGTCTTTCTTGGACTGTTGTTGCAACGAGCCCCACGTACCCAAGTCGCTCCATCCGAAGTCGGAGGGACAAACGAAAATTTCTTCTGCTTTCTCCATAATAGCATAGTCGACGCTGATGTTCTCGCACTCGGGGAACAGCTCGTCAATTTTTTCGTGCTCTTGTGGAGTACCGTAGACAGGCAACATGCTCTCGAAAATCTTCGACATAGTAGGCTGGTAAATACGGAAAGCATTGACAATAGTATTGACGTTCCAAATGAAAATGCCTGCGTTCCAGAAATAGTTGTTCTTTGAGATATATTGTTTGGCTGTCTGCAAGTCGGGCTTCTCGCGGAAAGAATCTACGCGGAATATCTCCTTATTGCGTAGCGACTGGGCCGAAAGGTTGGCTTCAATATAGCCGTAACCCGTTTCGGGGCGTGAGGGCTTCATGCCTAACGTGACAATAGCATCGCTCTCGCTGGTAAACTTCAAGCATTGTGAGATGACGCGACGAAATTCCTCGGTATCCAATACAATATGGTCGCTGGGCGACACAACGATGTTTGCCTTAGCATCTTTTGACTTGATGCGCCACGAAACATAAGCGATACAGGGTGCCGTGTTACGGCGACAAGGCTCACAAAGAATGTGGTCGGATGGCATATCGGGCAGTTGTGCAGCCACGATGTCAGCATAGTCCTTGTTGGTTACTACCCAGACGTTCTCAGCAGGAACGATGGTGGCAAAACGTTCGACGGTCAGTTGCAGCAACGATTTGCCGATACCCAGCACGTCAATAAACTGCTTGGGCTTTTCGTGTGTACTCATTGGCCAGAAGCGACTACCTACGCCGCCTGCCATAATAACGAGATGGTTGTTAATCCTGGTCATACTTTATACTTTCTTTTTCTTGATGTAGGTCTTGATAATAAAATAGCCGATGGCCACAATGACTAAGGCAATGATGATGAGTTTAATATACTCGGCATATTCTGCAATCTTACTGTCTAACAGCTCCTCGGGCACAATAGTATGCAGATACCAGCCCAGAACTGCTAAAATGGAGTGCCACACGCTGGCTCCAATTGTTGTGTAGAGCAAGAATTTCCAATAATTCATCTTGGCCAGTCCTGCGGGTATGCTAATCAAGTGGCGTATTCCTGGTATGAGGCGACCTGTTAGCGTAGCCACAATGCCGTGATCGTCGAAATAACGCTCCGACTTTTCCACTTTCTCTTGATTGAGCAGACACATCTTGCCCCATTTGCTGTTAGCAAAGCGATAAATGACAGGACGGCCAACAAAGTAGGCTACCACGTAGTTGATGCTGGCTCCGATATCTGCTCCGATGGTGGAAAAGAGAATGACCAGCCAGATGTCCAACTCGCCGCTGGCCGCATGATAGGCAGCAGGAGTTACGACAAACTCGCTGGGAACGGGAACTACGGTACTCTCCAACAGCATGAGCAGTAGGATTGTGCCGTAATTGAGATTATGGAGGAGGGAAGTGATGATTTGCATTTGAGGATTTTCTAATTGAATGATTTGCTGTTGATGGCGTTCTTCATGTAGACGTAGTAGTCCCTCACCTCCATGCTTTCTGGAAGCATGGGACCCAATGTCGCTTTAGCCTCGTTAGGATTCTTCTCGCAAGCTAACTTGAGATAATAGAGAAATTCCTTGGTGTAGCCTAATTCGTAGCAGCACAACGCCATGTAGGAGTATCCGTCGTTGAAGTCTAACTGCATTTGGTGAATGAGGACGAAGAACTTTTTGAACATCTCGTAGCAGGCGTGAATATAGTGATTGTCAAAAAGGGAAATGATGATGCGCAGCAACACGGCAGGTTCGCTGTCAGACTGAACGATAGCTTGTGTAAACGACTGTTCGGCCGCCTCCACCTGTCCGTTCTCTAATTGCAAGTGACCTCTGATAACCATAATGTCTATATGGTCGCACTTCAGCGTCTCAGTCTTGTCGAGCATCTCCATAGCTTTGTCCAATTGTTTCTGGATGCTGTAGCAAAAGGCTAACTCTTGATAGAGTTGTGGCAGATAAGGCTCGTCGCCGAGAACCATCTCTAATACCGCTTCCAGCTGCTCGGTGGCTTCCTTGTACTGTCCTAAACTGGCCAGACAAATGCCTAAGTGGAAAACTCCGTAGTCATCTTCGGGCTCTATTTCAGTATAACGACGAAAATACTTCAGCGCCTCCTCGAAGTTGCCCAAGCGCACCAGCCCGTTGGCCTTGCTCACCAGTCCTTCTGGGTCATTAGGGTCAATGGCCAGCACAAACTCGCTGCTGTCAATGGCCTCGCTGTACTCCTCGTTCATGTATTGTGCTGAGGCCAACGCGTTCCAATACTGCTTTGAGTAAGGGTCGTGGTCTATTAGCTCGTTAAAAAGCCGTTGCGAGTCCTTATACTTGCCCAGTCCAAAAAGGGTTCGGGCCATCAGTTCCTTGAAATCTACGCTGTCGTCGCCTTTCGAGCGAAGCATCCATTCGTAGGCTTTGTCGCTGACACCATAATCTATATATAGGTTGGCGCAGTCGCGGATAAAGTCCTCATACTCGTCTGCGGGTATGGTTAGCCCGTAGTCCCTCAGATAGCGGTCGGCCTGCTCCGTCTCGCCTTTGGCAATCATGATTTCTGCCCGCAGGTAGTGATAGTCTGGGTCGTCCCGCTTCTCAATGGCATTGGCATATAGGAGGGCTGTTTCATATTCGTTAAATTGAAGAGCCTCGCGAGCCATAAAGACGTTGGGCAGCGTAGCGTTAGGATAGAGTTCTAAAGCGTGATTGACGGCGTCAACAGCCTTTTCGTGCTCCTCCATCATGTTGTAGTAGTCGGCAATATCCACCAAGTCATCAGCATCCATAAAGGGGTACGAGCCCGACTCTACGGCCGTCTCGTAGTTTTCCAGCAGTTCGCGGAAATCCTCGCTTTTGAAATACTCTTGGTTGAATTGCATGATGCCTGCCCCTAACTTTTCAGTCCTACGGTCTTGTTGAATACGAGATGTTCTGGAGTGGAGTCGAGATCAAGGGTGAAATAGCCGATGCGCTGGAACTGCAAGAAGTCGCCAGCCTGCTTCTCCTTCAAATACTGCTCTACATAACAGTTCTTGACAACCTTTAAGGATTCGGGATTCAGCAGTTCGCGGAAGTCCCGCTCGTCGGCAGAGGGATTCTCGATAGAGAACAGACGGTCGTACAAGCGAACTTCAGCCTGTATGGCATCTTGGCAGTTTACCCAATGCAGCGTCTTTCCCTTGATTTTTCGGTCGGCACCAGGCAGTCCGCTACGTGTCTTTGGGTCGTAAGTGGCATAGATGGTTGTCACATTGCCCTCGGCATCTTTGTCGCACGGATGCTCCTCGTCACATTTTATTATATAGGCGTTCTTCAGACGCACTTCCTTGCCAGGAGCCAGACGCATAAACTTCTTCTCGGCCACCTCTTGGAAATCGCTACGCTCTATCCATAGTTCGCGGCTGAACGTGACCTTATGTGTGCCGTCGGCCTCGTTCTCGGGATTGTTCACCGCTTCCATTTCTTCAGTCTGTCCTTCGGGATAGTTGGTCAGCACAAGCCTTACGGGGTCAAGTACGGCGCTGACGCGGCAGGCTTTCTTATTCAGGTCCTCACGAACGCAAGACTCCAGCAGGGCGTGGTCGTTCAGCGCGTCAAACTTGGTGTAACCGATGGAGTCGACAAAGTTGCGGATGCTCTGCGACGAATAGCCGCGCCGACGCATACCGCACACGGTCGGCATACGGGGGTCGTCCCAGCCGCAGACCAGCCCCTCATCCACCAACGCTTTCAACTTACGTTTCGACATGACGGTGTAGGTCAGGTTCAGACGGTTGAACTCTATCTGGCGGGTTCCGTCGTAGTGGCTGAGAATATCGGGGTTAAAGTCCTTGCGAGTCTCCTCGTCCAATTCGCCCATATATTCGCGCAAAAGGTCTACAAACTTGTCGTACAACGGGCGGTGGGGCACAAACTCCAGCGTGCAGATGCTATGGGTAACACCCTCAAAATAGTCCGACTGTCCGTGAGCGAAGTCGTACATGGGGTAGGCGTGCCACTTGGTACCCGTGCGGTGGTGGGGAATATGGATAATGCGATAGATGATGGGGTCGCGGAAGTGCATGTTTGGATTTGCCATATCTAACTTGGCGCGCAACACCATGCTTCCCTCTATGGCCTCAGGCGTGTTCATCTGGGCAAACAACTGCAAGTTCTCCTCCACAGGACGGTCGCGATATGGGCTGGGGCGTCCAGGCTGGGTAGGCGTACCCTTCTGCTCGGCAATCTGCTCAGAAGTCTGCTCGTCCACATAGGCCAGCCCTTTCTTAATAAGCCAGACGGCAAAGTCCCACAACTTCTCGAAATAGTCGGAGGCATAGTAAACATTCTCCCAATGGAAGCCCAGCCACTTGATGTCGCTCATAATATTCTCCACATACTCCGTATTCTCCTTAGTGGGATTCGTGTCGTCAAAGCGCAGGTTGCACGTTCCGCCAAACTTTTCAGCCGCACCGAAGTCCATGCAAATAGCCTTAGCGTGTCCAATGTGTATATATCCGTTGGGCTCTGGTGGGAAACGCGTCTGCAATCGTCCGCCGTTCTTCCCTGCTTCCAAATCCTCCTTCACAAACTGCTCCACGAAGCTGAGGCTCTTTTTCTCCTCACCCGTCGTCATATTCTTCTCTTCCATAGTTATAAATAATGTGTAATTTGCATGCAAAGTTACAATAATTCCCCCAAAATTACCCCGCTTTCTGCACTTTTTTGCATCAAAATCGAAAAAAGTTGCAAAAAAGTTTGGTAGATTGATTTAAATCAATTACCTTTGCACCGTTATCCTGAATACAATCTTTTTACCTTAAAGACTAATACCTATTAGCGATAGATGCCTTTCATTGTGAAGTGAGGGGCATTTTTTGTTCTCCTATACTCGTTGGCCGTGAGTCCTATACCCATCGTTTTTGAGTCCTATTCTCGCCGCCCGTGAGTCCTATTCAGCGTACATATATCTTCGGCAAAAAGTGACACAGAATACAGTATACATTTTTTTGAGTCCATTTCCTTATTTTCTGGAAAAACCTTATATACAATATTCTATAATATATATATAATATATTATATATATATTATAGTGTTATAACATCCTCTATTCCTTACAAGATAGAGAGCGCTCATTTTCCGACTTCAAAAAACTGTATTCTGTATTCTGTGTCACGTTCACAAAAGTACTCTCGCTCGAAAAAGTCCAAAATACTTTTGTTTTTCTCCTCGCTTATTCTTTCACCTCTGACCTTTAGTCAAGGTAGGCTGCACCTCGAAAATAAAAATAAATACAGATTTATTTTGTATTTCGCTCGGTTTGCACTACCTTTGTAGCCGACTCTTGAAGTCCGAGCCAGACGGGGCGTGGCGGAAGCGTCTGCTCTTGCCCCAGTCAGACAAGGTTTGCGGCTACTCACGCCGTGTTGCGTAAAAGGTTCTGCCCTTGTTCGCGACAAAGTCGGGAGGGAGAGGGTCACTATATTAGGAAAGCGTTTACAAGCGCTTTGTTCTTGACAAATAGGAATCTCGCAAATTTCTGATGTAGTCAGAGCATAGCAACGGTAGATGCTCATGGGATGTTATATAGGCTCCCTTGCATTTCATCCATACCCTTATTGTGTCTATATGACACATTCAAGAAAGTGGAGAAGTAAGTGTATAGGGATTATTATATAGACACATCGGCGTGGGCTTCGTGTAGTCCAAAACGCTATAAAATCAGTTGCTGAAGAATTGAATGTCCTTGTGCGTAAACAACTGAAAATAAGGAAAGAATCGGCAAAAACAGAATCTTAAATTATCCTAACAAGACCGCATTTAATTCGGGATGATTGGGAACAGTCTTGGGAAAATTTCCTAACTTTGTGCTGCAAATT
>JAFLSF010000080.1 GCA_022511045.1 Prevotella sp.
ACCTTTGTGTAAGCGCGACCATCCTTTGAGCCTTCATGGAGGGTAGCGACGGTTTTCTTTGCCATGCTTTATTTCGGATTATTTAATTTCCTTATGCACAGTCATGCGCTTCAGGATGGGGTTATACTTCTTCAATTCCATTCTCTCGGGAGTATTCTTACGGTTCTTGGTCGTGATATAACGGCTAGTTCCAGGGAGTCCACTCTCTTTCATTTCAGTGCACTCCAGAATTACCTGAACACGATTACCCTTAGCTTTCTTGCCTGCCATAGTTATTAGTCTCCTATTACTTTAATATCTTTCCAATCTACATAACCTTTAGCAACAGCCTGCTTCAAGGCAGCATCCAGACCGACCTTGTTAATCATTCGCAAACCAGCAGCGCTGATTTTTAACTGAATCCAGCAAGCCTCCTCTACATAGTAGAACTTCTTGCTGAACAGGTTAACGTCAAAACTACGCTTTGTGCGGTGTTTTGAGTGAGACACATTATTACCAATCTGTGCCTTCTTTCCTGTAATCTGACAAATTTTCGACATCTCTATCTACTTTTTTTGTGTTCCTTAAATATAACTTATTCCAAACAGGGTGCAAAGGTACGAAAAAGTTTAGAGTTTAGCATTTAATGTTGAAACAAAAATGCCAACTCTTAATATTTTTTAACCTTCCAACTCTATAGGATGGAACTCTTCCTTCAGAAATTCGAGGAACATCTGCATAGCCTTATGAGTAGCTATGGCCAAATTGATGTCTCGTCCATGATCTTCCTCAACTTTCATTGTCATCTGTTTCTCGGGTGTCCCACAAGCCAACCATATCGTTCCGACAGGTATGTCCTTCGGACCTCCCGTCGGCCCCGCATATCCCGTAGCAGCAATAGCATAGGTAGTATTCAAGGCCTTGCAGGCACCAACCACCATCTGACGAGCCACTTCCTCACAAACGGATGTTTGCTCTTCAATCACTTGCTTGTCAACGCCCAGCAATGTTTCCTTAGATTCATCCACATACGCAATGATACCACCTTTGAAATACTTGGAAGCACCAGGAATGGCGATAATAGCCTCTGCAATTCTACCACCCGTACAGCTTTCAGCCGTACTTACGGTCTTATCCATTTCCCAAAGCAATTGACTTACTTCCCTGCTGATAATCTTACTTTCAAAATCCATATATTCTTTGTTTATTGATTCTCCTTTGTTATTTAAAAGTGACCTTGCTAAAAGCAGGTGCTTCTATTGGACAGAACTCGCCGTCAATATACTTATGATAGCCCACAATGCCTATCATAGCAGCATTGTCGGTGGTATAGCTAAACTTGGGAATATATACCGTCCAACCATATCGCTTAGCATGATCATAAAAAGCGTTTCGCAATCCATTGTTGGCACTTACGCCGCCTGCTACTGCTACATGCTTAATACCTGTCTGCTTAACGGCCAATCTCAATTTCTTCATCAAAATATCTACGATGGTCCACTCCAGCGAAGCAGCAATATCTTCTTTATGTCTCTCTATAAAGTCTGGTTCCTCCTCCACCCACTTGCGCAGGTTATATAAGAATGAAGTCTTTAAACCTGAAAAACTATAATCAAGACCAGGAATATGCGGTTCCGAAAATTGATATGCTTTCGGATTGCCTTGTCGCGCCAACTTGTCAATGATAGGACCGCCAGGATAGCCCAGCCCCATAACTTTCGAGCATTTGTCAATAGCCTCTCCAGCAGCATCATCAATAGTCTGTCCCAGAACCTCCATATCATTGTATGCACGAACGAGCACTATCTGCGAGTTACCTCCACTGACCAGCAAACAAAGAAAAGGTAGAGGCGGCAAAGTTCCTGTCGGATTCCCGTCTGCATCCAGTTCTTTGATAAAATGTGCCATCACGTGCCCTTGTAAGTGGTTCACATCAATAAGAGGTATGCCCAATGAGCGGGCAAAGCCTTTGGCAAAATTCACACCAACAAGCAAAGACCCCATCAATCCTGGTCCTCTGGTAAAAGCTACGGCAGAGAGTTGTTCCTTTTGGATACCTGCCCGTTTGATTGCCTCATGTACTACTGGCAATACATTTTGCTGGTGAGCTCTTGATGCCAATTCGGGCACCACACCCCCATAGGCCTCATGTACTGCCTGCGATGCTGTTACATTCGATAATAGCACACCATCGCGAAGTACGGCCGCAGAAGTATCGTCACAACTGGACTCTATACCTAATATATATATAGGAGAATTAGTATTCATTAGAGTATTATAGGAAACTTAATAGGTTAATACCTCCACACCATGTTCCGTCATGAGCAACGTATGTTCCCACTGGGCACTTGGCTTCTCATCTTCCGAGATAACCTCCCACCCGTAGGGGTCATCTGAATCAACAAACACTTGCCACGTGCCCATGTTAATCATCGGCTCTATGGTGAACACCATACCTGGTACAAGTAGCATACCCTTTTCTTTTTGCTTAAAATGAGCCACTTCTGGTTCTTCGTGGAAGTGAAGCCCTACCCCATGACCACACAAATCACGTACCACACTATAGTGGTATTTCTTGGCATGTTTTTCTATTGCACGTCCAATATCATTGACAAATCCCCAAGGCTTAGCCGCCTCCATACCTATTTCCAGACACTCTTTAGCTACACGTACCAATTGCTCTTTTTCTGGCGTCGTCTTACCAATGATGAACATACGCGAAGCATCAGCATAATAGCCGTCCAATATGGTAGTAAAATCTACATTGATGATGTCACCTTCCCGTAGAATATCGTCTGCCTTTGGAATACCGTGACACACAACCTCATTGATGCTGGTACATACCGACATTGGAAATGGTAATGTTTCTTCATCACCACCGTAGTTCAAGCAGGCAGGTATAGCACCATGTTTGCTGCAATAGTCGCGGCATATTTGGTCAATCTCTAACGTTGACATTCCTTCATGAATAGCGGTCTGCACAGCATCCAGGACTCCCGTATTGACAACACCCGCACGGCGGATGCCCTCTATCTGTTCAGGAGTTTTGATGAGTTCACGAGTTGGGACAAGCGCTCCCTTGTTCTCCATATACATAATGCGCTTATCCAATTCCGTAGGCTGCTCCCCGGGCTTGCAACGCCACCTTCTTTTCACCATAGATTATTCATTTTGGGTGCAAAGGTACGAAATAATCATGAATTACGGATAACTACTCCCGATTTTTATCTGCGTCCACTTTGCTTTATCAAGGTGCTTATTGTGTCATTCAACTCGTCGGCTTCTATCAGTTGCTCCACGTTGAGATGCATACGATAGCGCCAATAATGGCGTGGGTTGGCAGGTATATTGATTCGTTCGCTATTAGCATCTGGCAGGCGCAGTCGTTCATCCATACTGAGCCAATCTTGCAAAGACAGAAGACAAAGCATCGATGGTGATGTAAGGTGGCGACTCACAATGTCACGAGCCAGCCATCCTGGCAGCGGATGAGGCGCTGCACCGCTACGGTGAAGCATATTCTCGAAATAGTCTTGCGTGCGCTCCTCGTCTTCGTCCCACCATTGGCGTAAGGTTGGCATATCATGGGTGGAAATAGTTGCCACGCTACGATAGGGGTTCTGCGACAGATGCCCGAATCGCACCCCCATAGCCTTAGGCATTGACTGTATTTCGAGCGAGAGAATACGCAATTGGTTCATCACCCAGGGTACGCACTCAGGCACCATACCCAAATCTTCGGCACAACAAAGCATACGGGTAGCCTGCGTCAGTCTCGGCAGTTTCTTCATCGCCTCCTCATACCAGTATTGGGTATTACGGTGATAGAAATAGTCCTCGTATAAGCAGTTAAAGCTATCTTTCTCCTCTTGCGTCAGCCTTGCAAATACATCTTCATACTGGATGGCTATACGAGGGTGCCAACGGTCCTGCCTTTTATGGTCCGTAAGGAACAGTTCGGGATGTCCCCAAAGTCCTGCGGCCTCTATTTCCTCCTTGCTCAGTCCGAGCGACGGTTGGAACTGCCCCATCAATCCCGATTTCTCAGGTACAGGTATCTCCCATATACGGAAGAAGCCAAGAACGTGGTCTATGCGATAGGCATCAAAATACTCTGCCATCTTGCGGAAACGGCGCACCCACCATTGGCAGCCATCTTTCAGCATTTCGTCCCAATTATATGTAGGAAAGCCCCAGTTCTGTCCGTCTCTGGTGAAATCATCGGGCGGCGCGCCCGCCTGTCCGTTCATGTTAAAGTAGCGAGGTTCCATCCACGCCTCCACTCCATCACGGCTAATGCCGATAGGTATATCACCTTTTAAGGCAATGTGGTGCTTGCGGGCATAATCATGGGCAGCACGCATCTGCTGGTCGAGATTGTACTGCACATAATACCAAAACTCCTTCGGGGTATGGCCAGACTCCTTTGTACACGGGGTGTCACGATGACAACAGAAAGTAGCATAAGGCTCAAGCCAATGACGGTTGTGGTCAAAAAACTCCTTATAACTCTTGCGGCGACTGACACCACCCCACTCCTGCTTATAGAGCACATGCAGATAGTCCATCTTAGCGCGGAACACACGCTCGTAATCTATCTGCGGCAAAGCATTTAATTCAAGGCGCAACTGCTCGAATTTAGTCCTCAAAGCCTCATCCTCGATAGCGGGCAATTGTCTGAAATCAGTATATTGCGGATGCAACGCATAAATGCTGATAGCGTTATAGGGATAACAGTCTTGCCACGTGCCCGTCATATTGGTATCGTTGATGGGCAGCACCTGAATCATGCTCATACACGTGCGGGAAGCCCAGTCAACCATACGCTTTAGGTCGCCGAAGTCACCCACTCCGAAACTACCCTCGGTGCGTAGCGAAAAGACAGGAATAACCACACCAGCACCCTTCCATGCGTAGACGGGGAACATAGCCTGCGGCAACTCGTAAACCACCACCTCGCCATCCTTCATCTCTGGCAGAGTCAACATTCTGTTCGGCCCTTCCTCCCAAAGCGTCTGGGGAACAGAAGATACGAGGTGAGAAGCACGAGACTTATTTGGGGAGGAAGAAACATTTATGATGATAAACTTATATTCAAAAGTGTCCCGTCCTAACTGCTCAGCATCAAGGCTGACCACCCATTCATGGCTCTCATGCTCCGTCATCGGAACGGCCTCTCTGACCTCCCACTGCCCCAAAAGCTGGGTAGAGCCAACCAACATTAGTCGCTGACTATTACGCAACTGCGGAGCACGCACCTTTAAGCGTACCGTCCGTCTATACTCCGTAGGTGCGCTCAGTGCCCGCAGACGAGCCATAATACAATCGGTAAAGGCCGAAGTATACAGATAGGAGTCTTCGGGAATATCTATCCAATGGTCATACACGCGGTAGCATCGTCCGCGTCCTGCCGCCGCCTCCAGCCTGTGCGGCTCCATAAGCCACTCAGTACGCAGGGTCTCCCCATCACGTACCACACTATAATAATAATCCAGACAAGCGCCCTTAGGCATAGGACGCTCCGTCTCGCACGTCCATTGATGGCCGTCCAAACTGTTCATCAATAGAGTGTCAACAGTCGTTCTGTCTTCCGCCAGCAAGTTCAATGCCAACTGCTCGCCCTCAGCGACATAATATTCTATATGGAATTGTATGTTCATAGCTTCACCACATTTATTTCCTGCAAAGGTACGAATAAGCAAGTAAAAAGCCAAAAATATTTGAGTTTTTTGTTATCTCAGAAATCATGATTACTTTCGCAGACAGAATAAAATCTATTATGGGCAATGGAGTCGTCGAATCACTCAAAAACACAGGCTGGTTTATGAGATTCACGACGCAGAGGTTGTGGTACTCGTGCTAACAGCCTACGGCCATTACGACGACAGGTGTTATGTCTGACTACATTTATAGGCAATTGCAAAAATACGAACATTTGTGGGAACGGCAAAACAAATTGCCGATAATTTCGCATTTTTCTAAAGAGGACGTGACACAGAATACAGAATACAGAATACAGTTTTCAAAATTGAAAATTTAAGGAGGCACATTTTTGACAAATATACTATGTAGGTACAGGGCTTAGTGTAT
>JAFLSF010000081.1 GCA_022511045.1 Prevotella sp.
TACGGTAGTTTTCAAGACTACTGTAATCGACCACTCTACCATCTCTCCAGTGCTCGTAATGTCTTAAAAGCGGCTGCAAAGGTACATGTATTTTTTGAATTAACCAAATTTTAAGCTAACTTTTTGCGTTATTTGTCGCAAAATGAGTAATTTTGCAGCATGATTTACCCTAAGAACTTTGAAGCAAAGATTGGATTCGACGAAATACGGCATTTATTGAGAGAGCGTTGTCTTAGTACGCTAGGCAAAGAAAAGGTGAATGAGATTGGGTTTTCTGCCGACGCTGACGTGGTGAATGAGCAGCTGGAGCAGATACGCGAATATCGACGCTTGATGCAGGCTACTGAGAAGCCAGAGATGAATTATTTTTTTGACGTGCGTGAATCTGTAGCTCGCATCCGACTGGAGAATACGCATCTGGAGGAAGATGAGCTTTGGAACCTGCGGCGTTCGCTGGAAACCATCGGCTCCATAGTGACATTTCTGAACAAAAATGGTGGGGATGACGAGAAACCAGAATACCTTTACCCTGCTTTGCACCGATTGGCAGAGAATGTACAGACTTTTCCTGCCATTATACGCCGCATAGATTCTATCCTTGATAAGTTTGGCAAGATAAAAGATTCTGCATCCATGAATTTGGCTGGAATCCGTCATGACATGGAGCAGACTGCTGGCTCTATCTCGCGAACATTATATACCATTTTACATTCGGCCCAGCGCGAGGGATTGGTGGCTCAAGATGTAGCGCCCACCATGCGCGATGGGCGACTGATGATACCTGTAGCACCAGGACTGAAACGGCGTATTAAAGGTATTGTACACGATGAGTCGGCTACAGGTAAGACCGTGTTTATTGAGCCTGCAGAAGTGGTGGAAGCCAACAACAAGGTAAGAGAGTTGGAGGCTGCTGAACGTCGTGAGATAATCCGTATACTAACCGTGTTCAGTGATGAGTTACGCCCACATGTTCAAGAAGTGCTCAGTTCGTATCAGTTTTTAGCTATGATAGACCTTGTGCAGGCTAAGGCTGAATTAGCGGAACAGATGCAGGCTTTTGAACCGAGAGTAAAGGCAGAACCTTATATAGATTGGATAAGAGCTATTCATCCGCTTTTGCAGCGCTCTCTGGCAAGGCAGGACAAAAAAGTCGTGCCGTTGGACATTATGTTGAAGGCTACTGACTTGGAGAAGAAAGGGGAGAGAAACGTCCCGAGCGGGCGGTTGCTAATCATCAGCGGACCAAATGCTGGTGGTAAGTCGGTCTGTCTGAAAACGGTAGGATTGTTACAATACATGGTGCAATGTGGACTGTCTGTTCCTATTGGAGAACGCTCTACGATGGGCTTGTTCCAGAATCTAATGATAGACATTGGGGACGAGCAGTCTATTGCCGACGACCTGTCGACCTATTCCAGTCATCTGCTGAATATGAAGAACATGATGAAGCAAGCCAACGCCCGCACCCTATTGCTCATTGACGAGTTTGGAGGTGGCACAGAGCCTACTATCGGTGGAGCCATTGCCGAGGCCGTGCTCAAACAGTTTTGGGAGAAGCAGGCTTTCGGCGTGATAACGACCCACTATCAAAACCTCAAACATTTTGCAGAAGACCATGAGGGTGTGGTGAACGGTGCAATGCTTTATGACCGTCACCAGATGCAGGCGTTGTTTCAACTTTCGATAGGCCAGCCTGGTTCGTCGTTCGCTATTGAGATAGCCCGTAAGACGGGTATTCCAGAGGAGGTAATCAAGGATGCGAGTGAAATAGTAGGCTCGGATTATATTCAAAGCGACAAGTATTTGCAGGATATTGTGCGAGACAAGCGATATTGGGAAGGCAAACGACAAACCATCCATCAGCATGAAAAATCGCTGGAAGGGCATATCCAACGCTACGAGAGTAATCTGGAGGAGATAGAACGTGAGCGGAAAGCTATTCTACGACGTGCTAAAGAGCAAGCCGAGGAACTGCTGAAAGAGGCAAACCGCAGGATAGAAAATGCGATACGCGATATTAAAGAGGCGCAAGCAGAAAAGGAAATGACCCGACTGGTGCGTGAGGAGTTGAACCAATTCCGCGAGCAGGTGAACAGCGACGATACACGTGGGCTGATGAGCGAGGAGGAGTTTGCCAAGAAGTTGCGCCAGATGGAGGAATGCAAGGCACGCAAAGAAAAGCGAAAGGGTGAGAAGACGAAGAACGAACAGGCGGTGGCCGCCCGTCTGAGTGCTGCGGCGAAAGCTCCTGCAAATGCGGAAGCAGCCATTGTCGTAGGCGATACCGTACGCATGAAGGGACTTAACACCATCGGAAAGGTGGAGAGCATTAGCGGCAAACAAGCTACGGTGGTGTTTGGCGATGTCAAGACTAAGATGAAGTTAGAGCAGTTGGAGCATGCCCAGAAGCCGAAGGAGGAGAAAAAGAAGAACGACCACTCGTCGCTGGCCGTACAGACTACGCGCATGACATCAGCCACCATAGAAGACCGTAAACATAATTTTCATCAAGACTTGGACGTGCGTGGGATGCGAGGCGACGAGGCGGTAGATGCTGTAATGCACTTTTTAGACGATGCCATTCTGGTGGGTATGAGCCGTGTGCGTATTCTTCATGGTACGGGCTCTGGTATTTTGCGCCAACTCATCCGCCAATACTTGAGGACGGTGCCCAACGTGAAAAGTGCTAAGGACGAGCATGTGCAGTTTGGTGGTGCTGGCATTACGGTGGTCGATATAGAGTAAGGGAATTTTAGCGCGAAACGTTTGTCTATCTCAGCAGAAATGGCTAACTTTGCCACCGAAATAGACAATAAATAAAGTTACACGCATGAATAAGCGGATAATATTTCTTTTGATGATGGGGTGGCTGCTGTGCGGATTACCGATGTTTGCGCAGGACAGTACCCTGAAAGATACGACAGAACAGGTGGCTGCTGACACTTTGGTGGCAGACTCTGCAATAGCTATCGTGGATGCAGACTTGGGCAGTGCCGAGGAAGGTGCGCTTGACGAAGGCGGTGGCCTGCACAAGCAATTGAAGCGGAAATTTGTAGAGGGTTCTGCTGGTTTTATGTCGCTTGTAGCGTTGGCGTTGGTGTTAGGCCTTGCCCTGTGTATTGAGCGCATCATCTACCTAACATTGGCAGAAGTGAATACCAGAAAGTTGATGCAAGATATTGACGCGAAGTTGGGACAAGACGATTTGGAGGGTGCCAAGACGCTCTGCCGAAACACTCGTGGGCCTGTAGCCAGCATCTGCTATCAAGCCTTGTTGCATATCAATGAGCGGGTGGAAGATATAGACCGCCAATTAACAAACTATGGTACGGTGCAGCTCTCGCTGATGGAGAAAGGCTGTTCGTGGATTCGACTATTCATTGCTGTAGCTCCATCGTTAGGATTCTTGGGAACGGTCATCGGTATGGTGATGGCCTTCGACCAGATACAAACGGCAGGCGACATCAGTCCGGCAATCGTGGCTAAAGGTATGAAGGTTGCACTTATCACTACCATTTTTGGTATCATTGTCGCCATCGTCCTGCAATTTTTCTACAACTATATCCTCTCGAAAATTGAGCGCCTGACCGCTCAGATGGAGGAGAGCGCTATCACGTTGCTGGATTCGGTGACGACGTACAAGGCACAAAAGTCTAACCTCAAACCTCAAAATTGATATGGCTGAAGCAGGATATTCTTATTTGGCCGAGGTGATGCTCTGGCTGATGTACATTGCTCTGGGAGCGGCTGTAGTGGTGGCACTTGTTTCTACCGTCCGTTCGTTTTGGCTTAATAAACATTGATAGTCCAAAGAAAAAATAAGTAACAGGCAAGTTAGTATGCGGTTTCGTCGCAGAAATAGGGATGTTCCAGAACTCAACACCACGTCTACGGCAGACATTTCGTTTATGCTGCTGGTGTTCTTCTTAGTCACTTCGTCGATGGATGTTGACAGAGGATTAGGACGCAAGTTGGCACCTATGGACGAGGAACAGCAGGAACAGCACGATATTAACCGCTCGAATGTAATTCAGATACAGATTGACGAGCACGATGCCCTTTTTTGCGACGGGAAACCAGTAACCCTTGCCCAGTTGGGGAAACAAGTAGAGTCGTTTCTCGCCTCCCGTATGACGGCCGATTATGTTGTGGCCGTAGAGGCCGACCGCAAGGCCAGTTACAATGCCTACTTCGAGATGCAAAACGCCATAGTGGCGGCTTACCGCCGACTGAACATCAAGCCTATGAGAATCAGAGAAGGCATGATGAACAGCGATGGACAGGGAGAAAAGGAGGTGCGAAATGAGTAGGTTTCGCCGTCCCAGCAGAGAGGTGCCAGGACTGAACCTTGCAGCCTTGCCCGACCTCATCTTCACCGTCCTGTTCTTCTTTATGATAGTCACCCACATGAGGCAGGTTGACCCTAAGGTACGCTACGAAGTACCTAAGGGAACAGAGTTGGTCAAGGACGTCAGAAAGGCTGGACTGGTCTACATTCTGATAGGTAAGCCCGTAGACAGTCAAGGCCGTGTGCTGAGCGATGAGACGCGCATCCAACTAAACAACCAATTGGTGACGGTGGACGAAATCCCCGAAATGATAAACAAGGAACGCGCCAAGATGACGGAAGACGAGCGCCAATACCTGACCGTAAGCATCCGTGCCGACCGCTCGACGGAGATGGGCATCATCAATGACGTGAAGCAAGCCCTGCGGAAGGCAGGTGCCCTCAACATCAATTATTCAGCTACCAAGCAGGCAGAGCCTAAATAATTCTTAATTCTTTATACAGATTTGCAATTTATTTCGTATCTTTGCAAACGGAATAAAAGGATTATCAATTATGGCAATACCCAAGTTAGACAGATTAGATAAGCAAATACTGAAGATGATAGGCGATGATGCACGCGTGCCATTCCTTGAAGTAGCAAGGGCATGCGACGTTAGCGGTGCAGCCATTCATCAGCGAATTCAGAAGTTGACGAACATGGGAATTCTCAAGGGCTCACTATTTGTGATGGACCCCGAGAAGATTGGCTACGAAACGTGCGCCTACATAGGACTAAACCTCAAAAACCCCGAGGACTTCGACCAAGTGGTGGAAGAACTGAAAAAGATACCGCAAGTAACGGAGTGTCACTACACGACGGGCAATTTCGATATGTTCATCAAGATTTATGCCCGTACCAATCATCACCTGCTGACCATTATTCACGACCAGTTGCAGCCTTTGGGACTGAGCAGCTCGCAAACCCTCATCTCCTTCCATTCGGCTTTCGAGCGTCAGTTGCCCATACCCGACTTCACAGAAGAATAGCCTTTGTCGGCTTAGAACCCTTTGTATACCCTTAGTCTCCCGTGCGTATACAAGTTGTATACGCCTGAAATACAACTTGTATACACGGAGCATACAAACTGTATACTCCTGGTATACAAACGGTGTGGACTATCCTCACTCCAAGCGAACCCTATTCCCGCCACCGTTGAGGCCTATTCCCGCCACCGTTGAGCCCTATCCCCACGCCCCGCGAGACCTATTCTCGTCGTAACAAATCTTTACACTCGAAAAAAACGACAAATTTCCTTTGCCGTTCTCACAAATGTTTGTACCTTTGCAAACGTGTTTCTTTGAAGCACAGACATATTGGAAAACGAAGCGTTATGCTTGACCTGCCATAGGAAACGTGAGAAATTTCCAATGAGTTGCAAGGGCAGTAATAACGGTTCGCGCCTGTGGCGTGGACTGGTTACTCCTTCTCAACTCAAGGTAATTCTCACGACCTCCTATGGAAGAAGAGGTGTATCAGTGCCACGCTTCTATCAACATTAAAATGCCTTTGAGGTGCTGGAGGGCAAGGAAAAACAAAATACAGTGAAAAAGAACATTTATTATTTGTTTGCCATGATGATGGTGGCTATGTTGAGTG
>JAFLSF010000082.1 GCA_022511045.1 Prevotella sp.
ATTCGAACCCGAGACCCACAGCTTAGAAGGCTGTTGCTCTATCCAGCTGAGCTACCAGACCATTTGCGGGTGCAAAGGTACGAAATTATTTTTAATTCGCCACCCATTCTCCCCAATTATTTTTGCTATTTCTGCTATTCCCCGACTATTGCTTATTATTATCCTGTCCATTAGCGGGGAGTAGGCACGCCGCGAGTGCGGACTATCCGCACTATGACTGCGGAGTAAGCGGACCCGAGGTGCGGACTATCCGCACTATGAGCGGGGAGTATGCGCACTCAAAGGCAAATTGTTGACGGACAATGGTGGCAGCCATAAATTTTCCTGAAAAAAAATGGCAAAAAAACTTGCAAATGCGATATTTATTTTGTATCTTTGTAGGCACATAGACCTTAATGGTTGATTGTATTTGGAATAACAATACCGAAATGCCCAGAGGAAGGGTACGTAGGTCTTAAAATATAAATATTACATGACAAATATGTCAAATGTCTCGAGAGAGGCACTGAACTTGGAAAGTGTGGCAAACACCATTTCCAAAACAATTGAGGAGGACGCACAGCAGATGCGTCAAGTTACGAACTACACAGGAGTGCCAGAAGGAACACAGTTTGTGTACAATAATGGGGAGAATGTTGAAAAGCACATTCCACTCTACGAAAAAGACACCCGTTTCCTTAACCCCCACATGGAGTTGCCGCCCATTCAAGTCAGGTGCAAGATGGGGGGACGAGGGACTTTTCCGCTTCGCGGCATTGTCGCCATATCAGGCAAGCAGAAGAGGGGCAAGTCGATGAGTATCTACGCAGTAGCAATACCACTGGTCAGCGGCAAGCCTTTTGGGAACATCGTGCCACAGGAAAGGGCACGGCGCATGATTGTGTTTGACACGGAGATGGACAAGGCCATTTTGCAGAGAAGGCAGTGGAGCATGCGACGGGCAGTGGGAGAAGAATATTGCGATAACTTTCTGGTTTGTCCGCTCATAGACGTTCCCAGAAACGAACGCATGAAGTACATTATCGACGTGGTGGAGGAACATGACCCGGACATTATCGTCATTGACGTTTTGTCCGACCTCATGTTGGATGTGAACGACTCGAGGGAATGTTTAGACGACGTCATGAAGCTGGCTGCGTCAAGGACGGTGTTTTGCACCATGCACGAAAACAAAGCGGACGCAAACATCAGGGGCCACTTGGGCTCCCAGCTCAGTTTCAAGTCTACGGAGAACTACAACATGGACTGTGAAAACGGCGAGTTTACGCTGTCCATCAGGGAGAGCCGAATAACCTGCACCGACGATGCCGAGCCGTTAGTCTTCAGAATAGATGCCAACGGAAATATTACGGCCGTCGAGTCAAGTTCCGCTGAAATGCGGGAACAACGCCAAGCAAAGCTGCGCAGATTGTTCGAGGAAATCTTCGGCAATTCTGAGCAGCTTTGCCATACGGACGTGAAAGAAAGATTGATGGAAAAAGGCCATCGGGAAAGAGAGGCCAGGCATTTGATGACAGAGGCCCAGAAACTGGGCATTATCGAGAAATTAGGAGAGAAGGGTAGCAAGGCACCGTACAGACTGACACCCGTTGCAAGTTAGCGTACGTAAGGTTAGGGGCAAAAGGACATAGGTATATATACCTATGTGTCCTAAAGCCCCCCTAACCTAAGCCCAATAACAACGACAAAAAAATCTGGAGATATGTCCTATAACCATCAAAATAACCAGCACCGATACATGCTGGAAAAGTATAAAGGCATAAAATACACCTGTCCGCATTGTGGGCAGAAAACATTCACACGATACGTTGACACGTTTACCAACCAAGTCATTGCCGACGACTGCGGCCGTTGCGACCGAGAAATCTCGTGCAAATTTCACAGGCCGCCAAGAGAGTACTTTGCGCTGAACCCCACCGCCTATATACCCAGCCCCAACCCTGCCCTGCCATCCGAGCCACAACCTCAGCCCGATGTCGTGAACTTTGGAGAGGTGCATATCTGGGACAGCCGACGACGGGGCAACGAGCACTACGAAAGCGACTTTGCCGTAGGACTCAGCCAGTATTTCAACGAGGCAACAGTACACTCAATGATTGACACATACCACCTGCAGGCAAATGGGAAACAGAGAAACACCATGTTTCCGAACATTGACAAAGATGGTGTCGTACAGGATATTGCCGTCATTGGATATGCCCCAGACCTCCACCGCAACGGAGTAGCCTATCATTATCGCGGAAACGACAAATGGAAAGCAAAGATGGAGGCCGAACACCCCAACGGCTATAAATACGGATTTTGCTACTTTGGCGAACACCTGCTGCCACTCTATCCAGACACCCCCATAGCCTTGGTGGAAAGCCAGAAGACGGCCGTCATCTGCTCTGCCATCCACCCCTGCTTCATCTGGCTGGCCACGTGCGGAAGCAACCAATATAAGCCCGAATATTGCAAACCGTTCAAAAGGCGTAAGGTCATGGTGTATCCAGACAAAGGCTGCGAAGCCAAGTGGCAGGCGGTTACGGACAGGCTTGTTTCTGA
This sequence comes from Prevotella sp., assembly GCA_022511045.1. GTDB lineage: Bacteria > Bacteroidota > Bacteroidia > Bacteroidales > Bacteroidaceae > Prevotella. Next base: position 2,545 of record JAFLSF010000082.1, read on the forward strand.
GGGCTATGACATAAAACTCACCCCCATCATGCAGCAGACGAAAGGCTATGCCGACAACAGCGACATAGCAGACGTACTGCTCGACGGGATGAAAATTTGCAAAAAAGTTCATTGAATGCTTGGTCTTTTGCCGTCTTTTTGCTATTTTTGCAGCGTGATATTCTTCGGAGTGTCACGCTTTAATGTTAGTTCATCTGCTGTCCAAATCACCACCCCGGAGCATAAATGAGCTAAAACAATTCCTGTTAGAACGTACTATAAGTGCGGACTATCACATAAGGAATTGTGGCTTGTGGTGAGCCAGGACAGCGTATGGCGAAAGTCTGCGCTTTTGTTGTATATTGGCATTTGTGCAGGGCTTGAGAATAGGAAAGACGGGAAAATTATCAATCAAATAAGATATGGCAAATAACAAAATGGGAAATTGGTTTAATTATTACAAACGGAATGAAAAGACTATCTTGTCTTTGCTGCTGGTGGTGCTCGCCATTGTGAATATTTCCATCATCCTTCCTTCTGGAAAGACGAATAGGTCTATGGAAGACGTAGACACTGTAGAGGTGGATTCCACTACGCTACAGGAAACAACTGTAGAACAGCACGAGGTGACTTACAAGATTCAGAATCATTACCTTGTCGCCTACATTGACGGGAAACCTTATAATACGGGGTTAAAAGATGAGTTAAGTTGTTATAATGATGAAGATATTGATGCCATTGAAAAATTAGGTGGTGGTGAACATAGGTCTTTTAAAATTGGTAAGGTAATAGACCTTGACAACAATGGTTATGCGGAAGCAATATTAGAAGTATATGTAGCTTTTAGTAACGTGGCGGACTATGATACTTATGAAATTATTTATTACGACCCGCAAAGTGATTCTTTCAAGCGTATTGAAGACGATGGTATTAGTCTTGAGTTAGAGAAAGTGCAAGACTATTGGACGTTTATTGTCCGAGAAGGCTCTCTAAGGTATAAACAATATATGTACAGGGATGGAAAAGTCGCTTTATTTGATATTGTAGAAAAGGAACTTCCAGGCACTATACTGGCTACCTATTCTATCAAAAGTATGTTTCCTTACGCAAACGATAGCGGCGAAACATTCAATACTTTCATTAAGCATGACCTCAATAAGGATGGCTACTTAGATGTAATCGATGTAGAATATTGGGATAGCGAAGCTCGTGGGAATCATCACGGCGACAAATATACCATTTCGGGAATCTACATGGGTCATGAAGTTCGTAAAGACGCAGAAAGCGAGACTGAAGAGGATATAGTTGTTACAACAGATTCATCAGGCAGGGAAATAGAAGTCGACAATTATACTTATTATAAGCTGGACCTCATCCTGACCAGTGACTTTAGCATACTTTCGTCAAGGACAAAGGGTATGTGTGACTTGATGACAAGCTACGAAAGAGGGGGTTATAAAGAAAGAAGTTATAAATGTTATGATATTTATCAGTGGGATGGGAAGAAATACAACCTCGTCTGTTGGGATGGAAAAAAGTTTAAAGTAACCAAAAACTAAGAAGCGATGATAGTAAAATGTCCAAATTGTGAGCATGAGTTCGACTTAGAGTTAGAAACACATGTGGTGGAAATGCTCTTTGCATGTCCAGATTGTAAGACGACTTTTAAGGTTGGAAATACCGACAACAACCCACCAAGAAAGGCCGTAGAGCATAGGCCCGAACCTGTTCAGCAGCAAGCCGCCGCCGCAGTTCAGCCGCAGGAAGGGGAAAAGAAGGAGCCCAATAATTGGATGACGAAGTTATTGAGGCTCTTAGTGGTTTTAATGCTGATATCTACCATGTGTGTTATATGTGGATGGGGGCTTTACGAATTCATCATGTTGGGTGTTATTGGTATATTGGGATATATCTCTATTCTTATTGTCAACAGAAAGCCAAAGACAGAAGAAAAAGAGGGAGACGATAATTGGTGTTGGAAATTTTTGGTGAAGTTCACGTTCGTACTACCAGTAATGTTATTTATGGTATTATTAAGTTTTAAAATGATTGATCCAAAGTATGTGAACTGGCAGAGTAATGTGGTGATAGGTCTTATAACATCTCTCGTTATTTTCATTTTCTGCAAAACTAAAAAAAGACTACTGGCCTTTGTGTTATGTGTTATCTTTGCTTTTATTATTGCTTCTATATATGACTATTATAAGAATAAAGAGGCTATGGCGGAGGTATCGAGATATCTTAATAGAACTGTCCCTGCATCAGAGGAAGAGGAAGAGGAAGTGGTAGAGGAAATGGAAGTGGAAGTGGAAGTGACAGTCCCAGCAACAAAGACTGAAACAATAAAAGCATCAGAGGGAGATACTTATACACAAATCTATAAACATGGATATAAAATAGGATATACGATTGATGATGAAACATATAGATTATGCGGAGGAGAAGGGTATATCCGAAGTTTATGGGGACTGGCTGCCACTTATGAAATGCTGCATAACGAGGCCCTATATAAAGAGTTTAGACGAGGTATCTTAGACGGAATGGCTAAGAGGAGGAACGATACGAGAGCCGAGAGAGCTTATTAAATACAATAGTTAAATAACACTTTACAGCACAACCATAATTTTAGGGAGAAAAAAAGCAAGAAGCACAGCCGAAATGGTTGTGCTTCGCTTTTATGATGGCTATTTGCTGTCAGGCAGGGGGATGCCTTAGAGCTTATTCCAAATCATTTTCTTTTAGGATTTGCCAATGTCCTCCATTATCTGGACCAACACGCAGAATAACACCTTCTGCCTGTAGTGCCTTAATGAATTTAGCGACGGACTGCCGAGAAAGGCCTATAAATTCTGCCATTTCCTTTGTTGTCACGTTGTGGTTCTGACGGATTAGTTCTATGATTTTCTGTGAACTTTTCTGTGAACTTTTCTGTGAACTTTTCTGTAAACCTTTCTGTAAACCTTTCTGTAAACCTTCTCTATAATAAAACACCATCCACATTTCGCCATTGGCATATCTGAACGTTGGGACTGGGCATCCATAGTTCTTGCAAGCCATAGTAATTCGTTCTATGCCACGTCCCCATGTCTCAATTTCTCCAGCACGAAAAAAGACATTGGCAATATCGGGATTATAGGGACGGCTGCGATGATTTGCCAAAAGATTATCTATAGTCCACCCCTCTGGCAAATAACCACAATTGAATATCTCTAATTTATCATCGTAGACTGCTATCTGGATTGGTGTCAACGACTCGTATGCTTTATGCACGACAGCATTTAGCAAGGCCTCGCGCAAAGCCTCACGGGGTATTGGCAAAGACTCAACACGCTGGATGCCTTCATAACTGATTAAGGCACGCAGAT
>JAFLSF010000083.1 GCA_022511045.1 Prevotella sp.
TACAAAGTGTATACTCCTGGTATACAACTTGTATACACGGCGTATACAAATAGCGGGCCCTATCTTCGTCTGTGATGAGGCAGTACTTCACCAGCCACGAATTAGGGATTTGTTATCGATGAAGCGTACTTTCGTTAAAAGAAATCTTTATATCCGATAAACCGATTCCCAAATTCCAAGAATTTTTCAGCTCTTTGAAACAAAAATCAAGAAAATGTTTTGCTGTTCTCGCAAATATTCGTAACTTTGCATCGTCGTATTGATGTAGGCATTGATTCGACAGACATATTTGCTTTAATTCCCAGACGAACTACCACCTCGAACCGGAATTTTAAGAAGCAATTGTATACCATTGAAGTGCACGCATTATGCGTAGACTTCATTATACGGTATACAAGGTTGTGGTAGACCTGTCTGGGAGTATAGAGGGTCTGCGCACTTTTTTATCCAAAAGTTAGTGCTGACTTCTTGATAGGAAAAGGCTTTTAAGTATTAACTTTTTAAATTATCGATTTATGAAAAAATGTTTATTACCCTTGTGCTTAATAGCAACGCTATTAGTCACTTCCTGTGCTTCAATCTTCAGTGGCTCCAAAGCTAATGTCACTGTTAGAAATGACAATGTGACCACTGCTGTAACCCTCTCTTATGACGGCAAAGTGGAGAATAATGTATTCCTGCCTCACAAGATAAAAATCAAGCGAGGTTTCCAGCCTACTACTATAACCGCAAAGGCTAATGGGTATGAAGAAGGTAGCGTATCGGTAAAGAAAGGATTCAATGGAACCACGTTGTGGAATATTCTTTGGGGAGCTATTCCTGGTATTGCCATTGATGCCGCAACTGGTGCAATGATGAAACCAACTCAGAACGAAATTGTGATTCCGATGAAACCAACAGACTCGCTCAAACCAGTATGGAAAGAGCCTGCTGCTCCCAAAGAACCTGTTGTTGAAGAACGTGTTACTCGTGACAATGCAGGCAAGACCTCGTTGGAACGTACCATTATCCGTTGGTATTTTGATTCTGCTCCACAGGGTGCCCGCATCTTCTGGCGAGTAATCTCAAGTGTGCCCGACGAAGTGAAGAATACCAATGAACTTTGGCTTGGCAGTACTCCGTTTGAAGAAACACGTTCATTCAATATTCAAGGATTGACTTACGAAAACTCACGCGACGTGCAGATAGAAATCAAAGTGAAGCGTAAAGGATATATTGACCAGAGTAAACGTTTCAATGTACGTCAGGCTATTGACCAACAGGAGATTAGTAGCTTCTTTGACATGATAGCAGAATAAGAAAAGACGGATAGATAGATGAAAAAAGAGAGCAATCTTAGATTGGTAATTGCTACGAGTCTTTTATGCTTGTTTGCATTTACCGCAAATGCCCAAAAGGCCGTTGTTTTGCCACAAGAGTATTTTGAGGTTTATTTACAAAGTGACCCAGAGGGGGCTAAAGTGTATCTTGGCAACAAACTGATAGGCAAAACACCCTGTAGGGTGGAGATTCCATACAAGGGAATTATCATGCCTGGTAAGAAAAAGAATCTGTCGGAACGGATGCACCGTTCTGCAGAAGCAAGCAGCGTAAGACTTACGTTCGTAAAAGATGGATATACGCAAGGAGAGGAGGTTCTAAGACCCCAGATTACTTCCGACAACAAATCTTATTATTTTGATTGGCCCAAAAGCGTCATCCATGAATTCACAGGAAAGAAAGCTGTAAAAGAGAAGGACACAACCATTCCAAAGGGTGAGTCGCAAAAGAGTGTTAATAGAGAAAGGGCTGGTAAGACAGCGCTTGAGCGTACTATTATTCGTTGGTATTTTGATTCAGCCCCACAGGGTGCCCGTATTTTCTGGCGAGTAATCTCAAGTGTGCCCGATGAGGTGAAAAACACTAATGAGCTTTGGCTGGGTAGTACCCCGTTTGAGGAAACGCGCTCATTCAATATTCAAGGATTGACTTACGAGAACTCCCGCGACGTGCAGATAGAAATCAAGGTGAAGCGTAAAGGATATATTGACCAAAATAAACGCTTCAACGTCCGTCAAGCTATCGACCAGCAAGAGATAAGTAGCTTCTTTGATTTGGTAGAGGAATAAAGAGGTAGCACAAACAGAAAGCGGTTCAACCTATATTTCGTCTGAGTTGAACCGCTTTTGTCTTATGTTCGGAAAGATTGCTATTAGTGTGCCACTTCATAATATGCAAAGCGGCAGAAGCCCGTAGTAGCTTATAACCGTTTTACGACCCTATGTGGTTCACTCAGTGTACAGGTAATTGACTTTCTTTCCCGTTTCTTCAGCGTATGCTATTTCGCGTTTGGTACTCTCGCCGATATAGCCATCTACGTTGATGACGTAAATTTCGTCAGCCAAGTCAATCTTGCGAAAGTGCATATCGTCCAGCATTTCCTTGACGCCAGGTTTCCACACGTCATCGTCGCCCGAGTGTCCGAACAAGCCGACACTGATGACGATATAACCTTCTAACGTTAGTCGCTTCTGGGCTTCTAAGAATTGCTTCTTGAAACGAGTGCTGCCACAAAGCGTGATTATTTTGTAGTTCTGTATCATATCAGTTCTTTACTGCCTTTGGAGTCCAGCTATTCAGAAAACGGACGACCCGCTCTTGATTGTAGCCCTGTCCTTCTTCCAAGAAACTTGAATCTTGAATGTGTATCACCTTACCGTCGGTGTCCAGCACCACGAAGACAGGAAAGCCAAAGCGGGCAGGATTGTTCAGCCTTTTCATCAATGCTGCTGCCTGTTGGGTCTTTGCCTCCCCTTCAGACTTGCGGGGATTGTAGTTTACGTGGATATAGACGAAGTTCTCCTCTATGATTTTGCTGATAGTACTGTCGTTGCTGATGAAGTTGGCAAAGCGCAGGCACCAGGGACACCAGTTTCCGCCCACTTGACAGATGACGAATTTATCCTCAGCCTTGGCCTTGACAATGGCTTGGTCTATCTGTTCTATGGGGTTGATGCTCTCGTCGTATACCTTCTTCAGTGCTGTCTGGGCACTTGCCGTCAGCGTAAGGAAAACGACAAATAATACTATAATGACTTTTTGCTTCATAACGTTATGCTTTCTATTCGTAGTTTCTGAACGCCTGCAGGGACGCGGACTTCTACTATGTCGCCCGCTTTCTTGTTTAGCAGAGCTTGGGCAATAGGCGACTTGATGGAGATTTTCCCCTCGCGCAGGTTAGCTTCGTGCGGACTGGCTATCGTGTAAGTCATGCTGGCATTGTTGGCCAAGTTCGTCATTTTGACCTTTGTAAGCAGTCCTACAGCATCAGAACCGAGGCGTTTCGTATCAATAACCCTTGTGTGTTCCAGCACTCTCTGTTTGAAGCGTATTCTGCCAAGCAGGCGCGCCTGCTCTCGCTTGGCCGCATGATACTCGAAGTTTTCGCTGAGGTCGCCCTTGTCCCGTGCCTCAGCAATAGCCTCTCTAACCTTTGGCAGTTCCACGCTCTCTAATTGGCGGAGTTCGGCCACCAGCTTTTCGTAGCCTTCTTGCGACATATATTCCATAATCACTCAGTAATGGCAGTTATCATAAACAATCATAAAACTGAGTGCAAAGATAGTGAAAATCGCCCAAAATCCAATTAAAATGTGTATCTTTGCAACATAGTTTAAGATAATAGTATGAAGAAACTGACCGTTTTATGCTTATTGGCAACAATGTACGTCCTTGACGTGCCTGCCCAGACAAAGAATGACATCAGCAACGAAGTGATTAACACCATTATGGCGCGCCGCTCTGTCCGTAAATATTTGGACAAGCCCGTAGAGCATGAAAAGCTGGAGGCCATTGTCCGTTGTGGCATCAATGCCCCAAGCGGAATGAACAAGCAACCCTGGGTAGTCTGTGTCGTGGAGAATCAACAGCTCATCAATGCTGTCAACGAAGTCTACAAAGCCAAGAACCCCGATGCAGTGAGTCGCGACGCAAACTTCAAGAACATGTTCCGCAACGCCCCCAATATCATTTGTGTTTGTACCCCAGCACAAGGAGGCGGCGAACTTGATGCAGGACTTTTGGGCGAGAACATGATGTTAGCTGCCCAGTCGCTTGGACTTGGAACCTGCTGTCTCGGTGGTCCTGTGCGCTTCCTCAATTCAGAACCTGCGGCAAAGTTCTTCCTCGACTGTCTTAATATGCCAGCGGATTACAAGCTAAACTACATCATTGCCATCGGTTATCCCGACGAACAGCCAGAGGCCAAACCTCGTGATACCAGCAAGGTGAGATATGTCTATTAGCCCAGACAGATAGAAGGGGGTGTAGTTGAGCCATGAAGCAAATACTATTTGTCGCACTTGGAGGCGCAGTCGGAGCCGTAGGCCGATACCTGATTTCAAGGTTGGCCGAGTCCTCTTTCCCTTGGGGCACTTTGGCGGTAAACGTCTTGGGCTCATTGCTTATCGGACTGCTGATAGGGCTTACGGGCAAGAATACAGTATCTCCCGAGATGAAGCTCTTGCTGGTGACAGGCTTCTGCGGCGGCTTCACGACGTTCAGCACCTTTGCTAACGAATCCTTCGGAATGATGAGAAGCGGCGAAGTGATGCTTGCCGCCTTATACATCGCCGTAAGTGTTGCTGTCGGCATCATAGCCGTTTGGTTAGGACTGAATTTATCCGCATATCTCAAGTGAAGTAACCCCATCCGTTTTGAGCCCTATCCTCGTCCGCCTTGAGCCCTATCCTCACGGGTGACGAGGCATATTCTCGTCCGTAGTGAATTAGGGGATGTTGCTAACGAATCGGTAGAAACGTGCTTTGGTCAGTGATGCAATACCCTTTTGTATTACGGCATTTAAAATTTCAGCGAATTATTTTGCTGTTCAAAAGAATATTTGTACCTTTGCAGCGCTGCTTGTTAGCCCAGCGGTGGGTAAGCGGGCGGTCTTATATATGAGAAAGACGTTTTCGAACGTCTGTCGTTGTGACTC
>JAFLSF010000084.1 GCA_022511045.1 Prevotella sp.
ACGAGCACCTTTCTGCCTTTTCTTACCAATTGTGAAATTGTAGGCATAATTGTTTTTTTTAATTTTTATTACTTATTATATTATTATGTATATTTTCGTATCTGCGTAGCAATCCCAATATCTTCTGGGCGCTTTTGGCGTGCAAAGGTACAAACTTTTATTGGAACAGCCTAACTTGGGACCGTAAAAAAGCCTTCATTCTGTACTTTTTAACATAAAATAAGGAGTTTAACCATTTTTGACCATCCGTTCCTAAAGAATACACACAAGCAACGTCTCTTTCACGATGGGAAAATAAGCCAATTAACAATAACGGGCCTGCGTATAATTCTTGTTACTTTTGTTTTGTATTTCGCGAAATTATCACTAACTTTGCACCGAAGGTAACGGAATAGCGATTCCCGTTTGCCAACTTATTGGAGAAATGGACTAAAAGTCCTTGTTCCAGATTTGATGAATAACCGCCAGACATTCAGTACAAAGGAACATGTGACGATTAGGTTCATGCCCCTTGGGGCGTGGACTGTTCGTGCTTGTTTATTGTACAAGGTTTTCTTGGCGGTTAACCTATCAAGTCGGATAAGCGCAGAGCGGCCCGCCTTTTTTCGTTACACCTTATTATATATAATGTATATGGTATGGTGAATATTGGAGAGTGTATTAAGGACGAGTTACAGCGTCAGGAACGGACAGTCAGTTGGCTGGCCCGCAAACTAAATTGTACCCGTGCAGCCGTCTATCGCATCTTTGCCAAGAATAGCATTGACACACAACAATTAGTGCACATCTCGCAAATACTCCACTACAATTTCTTTCAGCTGCTTTCAGAAGACACAGCCCGCACTATGTGTTCCAATAATGATACAGATGTGTAACATTTGTGATATATACAAATCGTGAATGTCTGTTAAGAAACCCGTACCTTTGCAGCCGTAAAGTGATAAACATAAATAGATAAGTATGAAAAGAACATTCCTAATTGCTATTTCTGTGGCTCTCTATTCTGTCGCTTTTGCACAGAAGATAGAATATCAAGAAGCCGCCACTCGTAACAAAGAACCTTTGCAGGATGTGTATATACGTCCAATGGCTGCTGAGTTGAAAATGTTGACAACAGAGCGCAAGTCCTATCCTGTGAAACAGTATCATGCTAACTACAAACTGATAGATATAATATCTCACCCAGAGATGTTAGAATCAGCAAAGACCTTAGCCATCTATGATGCCCTAATGTCAGAGAAAGAGAAGGCCGATGTAATAATTGGTGCTACTTATTTAGTTACACACCACGTGGAAAACGGAAAGATTTCTGAATATGGCATAGATGTTATTGTACATGGCTATCCTGCAAAGTATGTAAATTGGCACCTAATGGGAGAAAAGCCTACGGATAAGGAATGGGTTCCTTATGTAATATCAAGTCAGTCTATTAGTCACGAACTTGGTAAAGAAGCAGTCAAAGGAAGATAATATTTATTAACTTACATAAAACAAAACAAGTATGAAAAAAGTATTATTAGTGGCCTTGATGGCCGTTTTCACATCGTCGGCATTTGCACAGATTCTGACTGGTAAGTCTGCCGCTTTGGTAAAGGAGAACAACAATTGGAGTTACGTTTATTTGCAGTACAATGCAGGTTCGTTCTCTCCAGACAAGGGTGACTCTGAAAATTTTAATGCCGTAAGTTTAGGTTGGAACAAGAACATCCGTCTTACCTCAAGCCTTCCCCTTTATCTCGAGACAGGTCTTGGCTTGCAGTTCTCTTTCTCCAGTGAAAGTGAAAGCGACAAATATTATGAAGTGGAAGAGAATACGTTCTTAATGTCAGTTAAGGTTCCCGTAGGCGTTTCTTATGCTTTTGACATACCTAATGCTCCTGTTGCCGTTATTCCCACAGCAGGCCTTGACCTTCGTTTCAATGCTGTAGGTACATATAAATATGAGGAAACGGATAAATACTACGATGAAACCGATAGCGAAACCATCAACCTATTTGACAAAGATGACATGGGTGGTAGCGACTATACATGGAATCGCTTCCAGATTGGTGCCCACATTGGAGTGAACGCCCGCTTCTGGAACAAATTGCTGGTCGGTTACGCTTATCAGTTTGACTTCTCTGAAATCTCTAAGAAGACCCATATCAACCAGCATAACATCACTATCGGTTATTGCTTCTAAGTCAAGTTTAACAGATTGAAAAGAATAGTTTGGTTCAGCCTAAAAGCCTTGTTGTCATTGGGCTGAACCAATCTTAATTAAATTACGGTTATGGAAAAGAAGTATTTTATAGGTTTAATGGCTCTTATTATGGGTATGTTTGTACTCGCAAGTTGCTCAAGTGACGACGATGATGAAACTGCTAATGTTGACAGAGCCAGCCTTGTTGGAAAATGGATAAACACGAAAGTTGAACATGATGATAGGGATGGGCATGATTCTCATACATACAATGATTCCTATCGATACCTCCTATTAGAAAACGATGGAACTGGAAAGGTTTCGCCTTATAATTTGTTTGAGGACGAGAAGCGCAACGGTTTTTCGTGGAGTGTTTCTAAAAACAAGTTGATTACGGTAGAACCCGATGGTGATAGGGAAGAATATATCGTTGTGAAAGTGACTGCTAATGAGCTCATTTTACGTTGGGATGATTCGCCCTACTTAATAGAAACCCACACCTTTAAAAGGTATGAAGGTACAAACAACTAATGTATCCTTGTAAGACAGAAAGGAGCAGGTGAGTATAAAAAGTCTCTGTTTCTATACTTATCCTCTTTGTGAAAAGGGGCCTTCAATTTTAATTTAACGAATAAAAGTTTTGACAATGGAGCAGGCAGGAGTGCCTGCTCTTTTTGTGTAATTAACATTCTTTTATTCCTAAAAATGGCAAAATGGGAATAATATACTGCGATTTTTGACGCAAAAAAGCGAAAATGGGAACATTACAGATGATATTTAAATTAGATTTTACTTTGTATTTCGCCCACTTATTGCTAACTTTGCAGGCGAAAAGAAATAAGGAGTATGACGATAAACGAGATACAAGACGAGATTATAGCGGAGTTCGACGGCTTGGATGACTGGATGGACAGGTATCAGATGCTGATTGATATGGCGGGCGAACAAGAGCCCTTAGCAGAACAGTATAAGGTGGAGAAAAATCTGATAGACGGTTGTCAGAGTCGCGTGTGGCTACAGGCGGACTATGTAAAGGAGGGCACGGACGCACAGAATGGCGAGGGTGTCGTCATTTTCCAAGCAGAAAGCGACGCGCTCATCGTAAAGGGCATTGTGGCTTTGCTTATCCGCGTATTGTCTGGACATACGCCACAAGAGATTCTTGATGCCGACTTGTATTTCATCGACCGCATAGGATTGAAGGAACATCTGTCGCCAACCCGCTCCAATGGCTTGCTGGCAATGGTGCGTCAGATGCGTATGTATGCCCTTGCTTTTGGTTCAAAGGCATGACTTTTTAAATCATTGATTTTAAGTGGTATAGGCTTTGTGCCTGACAAAGTGCTGTCTTGTTGGCGACGAGCCCTATTCTCGTCACGAACGAGGCCTATCCTCGTGAGGGGTGAGGCCTATTCTCACCAGCCGCGAGGGCTATCCTCATTTTTCCGATGGTTTTAGCAGTGTGGCGATGCGGTCCTCCAACGCTTGTCCCGACAGGTTGCGGGCGATGATGCGCCCCTTGCCGTCTATGAGCACGTTGGTGGGGACGTCGGCCAGTCCGAAGGTGGAGAGTAGGGGAGTGTCCCACATCTTTCCGTCGCAAATGGTGTGCCATTTGAGGGAGTCGCGGCTGATTTGTTGCTGGCAGTCAGCCTTGCGGCCGTCGAGACAGATGCTGACTACGCCCATGCGGTCGGCATAACGGCTCTTGAGTCGTTTTAGCTGGCTTTGGGCGGTAATGCTTTGTGGGCTCCATGTTGCCCAAGTGGACACGATGTTTACCGCATGTTTCAGCGCGCTTTCCGTCACCCGTTGTCCGTTAATGTCTGTAGCGGAGAACTTGGGTAGTCGGCTGTTGGTTTGTCCGCCCTGCAGTTTGGCCAGTTGCTTGGCTAATTTGCTGAGTCGTTGATTGTCGGGGCTCTCCTCCAGCATTAGCTTGGTGAGTTTTAATGCCTGCTTATAGTCGGGTTGCGGAGTGAGCAGGAAGTAGCGCTGAAGCAGGTAGAGACTGGTCAGCGAGGCGGGATGCTCTTGAATGAATGTGCTGACGGCATTGGGAATGTCGGGGGGTGTAAGGTCGTTAAGCTCCATGCGTAGCTTGGTCATATCCTCGTTGTCCGTCGTTCCCTGGATTATCATCTCTTTCAGGTGGGTGGCATCGCCCTTGATGGAAACCGTTTTTCCCGGGCGGGCAAAGACGGGCTGCTCGGAGTAGTTGGGGAAGATAACGACCAGAGTTGCCTCGCCCGTCAAATCCAGTTCGTAGGCGAACCGTCCGTTTCGCACGGCGATGGTGTCTATGCCCTCCATACCCCCGTCTGGGCTGTACACCCAGAACTCTCCCTGGTTCATGTTGCGTAGCCGGCCTTCCAAGCGGAACTTGCCAGTATCGCTGCCGCAGGAAAACAGGAGGAGAAGCGCGGTGAGTAGGAAAATATGCTTAACATTCATAGTGCGAGTAATGTTTTGCAAAGGTACTAATAAAAGGATGAAATAGAAAATATATCGGGAATTATTTTTGTTTTCCAAAGAAAATGCGTACCTTTGCACGCGCAAATCTAAAGTTGTCGGCATAGCTCAGCTGGTTAGAGTATCACCTTGACATGGTGGGGGTCCTTGGT
>JAFLSF010000085.1 GCA_022511045.1 Prevotella sp.
GAAAGCGAGGCGACCGATACGGCCGAAACCGTTAATAGCTACTTTTGTCATTTTTATACCTAATTTTATTTAAATAGTTGATAAATTACCTATAATTTTACGGTGGAAAGCACTTTTTTCTGCCTTTCGGGTGCAAAATTACAAAAAAATATCTATATTTGCACCTCATTTCAGTCTTAATTAAACTGAAAAAAGCTGGTTACATACCAAAAATTATCATAAGTCAAGCAAGAGAAGCATATATTGTAAGACGAAGATGACAAATGGAGACAATAGACGAAACGTATAAAAATAAAGATTAACAATTAAACTTTAAAAGACTATGGGATTGATTAGTGAATTCAAAGAGTTTGCCATGAAAGGCAACGTTATGGATATGGCGGTCGGTGTAATCATTGGTGGTGCTTTCGGCAAGATTGTGTCAAGTCTGGTAGACGACATTTTAATGCCATGCGTAGGTATGATAACGGGCAATATTGATTTTACTACGCTGGCCTTCCAGATTGGCGAAGGCGAGGGTGCTGCCGTACTAAAGTATGGCAACTTCATTCAGAATACCGTTGATTTCATCATCGTCGCTTTCTGCATCTTTATGATGTTAAGAGGCATAAACAAACTTAATCGCAAAAAAGAGGAACCAGAGGTTCCCGCTGCTCCTGTTGGACCTACGCAGGAAGAGTTGCTGGCTGAAATACGCGACCTGTTAAAGGCGAAGTAAGAAACCAACCAAAGACAGATTTTGACACTCGACTTCAAACCAAAGTTCCTATCGGTCATCAGAAACTATGACCGCAAGACATTCACAGCCGACTTAATGGCTGGTGTCATTGTAGGCATAGTTGCATTGCCATTGGCTATTGCTTTTGGTATAGCCAGCGGTGTCTCTCCTGAGAAGGGAATCATCACTGCCATCGTTGCGGGACTGACGATTTCGCTTTTCGGAGGTAGCCGCGTGCAGATAGGTGGCCCGACGGGTGCTTTCATCGTTATTGTTTACGGCATCATTCAGCAATACGGCATCCAAGGGTTAACCATTGCCACGTTGATGGCTGGCGTATTTCTAATTCTTTTGGGTGTGCTCAGACTGGGCACTATCATCAAATATATTCCCTATCCCATCGTGGTAGGTTTTACCAGTGGTATTGCTGTCACTATCTTCACCACGCAGGTGAAAGATCTTTTGGGCATGCAAATGGATCATGTGTCAAGTGACTTCATTGAGAAATGGGGAGCTTATATATATCATATAGGTAATATAGACTTGTGGAGTACACTGGTTGGCATTGTCTCTGTGATTATCATTGCGGTCATGCCCCGTTTCTCGAAGAAGGTGCCAGGTTCGTTGGTGGCTATCATAGTAATGACTATTGCAGCCTTTCTCTTAAAGCAATATGCGGGAGTTACCAGCATTGAGACTATTGGTGATCGCTTTAGCATTAACTCGACACTTCCAGGTGTTGTGGTGCCAGAAATGTCGTGGGAAATTATCAAAGGACTGGTTGGACCCGCAGTCACCATTGCCGTTTTGGGAGCAATCGAGAGTCTATTGTCAGCTACTGTTGCAGACGGTGTCATTGGCGACCATCATAATTCCAATACAGAGTTAATTGGCCAAGGTATTGCCAATATGGTTTCTCCGCTTTTCGGAGGTATTCCTGCCACAGGAGCCATTGCCCGTACTATGACAAATATCAACAATGGTGGCCGCACACCCATTGCAGGCGTAGTACACGCTGCAGTGTTGTTACTGATATTCCTGTTCCTCATGCCGTTGGCACAATATATTCCTATGGCTTGTTTAGCAGGAGTTTTGGTAGTTGTCAGTTATGGTATGAGTGGTTGGCGTTCGTTTTTAGCTATGAGTAGGAATAACCCCAAAAGCGACGTTACCGTGCTTTTGCTGACATTCTTCCTCACTATCGTTTTCGACCTCACAGTTGCCATCGAGTTTGGTCTCATCTTAGCCTCACTGCTTTTTATGCGCCGCATGGCTGAAACTACTGACGTTCATGCTGTACTGAACGAGATAGACTTAAACGAAGATGCTGATATACAGGCTGGTAATCTGGAACATTTGACAATTCCCCAAAATGTTGAGGTCTACGAAATCAACGGCCCCTACTTCTTTGGTGCGGGCAATCGCTTCGAAGATATTATGGCCCGTTTTGGCAACAAACCAAAAGTACGCATTATCCGTATGCGTAAGGTGCCATTCATTGACTCTACTGGCCTGCACAATCTGGAGAACATGTGTCGTATGAGCCAGAAGGAAGGCATCACCATTGTCCTTTCTGGCGTCAACCCCAAAGTGGAAGAGGTGTTGAAACGTAACGATTTTGAGCAACTATTGGGTAAGGAGAATATTTGCAACCATATTGACTTGGCTCTAGCCAGAGCAAGCGAAATTGCGGAGCAAAAGACGCCAAAGACGAAAAAAATCCCATACATGATACTCACCTTGTTGCTGTTGGTAATAGGTAGTCAAAAGGCCATTGCCCAACAACAGTCCACCGATGACATCAAACAGATGACGGCGGAGATGTATCAATACTTTTGCGCTGGAGAAACAGAGAAATTCTTTGACACGACAGAGCGACTGAAAACTGCAGCCTTAGCGGCTGGTGACGAGCGCATCTTCTATCGGGCATGGAGCGAACAGGCCCTCTATACCTTTAAAAACATTCAGCAAAAGGAGGGTATTGCCATTGCCAGAGACATCTCTCAATATGTTCGTGACAATGGTAGTAAATTTGGACTTTACGCTGCAAACTACGTATTAGGTGTAGAACGAACCGCTGCTGGCAATACAAACTTAGCGGAGAGAAGCTTCAGACAAGCTATTGAACTGCGCCACCAGTACTTCCCGAAAGAAAGTGCTGCTGCTGCTTATTTGGGACTATGTGAAATAGAGCTTAATAGACGCAGGCTCCCAAAAGTGCTGGATTATGCTCGCAAGGCATTGGATGAACCAGGCATTATTCCCATGCACCAGATAACAGCTTGGGCTTACAAGTGTTTTGTACGCTACCATCAAGGCGATAGCCTCACTTTTGAGAAAGATTATAAAGAGCATCAGAAACTGGTAGAAAAGTATGGTCTGCAAAGCGAATTCGGCGAACTCATCAACTTTTATCATGCCGTGAACGGGAAGCAATGGCAGACAGCTTTTAAATTAGCTGACAAAATGACACCACAGACCAAAGCCCAAAGCATTTCTTCCATCTATGAACATTTAGGCGACTACCAGCAGGCTCTAAGTTGGTATAAGAAGTACAAACTAATGGGCGACTCTATATATTCCTATGAAGTACGTTCGCAACTAAGCGAATTGGACGACGAGTTGAAGTTAGCTCATGCAGAGAATGAGTCGAAGAACCTCCTGTTAGCCAATCAGAAATTAAAACTGGCCCGTGTTGCTGATGAGTTAAAGCAACATGAGTTAGAGGTAGAAGCAGCGGCCCTAAAATTGGAAAATGCAAATATTGAGCTTACTAATGCCGCCATAAAGATGCAGAACGATAGTTTGGAGCGGAGTCAGAATCAGGCTAAACTCAATGAATACCGTTTGAATATGGAAGCTCGGAAGCAAGCCGAGCGAGCTCGGAGGATAGCATTCTACGATGGATACATTATTGTAGGCATCATCTTGCTATTCTTGGGTTTGATGACCTATCGCCGTCATCGTCAGGTAAAACGCCTGCAGGAAGTCAACCAGCAACTTCGGGTCGCCTACGACCAATTGGCTAAGACAAAGGCCGCAAAGGAATACTTTGAGAGCGAATTGCGTATTGCCCGTGTTATCCAAATGAGTATGGTTCCACGCGATTTCCCCCAACGGCCAGACATGGATATGTATGCTATGATGACACCAGCCAAGGAGGTGGGCGGTGACCTATACAACTATCTTCTACAAGACGATCATCTCCTTTATTTCTGCGTAGGCGACGTGAGTGGAAAAGGCATACCCGCCTCACTATTCATGGCGCAAGTGACACGTATGTTCTATTTCCTTGCCGATGGTCGTAAGATGCCGCATGAGATAGCCACTCGTCTGAACGATGCACTGACTGAACGCAATGAACAAGGTATGTTTGTTACGATGTTTATAGGTCTTATTGACCTCAAGACAGGACATCTTGACTTCTGCAATGCAGGCCATAACCCACCCTTACTCAATGGTGAATTCATGGAGATGGAGTCCAATGCCCCTATAGGTTTATGGCAAGACTTGGAGTTCGTGGGAGAGGAAATAGAGGACCTTCATGGCAAAACATTATTTGTCTACACTGATGGATTGAACGAAGCCGAGAACATCAATCAAGAGCAATTTGGTGACGAACGTTTGCAAGAATTGCTCACTCACGACTATGATACAGCCCAACAAACAGCAGAGGCTGTTCACCAAGCTGTACAAGATTTTGTAGGCGAAGCTGAACCCAGCGATGACCTCACGAAAATGTGCATCAAACTATAATTTTAATAAAGTGTCGTTTTAATTGCGAATCATTTCCCGATTCCCCACAAATAATTCCTTCCCTCTTTAGCGATTAGTCTTCGCGGCGTTTCCAACAATCCCCTATCTCTTTCCTCATGATATTAACGTAATTCCATAGTTTTTGCGCCGCCGAATGAGGGGGGGACACCTGCGGACGGGATCGGCTTGTAGTTGTTTTTTGGGAAGGGGCGACAAAAGAGGCAATAAAAAGATGGAAGGATCCCCTTGCCTTGCTGGCAAAAGGACCCTTCCCGTCG
>JAFLSF010000086.1 GCA_022511045.1 Prevotella sp.
AGGCACCCTGCTGAGGTGCACACCAGCCGATACCATGTGTGTAACCCGAAATGTCTTTAATCTCTTTTGCCTGAATCCACTTGCCCTCCTCGGGAATGGGTGCAGGACCGTGATAAGCGCCTTTGCAGACGCTACACATATTCTTCACTTCAGTTGAGTAAATCATGATTTTATAAATAATAGTATAGAAATGTCAACTCCTTTCTGCCAAAGCAAAACGCCTTGTGCCGCGAGCGGGACTCGAACCCGCACAGCCGTTATGGCCAAGGGATTTTAAGTCCCTCGTGTCTACCATTCCACCATCGCGGCAGCCATCATGTGCATAGATTTCGTTGGAAATCCGTTGCAAAGGTACACAATTATTTAAGAATAAAGAAAGAAAAAGCAGGAAAATTAAAAATTCCGCTCCTTTTGGGGCGGAATTTCCTATTAAGAATAGCTTATGTGGGACTTTGTCGTTACTTCACAATTACCTTGCGACCATTAACAATATAAACACCACCTTTAGTAGGTTGATTGACACGCTGACCATTCAAATTATAAATAATCGGTGAGTTCTCTGTGCCCTCCAGAGAGCTATTAACTTTACTAATGCCAGTTGAAGGACTGGGGGCTTTCGCACCAAGATTGTCCAGACAGAAATAAGCAGGCGTGTTCAATCCCCAAGCACCAGTTTTGGAACCGTCAAGCGAAAAAGTCAGCGTCTTGACGAGACCCAACGAACTAAGGTCTACCCACTCCCATGTTTTGACGTAGTAGTGCTCTTCAGCATTGGCCGAGCGGTAATCTACCAAATAATAGTCTAGTGTATTACCATTGTCGGCTTTAATGACTAACTTTAGATAGTCACCCTCGCCGAACCCCTTATCTTGATAATTGTTACTAATCCCATCTCCATGAAGGATAGCATCCTCTACATAGACATTGTTGGTAATGTAGCAACCAGGGATGACGGCAGCCTCGTCCCTGTTCTTCAACGTGATACGACACGGGCCATACCATTCAGAGGCAAAACATACCATGTAAGTCTCCGAGTCATTAGCTCCTCCGCCTACGACATTGTTGTATTGGTCATCCAAGCTATTAAACTCGGTTGAGGTTCGGTTCGCATAGCCAAATTTGCCCCAATAGCCTCCATAGTCAGGCGAGTAGAAATTGTCAAACTCGAAAGAGCCACTAACGAAAGAACCATCAAGAGCAGCACCGTTTTCATAACCTAATTCAGACACATAGAGGTTCTCAAAATCGGCTATCAGCATCTCGCTACTATTAGTATAGATGCGCGAAGTGCCTATAGCGGTGCGACTATAACCATCGGTAATCAACACCATATAGTCAGTGTGACAGGTTGGTGTAACCTCAAGTGTCAAGGGTTCAACAGGCAATTCTTCAAGCACTTGTTCCTTTAGTACATTGTGCTTGCCATCCATCCACACAACGGTGTACGGAGCATCACCGTTTGTAATGGTAGCATAAAGTGTTGCCGATTCCCCCAATTCGATAGTTGTCTGCGTTTCACCAAACACATCAGTCGCTAATTCCACTTCTGGGTCTGGCGCAGGAGTCTTCAGCGTTGTGAAAGATACCGACTGATATTCGGTTCCTTTTTGTCCAGCAGGACTTTGTAGAAAGACGTAAGCCACGTAGTCTGTCATCTGCTCCAGATCGGTGACACTAAGCGATATTTCTGTATTAGGCGTAAGCACTATTTTATCTGGAGAGGCTACTAACTCGTCAAGTGTAGGAGTCTTAGCATCAGCAGGCTTGACAAGGAAGAAAGCCATACCCATAGCATCAGCTTTCACCAGAACAACAGCCGATTTATCAGTGACAGAAGTAACCTGCGGATAACCCTCAGCCATCTGTGGTATTACATCTTCGGCATACTCATAGGCACCAATAGAAATGTTCTCTTGTGGACGCTCTTTACCCAACACATCCGTAGTAACGTAACCAAGTGGAATGGCTTTCAACAAATCGCCATCCAGCGATGTAGCAGGCATCAGAATATCGTCACTTACAAATGTCACTAACTTGTTAATGTTGTTTGTGGCACCTGCCTTCTCCTCAAAAGTAGCAAAGTCGCCAGTGGTCGAACTACTGGCACGGAAAAAAGTCTCCCCCGTAGTATATATCAAATTGTTCTGGAAATGGAACTTACTAGCTTCTAAATTATCATCATTATAGAGATTTAAGGCATAGCCAGAGGTTTCGTCTTGAATGATGTTGTTCACTATCTGAACGTTGCCATAGCCCTCTTCTAATTTATTAGATACACAGAAAGCAGCACCTCCCGTAGTACCCGTCATACGAATAGTATTATTAGCCACATATACATTCTTCACTTTTGTGCTACTGAACTGGAATGCGTTGTACGATTCATTAAGTGACGTCAGATTAACAACGTTATTCGCAACAATAACGGGACTCTCTGTTTGACCCTCCATCTGGCGGAGATACATCACAGCACCATAGGTCTTTGGGGCAACGTTAAATGTATTGCCAACAATCTCTGTCGCTTCGTCATAAGCATCGCGAAGTTGTATGTCAAGAACACCTACAGATATTTTTGTATTAGCTTCTGCATCTATAACAACAGTGTTATTCCTAATCTTCGCACCTAATTCATCCATTACATAGATGGACTTCGTACCATTGTTTTTGAAAGTATTACCCTCGATGACACCACCAACTTCTTTAGGTAGTGCCACATAGCTGGTACCACCCATGTAAACACCTATTCGGCCGCCTTCAAGCAGGCAACCTCTGACGGTAAGATAATCATTGTTCATATTTGCTTCATTGACGATGGTATGCCCTACCAAATAAACACCACCATAGCCAGAAGTCATAGTGGGTGCATGTAAATAGCAGTCTTCAATGGTGACATGACGACTTTCGTCCTTGACCATGACAACTGCTTCGTAGCTTTCATTCCCTGTACAGATTTCGAGGTTTCGCAACGTGACATAACTAGCCTGATATAATGTCACCACGCCATAGGCTTTGTCATGCAGGTCATCATCATAGCCACTTGTACTATAGGTCTCATGGTTTATTTTAACATCACGCTGGCCACTTTCACTTTCAATAGTGAGGGTATTGATGGCCCCCATTCCTTTAATGTATGGTATATGTACCTTTTCAGTATAATTTCCAGCTCTGACCCTCAACACAACAGGACCTTCCATGCCTAACGTACCTAAATCGTCTATAGCACTCTGAATGGTAACATAGTCACCACCATCGCCCACAGTATAGCTGCCACTCGTTCCTGAAGCCACCGTGACAATAGCTGTAGCAGGGTCGGTAACGTCAATAGAAACACCATCAACCACCACATTGTTTAGCGTAGCGATAGCTGTCTGACCTAAAGCAGCATCGGTCTTTATGTCATAGGTAATCCAAAAATAATAGACTCCACTCTGCATAATGGAGTAACTACCCTTGAATGGGTCGTTGGATGAAAATGACGTAACCATGCCCGTCTGGTAAATGTGTACGGCATTTACAACCTCACCGTCAGCACCCATCAGATTAAAAGCGGTAATATTGACAGGAATAAGTTCGCCTTTAGCCTCTATCATCACTTTGAGCATTCTCACTTCCGTCTGTCCCTTTAACACTTCGCCAACGCTTATATTTTCAGTGGTGATTCCAGTAACTACGACATTTGTCTTTTTGTAACCTTCAGCCACAATAGCAAAATTTGGCTTGGTGTAACTGCCTTTACCTACATATTTAATAGTAAGTTTACCTCCATCGAAATCAGCATCGCTGATAATAGGGTCAAACTTCGCCGACGAACCCGTCAAGTCGACTATGAGATTTTCGTCGTTTACTTCACCACCTTTATAAATATAAAGATGAGCGGTATAAGCAAACGAAATGCCTAAATTAGTGAGTTTGATACAATCGGCCTCACCCGTAGGAGCCAATGCAATAGTAGCTGTGACACCATCAGCACCGTCGCCATCTGGTCCGCCATCATCGTAGAGTATTACCTGCTGACCTAAAGACAAATCCACTTGGCCATGATTGCCTTCGGTCATAAAAACAAGTTGTTCAGACTCGCCTGCTGAAGCAGACATAGATTGCAGCTGATTCACCTTTTTAGTCTCTGCCCATCCATTCATCGGGATGCAAAGCACCAGCAAGGATATCAGCCACACGTGATGTGTGAAAGATTTGTGTAACATAAATAATTAAAAATGTTTTACTTCCGTCCTAACCCCAGAGAAACGGAAAAAGGTTAGCCACTACTATGTATCCCCATAGGGTGACACACTGGGCAGGTCTTCTGACTTGTTCCCTGAACAACTCGCCTTCCCGACAATATCAGTGGCACGGTATGAATTGTTCGTTAATGGAACTTACAGCTGCGGGACAGTCGGGGACTCTCACCCCGTTCCCTATTGATTGCTTGCGCAAACCCAATGCGGGCGCAAAGGTACGAATAAACGAGCAAAAAGCCAAATAAATTTGGACTTTTTCGAGCGGAAATGCCTTTGACCGAAAGCCAAACAACTGACAGCAAGGCAGCTCTTCTCGACTTGCTAAAAGGCATGAGCGCAGAGGAACGTGCGGCATTGATGG
>JAFLSF010000087.1 GCA_022511045.1 Prevotella sp.
CTTGTATCTTGCGGGCTCGGACGACACGCTCACGAATTTGCTCACTGCTCTCGCCGGGCTGCATCTTGGAGAGTTCGCTGAAGGGGACGGCCTGTATCTCGCAGTGTATGTCAATGCGGTCGAGCAAAGGACCAGAGATTTTATTCATGTAGCGCTGGATTTGACCAGGGGTACAAACGCAATGATGGGTAGGGTCGCCATAGTAGCCGCAGGGGCAAGGATTCATAGAGGCCACCAGCATGAACGAGCAGGGATATTCCACAGAGTATTTGACGCGACTAATGCGAATCTTGCGGTCTTCCAAAGGCTGACGCAACACCTCTAACACCGAGCGACTCAGTTCAGGCATCTCGTCAAGAAACATAACACCATTGTGGGCAAGGCTGATTTCACCAGGTTGCGGACTATTGCCTCCGCCCACAAGGGCAACTTGCGAAATGGTGTGATGAGGTGCTCGGAAAGGCCGCTGACTAATCAGACTCGTGCCGCGAGCCAACTTACCCGCCACGCTATGTATCTGGGTTGTCTCCAGACTCTCTGCTAGTGACAAAGGCGGCAAAATACTGGGCAGCCGCTTGGCCAGCATACTCTTTCCGCTTCCTGGAGGGCCAATCATGATGAGATTATGCCCACCAGCAGCCGCCACCTCCAGAGCCCGTTTGACACTCTCCTGCCCTTTCACGTCGGAAAAGTCGAGGTCAAACTGTAGTTGTTGTTCATAAAACTCCTTACGTGTATCGATAACCGTCGGTTCATAGTGAGTGTTGCCATTGAAGAAACGGATAACGTCCATCAGTGTCTCCATGCCATAGACCTCCAACTGGTTGACGACCGCCGCCTCGCGAATGTTCTGCTGAGGCACGATGAGTCCCTTAAATTTCTCTTTACGGGCTCGAATAGCTATAGGCAACGCGCCGCGAATGGGCTGCAACCTCCCGTCCAGCCCCAGCTCTCCTACCAGCATATACTGTTCCAGACGGTCATTGGCCACCTTTTCGTTAGCCGCCAAAATGCCGATAGCCAGTGGCAAATCGTAGCCCGAGCCTTCCTTCTTGATGTCAGCAGGTGACAAATTGACGGTGATGTCCATCGTTGGCATTTTCAGTCCGTTGTTGACGAGTGCCGCCTTGATGCGGTCGTAACTCTCCTTCACGGCAGTATCGGCCAGCCCCGTCAGATGAAACTGCACGCCACGCGACATGCTTACCTCAACGGTAACGGTATTCACCTCCAGTCCATTGACGGCGGCACAATAAGTCTTTACTAACATAACATCTATAGATTGTTGGGTGCAAAGATACGAAATATTTTGCAAATCATCCGTTACAATTCACAATAAATTCATACCTTTGCAGGCTGTATGAAACAGCTGATTAGATTCCTTAAAGACTGGACGCTACCCGTTGCCATTCTGATAGGCACGGTCAGTTACCTGA
Organism: Prevotella sp.; assembly: GCA_022511045.1. Classification (GTDB taxonomy): domain Bacteria; phylum Bacteroidota; class Bacteroidia; order Bacteroidales; family Bacteroidaceae; genus Prevotella. The sequence goes on from JAFLSF010000087.1 coordinate 1,437, forward strand.
CGTTCTACTACGTCCCGCAACTGGACGAGTTGGGCACACGACTTATTCCCGTGTTCGACGTCGTTTTTCCGTTTTTCGTCTTCCTAACCCTTTTTGTAACCTTCTGTAAAGTCGACTTCCACCAGATGCGCCCCCACCGCTGGCACATCGGCGTACTGGCAGCCCAACTACTGTTGATAGCCGCCAATATCGGCATCATTTTCTGGGTCAAGTCTCTCCACGCCCCATATTCTGCACTCCTTTCCCCTCTGTTGTGGGAGGCCGTCCTCACGTGCGTCATTGGCCCCGCCGCCTCGGCCTCTCCCGTTGTAGCAGGCAAGTTGGGCGGCAACATCTCGACCATGACGACCTACGTCCTTATCTCTGCATTTTTCACTACGCTACTGATACCATTGGTATTTCCCTTGTTAGAACCCACGACAGAGGTTATGTTCTTTGACGCCGCCCTGTTCATTCTACACAAAGTAGCGCTCGTCCTGCTTCTGCCTTTGATGGCAGGCTGGCTAATGCAACACTATGTGAAAGGCATTTGCAAGCGTATAGTCGCTATGCCCAACCTCAGTTTCTATTGCTGGGCCATCTCGCTCAGCATCACCACAGGCATAACGGTGCGAAACATCGTGCATAGCGAGGGCTCCCTGTCCCTGCTGTTGCTGATAGCCTTAGGCACTTTCTTGCTCTGTTTCGTACAATTCGGCTTAGGCCGCCTTGTCGGCCGCCATTTAGGTGAGGAAATTAACGCTGGACAGGCCCTATTCCAGAAGAACACCGCCCTCAGCATCTGGGTGGCCTACATGTACCTCCATCCTGTCGCCTCCATCGGTGCTGGCTGCTATGTGTTATGGCAGAACATCATCAACTCGCTGGAGCTGTGGCACTATAGGAGGAATCATGCCGAATAATTAGTGAGATAAATAAAACTAAATCTCTTTTATCCGTTCTTAATAAAAGAGGTGAAATGCTATCGCAAACATTAATTGTCGTAACGATGATAAAGAAGTGCAGTGGACGGGAAATCCGTACCACTGCACTTTCTTTTTTTTATCTTTTGTTTGCCGAGGTATAACCAGCCAAAAGGAAAATGCTATCTATCCCTTTTTCCTCGGTTTGCGAATGGCCCAGCCTTCTTCGCTGAAGTCGGGGATTTCGCCCTTTAGTTTCATTCCTTTGGGATTGAGGAACTGCATCCACTCCTCCTTTTTATAGGTCTTGCGCTCCTTAGTGTTTTTTGAGCCTTTAGCATCTTTGGGGAATCTATTGCTCTTAGGCGTCCTCTCCTCTTTGGAGGGTCTTGCCTTTTTGCCGTTTCCACCCTCGGAAGCATCGTTACAACGCACGTCGCGCCGCTTGTAATGTTGTCCGTTGATGTATTTGATGACGCGCTCGGCATCCTGCTCTGGCACCTCGAAGTAGGACATGGTGGTCAGCAGGTCAATGTGTCCCACCTCTATATGACCGTGCACGTTCTTGTTGAGGAATTGCATAAGCTCGCCAGGGTAGAAACCGTCTTTCTTACCTAAATTGATAAACAGTTTGCGGAAGCCCGGGGACGTTGGCGTAGCCTGCTTCTTTCCCCTGCCTTTGCCTCCGTTCTCTTTCCGTTCTCCTCTTTCAGCCTTTCTCTTTCCTCTTTCCTCTTTCCTCTTGGAAATCACGGGTGTAATCTCTGGTGCATCGGCATAGTAAGCCAAGAACTTGCCGAATTCCAACGAGACAATCTTCTTGATGATGTCTTCCTTGTCTATATACTCGAAATAGCGGCTAATATCTTGCATGAAGGGGGCTATCTGCTCCTCGTCAACGTCAGACTTGACGATTTGGTCCATCACCTTGTAGAGTTGCTTCTTGCATATCTCCTCTGCAGAAGGGATGGTGCCCTGCTCGAACTGCTTGCCTATCTCTTTCTCGATGTTGCGAATCTTATGCTTTTCGCGACTGTGCACAATGCTGAGGCTGGTGCCTTTCTTGCCTGCACGACCCGTTCGACCCGAGCGGTGTGTGTAGTTCTCTATATCATCGGGAAGTCCGTAGTTGATGACGTGCGTCAAGTCGTCAACGTCCAATCCTCGGGCGGCTACGTCTGTTGCCACTAAAAGTTGTACGGTATGCTGGCGGAACTTCTGCATCGTGAGGTCGCGCTGTTGCTGGGAGAGGTCGCCGTGCAGCGACTCGGCGTTATAGCCGTCGCGGATAAGTTTGTCGGCAACATCCTGTGTCTCAGCCTTCGTGCGGCAAAAGATAATGGCAAAGATTCGCGGGTAGTAGTCCACCAAACGCTTCAACGCCAGATACTTGTCCTTAGCATTCACCATGTAGTAAGTGTGATTGACATGCTCCGCCCCCTCGTTACGGCTTCCCACTACGATTTCTTTGTAGTCGTGCAGATAACCTTTGGCAATGCGCTCTATCTCACGGCTCATCGTTGCCGAAAAGAGTAGTGTGTTCCTGTCTTCGGGAATACCCTCTAATATCTGGTTGATGCTCTCCGAGAATCCCATGTTCAGCATCTCGTCCGCCTCGTCCAATACCACGTTGTATACGTCGTCCAGCCGTGCTACGCCGCGTTTCATCAAATCAATGAGTCGTCCAGGAGTAGCAACAATCACTTGTACACCTTTCTTCAAGGCACGAATCTGCTGCTCTATTGATGCACCACCGTAGACGGCCTCTATGTGGATGCCTTTCATGTACTTGGAAAACTCGCGCAAGTCGTCGGCTATTTGCAAACATAGTTCACGCGTGGGTGACAGGATAAGTGCCTGCGTCTCCCTCCTTGCCGTGTCGATGCGTTGTAGCACTGGTATGCCGAATGCTGCCGTCTTACCCGTGCCCGTCTGAGCCAACGCTATGACGTCGTTCCTGTTGCCTAATAAAAAAGGTATTACTTCTTCCTGTACAGGCATGGGCTGTACAAATCCCATCTCTTCAATGGCGCGGCGAAT
>JAFLSF010000088.1 GCA_022511045.1 Prevotella sp.
GAGCAGATATGGGAACATTATAGTAAAGATACAGTACGAAAGATACTATGATAAAAGAAACATCGTTATAACAAGAAATTATGGCAAAAGATATAAACATAACGAAGCATGGGATGAATGCTTTGGTGCAAGACGTACAAGCTATTGTAGAGAAGGGGCTGCAGAAAGCCTATCGTGATGTTAATGTTACAACGGTTACAACTTACTGGCAGGTAGGGCGACGTATCGTAGAGGAAGAACAGCATGGCGCATCAAGGGCAGAATATGGAAGTCAACTTATAGCAAAACTTGCAGAGGAATTATCAAAGGAGTATGCCAAAGGATTCTCGGCACGTGATTTGCGGAACTATCGAAAATTGTATCTGTGTTTCAAGGATTTAGAGATTTGGTACACGCGTGTGCCAAATCTCAACTGGTCACACTTCCGTACACTTCTTTCCGTTACAAGCGACGATGCCCGTTACTGGTATGTGCAGGAAGCATCAAGAGAGATGTGGAGTGTTCGTACATTAGCACGGAATGTCGGCTCACAATACTATCATCGCTTATTACAATCGCCTAAAAAGGAAAATGTTATTGCGGAAATGCTTCAACTGACAGCACCTCTACAAAATGATGCTCGCGATTTTCTGAAAGACCCTGTGGTTGCAGAGTTCTTACAACTGCCGTCGAACAACGATTTTACAGAAACGGAATTGGAACGAGCCATTATCAAACACCTCAAAGATTTTATGCTTGAGTTGGGCAGAGGATTTGCTTTCATGGCAGAACAGTATCACGTCAGCACAGATGCTGGTGACTTTTTTATTGACTTGGTTTTCTATAATGTTGTGCTGAAATGCTATGTACTGATTGACTTGAAGACAAAGAAGATAACCCATCAAGATGTAGGACAACTTGATATGTATGTACGAATGTTTGATGACCTAAAACGAACAGATGGAGATAATCCGACGATTGGGTTGCTGCTTTGCTCGGAAACGAGCGAAGACATTGCAAGGTATTCGGTTTTGAATGGCAACAAACAGCTTTTTGCTTCGAAGTATTTGACATTCCTTCCGACGAAAGAGGAATTGGCTAAAGAAATAGAACAACAGAAGGAGATTTTCATGCAGCAAAGAAAGGAGCTTGAGAAATGAAGTTCAAGTTCAAAATACAGCAATACCAAACAGAAGCAGTAGAGCAGACTGTTAATGTTTTTGCTGGACAGCCATCTAAAGACAATGCACAATATCGTCGTGATTTGGGAAAACGTGATGGAGAGATAACCTACGAAGAAGAGTATGTAGGTTGGCGTAATGCAGATGTGGAATTGACAGACGGACAACTGCTTGCGAATATCAGACAGATGCAGACGGAAGGGAATATACCCCAAAGTGCTACATTGAGCAAGTCTGATGGCTTAGGGGCATGTTCGCTTGACATAGAGATGGAGACAGGTACAGGTAAGACATACGTCTATATCAAGACTATGTTTGAGATGAACAAACGGTATGGCTGGTCGAAGTTTATCGTTGTAGTGCCAAGTATTGCTATCCGTGAAGGTGTATATAAGAGTTTCACGATGCTTGAAGACCACTTTATGGAGCAGTACGGCAAGAAGGCTCGTTTCTTTATCTACAATAGTTCTAATCTGACACAGATAGATGGCTTTAGCAGTAATGGTGGCATTAACGTGATGATTATCAATGCACAGGCTTTTGCTCGTGACTTGAAAGAAGGCGCAAACAATAAAGTAAGTCTGATCATGTACTCAAAGCGTGATAACTTCCAAAGTCGCCGACCTATCGACGTGATTGCCGCCAACCGTCCTATTATTATCATGGACGAGCCACAAAAGATGGAGGGACAGGCTACGCAACGGGCTTTGAAGAACTTTAAGCCACTGTTTGTACTAAACTATTCGGCAACGCACAAGACTTCTCATAACTGCGTGTATGCCCTTGATGCTTACGATGCTTACCGCCAGCGATTAGTGAAGAAAATCCAGGTGAAAGGTATCACACTTCAGAACTTGTTAGGTGCACAGGCTTATATCTATTTTGACAGCATTATACTCTCGAAAAATCATGCCCCAGAAGTGAAACTGGAGATAGAAGTAAAAGGGGCAAGCAGTACGCGTCGGCAGACGATGAAGTTCGGTCAAGGCGATTCGCTATATGATGCTTCGAGCCTTCCAGCCTATAAAGAGTTTGTTATCACGGAAATCAATGCCGTAAATAATACGGTGTATTTCCGCAATGGAGATAAGATAAGGGCAGGTGAAGTTGTTGGCGATGTGAGTGAGAAGACTGTTCAGCTTGTGCAGATAAGAGAGACTATAAAGAGTCATTTTGAGAAAGAACGACTTTTGTTCCGTCAAGGAATTAAGACACTTTCACTTTTCTTCATCGACGAAGTGGTGAACTATAAAAGTTACGATGAACAGGGTGAAGTGGTAAAAGGGCAGTTATGGCAGATGTTTGAAAAAGAGTATAACTATTATCTCAACGAGAACTTATCGCTGTTTGAGGATGACTATCAACACTACCTGCGGCGTTTTTCTGCGGAACAAGTTCATGCTGGCTATTTCTCAATAGACAAAAAAGGACACGCTATCAACAGTGAAGTGAAACGTGGTGATTCATTCTCTACGGATATATCAGCATACGACTTGATACTGAAAGATAAAGAACAGCTGTTAAGTTTCGATGAACCGACAAGGTTTATATTCTCGCACTCTGCATTGCGTGAGGGATGGGATAACCCTAATGTATTCCAGATATGCACCTTGCGTCATGCCAACAGTGCAACAGCTAAACGACAAGAGGTAGGGCGTGGCTTGCGTATATGCGTTGACCAGCAAGGAAACCGTATGGATGCTGAGCGACTTGGGGATGCTGTGCATGACATAAACAAACTCACTGTGATAGCCAACGAAAGTTATTCTGCTTTTGTAGATGATTTGCAGAAAGAGACACGCGAGGCTTTGCGTGAACGACCATTGCAAGCCAATGTGAATTATTTTGAAGGCAAGACTTTCAGCATAGGCGAGGAACGGCACACTATCAGCAACCAAGAAGCAGCAAGTATCGTGACTTATCTTTATGAGAATGATTATATTGATGAGCATGGTAACATCCTGCCAAGTTATCAGCAAGACATGGAGCAAGGTGCATTAGCACCGTTAGGAAAGAAACTGCAACCCCTTAGCGAACAGGTGCATCTGCTCATACAAAGCATTTTCGACCCATCAGCCTTGACAGGCATGATAGAAGATGGCAACGACAAGGCGGAAGTGGTCAATGAAAAGTTGAATGACAATGCCAGCAAGAAGGAGTTTAAGGCACTTTGGAACGAAATAAACCATCGTTATGTCTATACAGTGCATTATGACAGTGAAGAACTAATCCGAAAGTCTATTTATGCGATAGACAAAGACCTTAATGTTACTCAATTGAAATATGTGGTTACAACTGGTCAGCAAGGCGATGATGATTTAGACTTCACAGGACAACAGACTACACGCACACAGCAGATGCGTGAGGTATCGACTTCCACCGTGCCATACGACCTTGTGGGAGATATTGCTCGTGGGGCTACCTTGACACGTCGAACTGTGGTACGAATACTGAAAGGGATTGCCCCTGCCAAATTGCTTTACTTCAAGAACAACCCCGAGGAATTTATCCGCAATGTAGTGAAGATTATCAAAGAGCAGAAAGCGACTATGATAGTGGAGCATATTGCATATAACCGCACGGAACAGACTTACGACACGGATATTTTCACCAAAGAGAAAAGTCGCCAGACTATTGACAAGGCATATTCAGCCCAAAAACATATTCTTGATTATGTATTCTCAGACAGTCAAGGTGAGCGTGATTTTGCAGAGGCACTTGACAAGTCTGACGAGGTATGCGTATATGCAAAGTTGCCTCGATCGTTCCAGATACCGACACCTGTCGGCAATTATGCTCCTGACTGGGCAATAGCATTCAATGACAAGATGGGTGTGAAACATATCTTTTTCATTGCCGAAACGAAGGGAACTATGGACTCCATGCAACTCAAAGGTGTTGAAAAAGCAAAAATAGATTGTGCCAAGAAGCT
>JAFLSF010000089.1 GCA_022511045.1 Prevotella sp.
TGGCTGATGCAGCACGTAAAGGTGGACTTAAATTTTAAACGATTATGGCAATGAATAGAGTTAAAATAAATAGTGACGTTGAGTTAAAAGACAGACTGGTTGCCATCAACCGTGTTACTAAGGTAACAAAGGGAGGTCGCACCTTTACATTCGCAGCCATTGTAGTTGTCGGTGACGGTAACGGAATTATTGGTTGGGGACTAGGTAAAGCGGGTGAGGTTACTGCCGCTATTGCCAAAGGTGTTGAAGCAGCTAAGAAGAATCTGGTGAAGGTCCCCGTACTGAAAGGTACAGTCCCCCACGAGATGGAAGCCCACTTTGGTGGTGCACAGGTGTTCCTCCGTCCAGCAGCAGCTGGTACTGGATTGGTGGCAGGCGGTGCTATGCGCGCTGTGTTGGAGAGCGTTGGTGTGAAAGATATTCTCGCCAAGTCAAAAGGCTCATCTAACCCACATAATCTTGTAAAGGCTACTATTTTGGCATTGAGCCAGATGCGTGACGCTTACACAGTAGCAGCTACTCGTGGTATCAGTATGGATAAAGTGTTTAATGGATAATAAAGGAGACTTGTACTATGGCAACAATAAAAATCAAGCAAATTAAGAGCAAGATTGGTTATTCCGTAGATCAGAAGCGTACTCTTGAGGCTTTGGGTCTTCATAAGATTTCTCAGGTAGTAGAGAAGGAGGATACTCCTGTTATCCGTGGTATGATTCGTAAGGTTCATCATCTGGTGACAGTAGTTGATTAAATTTTACAAACTATTTAAAACGATACGATTATGAAACTACATACTTTAAAGCCAGCTGAGGGTTCTACCCACTCACGTCGTCGTATTGGCCGAGGACCAGGTTCTGGTCTTGGTGGTACTTCTACTCGTGGTCACAAGGGCGCCAAGGCTCGCTCAGGTTACAAGAAGAAGATTGGTTTCGAAGGTGGCCAGATGCCTCTCCAGCGTCGTGTGCCGAAATTTGGCTTCAAGAATATAAACCATAAAGAGTATTTTGCAGTTAATCTCTCTACACTCCAGAAGTTGGCAGTGGAGAAGAATCTTACTAAGATTGGCATTGCAGAGTTAGTAGCTGCTGGTTTAACTAATGGTAAGGAACTAGTGAAGATTCTTGGTAATGGAGAACTCAAGACAAAGGTTGATGTAGAGGCTAATGCCTTCTCAAAAACTGCTCAAGAGGCTATACAGGCAGTTGGTGGTAGTGCAACAATAATCTAAACAGGGCAATGAAGAAGTTAATAGAGACACTGAAGAACATTTGGAAGATTGAGGATTTGCGTCAGCGTATCCTTATTACAATGCTGTTTGTAGCTATCTATCGTTTCGGCTCTTTTGTGGTGCTTCCAGGCATCAATCCAGCCATGTTGGATAAGCTTCAGTCGCAGACTGCTGGTGGCCTGATGTCACTGCTGGATATGTTCTCCGGTGGTGCATTTTCTAACGCATCTATCTTTGCGCTTGGAATCATGCCCTACATCTCTGCTTCTATTGTTATGCAGTTGTTGGCTGTCGCTGTGCCTTATTTCCAGAAATTACAGCGCGAAGGCGAAAGTGGTCGTAAGAAAATTATGACCTATACACGCTACTTGACAGTTGCTATCCTCATCTTTCAGGCTCCCAGTTATCTGGTGAATCTGAAGATGCAGGCTGGTGCTGCTTTGGCGACTGGTATTTCGTGGAACGTCTTTATTTGGCCTGCCACGATAATCCTCGCCGCTGGTAGCATGTTCATCCTTTGGTTGGGAGAGCGTATAACAGACAAGGGTATTGGCAATGGTATTTCACTAATCATTATGATTGGTATTATTGCACGTCTGCCACAGGCGTTCATTCAGGAAGTTACATCTCGTTTTACTGCTATCACAGGTGGTGGATTAGTGATGTTCCTCGTTGAAATTATCATCCTTTACCTTGTTGTATGTGCAGCGATCGTGCTGGTACAAGGTGTTCGTAAAATACCTGTACAATATGCTAAACGTCTTGTAGGTAATCAGCAGTATGGTGGTGCCCGCCAGTATATTCCGTTGAAGTTATTTGCTGCTAACGTAATGCCAATCATCTTTGCACAAGCACTGATGTTTATTCCATTGGCTTTCGTTCAGTATGCAGCTCCAGAGAATGCAAGTTGGTTTGTACGTTCTATGCTTGATCATCATAGCTGGACATACAACATTATCTTTGCTTTACTGATAATAGCATTTACCTATTTCTATACTGCTATCACGCTCAATCCTACTCAAATGGCTGAGGATATTAAGCGTAACAATGGTTTTATACCAGGTATTAAACCTGGTAAGCCAACTGCTGATTTTATTGACACCGTGATGTCACGCATTACACTCCCAGGTTCGCTGTTTATTGCTTTCATCGCCGTCATGCCTGCTTTGGCTGGTTTGCTCAATGTGCAGGATGCTTTCTCACAGTTCTTCGGTGGTACGTCACTACTGATTCTTGTTGGTGTTGTGCTTGACACACTCCAGCAGATTGAGAGCCATCTGCTCATGCGTCACTACGATGGCCTGCTTAATTCTGGCCGTATTCATGGACGTGGTGGAGTGAGTGCCTATTAAATCTGTATGAAGTTATTTCTGAAGACAGAAGATGAGATAGAGCTGATGCGCCGAGCTAATCAACTTGTTGGTCAGACCCTTGGTGAATTGGCGAAATATATAAAGCCTGGTATAACAACTCTCCAGCTGGATAAGATAGCAGATACGTTTATTCGTGATCATGGTGCTATACCAACATTTAAAGGTTTTCCAAACCCCTATGGAGGAGTGTTTCCAGCCAGCATTTGTACTTCAGTCAATGAGGTGGTTGTACATGGAGTGCCCAATGATAATACTATCTTACGTGATGGTGATATTATCTCCATAGATTGTGGTACGTTGCTTGATGGATTTTGTGGTGATTCAGCATACACATTTTGTGTTGGTGAAGTAAGTGCAGAAGTAAGGCAATTGCTTTGTACTACCAAAGAGTCACTCTACAAAGGTATAGAACAGGCAGTAGCTGGCCGCCACCTTGGTGACATTAGTAGTGCAGTACAGAGCCATTGTGAAGAACAGGGCTATGGTATTGTTCGAGAATTGACAGGTCATGGAATCGGACATGAAATGCATGAAGATCCACAGGTGCCTAACTACGGACGCAGGGGAAACGGCGTGATGCTCAAGGCAGGAATGTGTATCGCCATTGAGCCCATGATTACGATGGGGGCGCGAGACATCTTCCTTGACGCCAAGGATCGCTGGACAGTACGTACACGTGATGGCAAGCCTGCTGCCCATTTTGAACATACAATATGTGTGCGCAAGGGCAAAGCAGAGGTATTATCTTCGTTTGACGGAATAGAGAAAATTGAAGGAAAACTATATTGACGATATGGCAAAACAAGGCGCTATTGAGCAAGACGGAACAATTGTGGAGGCCCTCTCTAATGCTATGTTCCGTGTAGAGTTAGAGAATGGAGTACCCATCATTGCCCATATATCTGGTAAGATGCGTATGCACTATATTAAAATATTGCCTGGTGACAAGGTTAAGGTGGAGATGAGCCCTTATGACCTAACCAAAGGACGAATTGTATTTAGATATAAATAAACAAGGAGACCAAATAAAATGAAGACAAGAGCATCATTAAAAAAACGAACCCCCGATTGTAAGATAGTACGTCGCAAGGGTCGATTGTTTGTAATTAACAAGAAGAACCCTAAGTACAAAATGCGTCAGGGTTAATGTTGATTTGTGTTAAATAAGCATAAAGAGGTGCTGGAATCCAGTAAATTCTGTGTACCTTTGCATGCTTTTTAGCGAAAATTCGAGTTTAACATATTATTTTAGTTTAACAAATGGCAATAAGAATTGTTGGAGTAGATTTGCCCCAAGAGAAGCGTGGCGAAAT
>JAFLSF010000009.1 GCA_022511045.1 Prevotella sp.
GCCATCTCGAAAGGCTCTGACGATGTGGGTAAGGTGCACATGCAGGTGGAGTACGATGGTTCCATCTACTATGGTTTTGGTGCGAATACTGACATTGTAACGGCTTCAGTAGAAGCATATATTGATTGTATCAACAAATTTAAAAAGTAGGCAATGAACACGTTATTTGATAAAATCTGGGACAAGCACGTAGTACAGACGGTGCCCGATGGTCCCACCCAATTGTACATAGACCGTCTCTATTGTCATGAGGTAACCTCACCTCAAGCATTTGACGGCATGCGGGCTCGTGGACTACAATGTTTCCGTCCCGACCACATTTACTGCATGCCCGACCACAATACACCGACACACGATCAAGATAAACCCATCGAGGATCCTGTATCGGCCAAATCGGTATCAACTTTAGCACAGAACGCCAAGGAATTCGGACTGACGCATTATGGAATGATGGACCCCTCAAATGGTATTATACACGTAGTGGGTCCAGAGAAAGGACTATCATTGCCAGGCATGACCATCGTATGTGGCGACTCTCACACATCGACACATGGAGCAATGGGTGCGGTGGCATTTGGTATCGGAACGTCGGAAGTAGAGATGGTAATGGCTTCGCAATGTATACTCCAACAGAAACCTAAGTCAATGCGCATCAACATAAATGGAACTATGCAAAAGGGCGTAACGGCCAAAGACGTAGCACTCTATCTGATGGCAAAACTGACAACTAGCGGTGCTACGGGATATTTTGTGGAGTATGCTGGAGATGTAGTTCGTGCGCTCTCTATGGAGGGGCGGCTGACACTCTGCAATCTTTCTATAGAGATGGGCGCTCGCGGTGGTTTTATAGCTCCAGATGAAACGACCTTTGAATATATTAAGGGTAGGGAGTTCGCACCAAAGGGAGTCGACTGGGATAAGGCCGTCGCTTATTGGCAGACGCTGAAAAGCGATGATAATGCCGTATTCGACAAGGAGCTTACATTTGATGCTGCTGATATTGAGCCCCGTATTACTTATGGAACTAATCCAGGTATGGGTATCGGCATTACGGAGAGCATCCCTATGTCTTGCGAAATAGAAGATATAGGGTTTCGTAAAGCACTTGACTATATGGGGTTTGAGGCTGGCGAGAAGGTTTTAGGAATGCAGATAGACTATGTGTTCCTCGGAGCTTGCACTAATGGACGAATTGAGGATTTTCGTGCCTTTGCATCCATTGCCAAAGGACGAAAGAAAGCTGATAACGTCGTAGCTTGGCTTGTGCCAGGATCATGGGCGGTCGACCGTCAGATACGCGAGGAGGGACTTGACAAAGTACTAACAGAAGCAGGTTTTGAAATTCGTCAACCTGGGTGCTCAGCATGTCTGGCTATGAATGATGACAAGGTACCCGCAGGCAAGTATGCTGTATCGACCTCGAACCGTAATTTTGAAGGACGTCAGGGACCTGGTGCCCGTACCATCCTCTGTTCACCGTTAGTAGCCGCAGCAGCCGCTGTTACAGGAATAATAACAGACCCAAGAACACTATTATGAAACAGAAATTCAACGTCATAACATCTACCTGTGTACCCCTTCCTCTTGAGAATGTGGACACAGACCAAATTATTCCTGCTCGTTTTTTGAAAGCCACTACCCGTGAGGAGAGTTTCTATGGGGACAACTTGTTCTGCGATTGGCGTTACAATAGTGATGGCACGCTCAATAAGGATTTTGTACTCAACGACCCTACCTATTCGGGATGTATCCTTGTGGCAGGCAAGAACTTTGGTTCTGGCTCCAGCCGTGAACATGCCGCATGGGCTATTGCTGGTTATGGTTTTCGGGTGGTTATCAGTTCGTCTTTTGCCGACATTCATAAGAACAATGAGCTGAATAATTTTGTATTGCCCGTTGTGGTTAGCGAAAAGTTCTTGAAGGAATTGTTTAATAGTATTAAGGAAGATCCTAAGACCGAAGTGGAGGTAGACCTACCCCAACAACGTGTCACTAATAAGGCTACTGGGCGTAGTGAGGCATTCGAGATTAACGGCTATAAGAAGCATTGCCTGATGAATGGTTTAGACGACATTGATTTCTTGGTCGGAAGCAAGGACAAGATAGAGGCATGGGAACAACGCAACAAGTAAACGACTACCAGCGCATCCCTCCCTTTGTTGAAATCATGGATTCCACGCTTCGCGATGGAGAGCAAACTAATGGGGTAAGTTTCCTGCCGCACGAGAAGTTGGTGATAGCGCGCAAATTGATGGCCGATGTAAACGTCGACCGTATTGAGGTAGCATCAGCGCGCGTGTCGGAGGGTGAAAAGGAGGCCGTCACCATGATATGCCGCTATGCAAAGTCCATCAATCGTTTGGAGCGCGTTGAAGTGTTGGGATTCGTCGACGGGGGCAAGAGTACAGATTGGATAGCAGAATGTGGCGGACGGGTGATTAACCTGTTAGCTAAAGGTTCGCTAAAGCATTGTACACACCAATTGCACAAGACTCCCGAGGAGCACATTGCCAACATTATACAGGAGGTGAAATATGCTCACGAACGAGGTTTGGCTGTCAATCTTTATTTGGAGGATTGGTCGAACGGTATGAAGGACTCGCCCGACTATGTCTATCAATTGATGGATGGATTGGCTGAGTACGGGAATAAGTCGATGGAACAAATGCCTGTTGAGGACTCAATCCCTATGATTAGGCGTTTCATGCTCCCTGATACATTAGGTGTTATGAATCCTTTGCAAGTCATCGAATATTTCCGCAAGATGATGAAGCGTTACCCGCATCTGCATTTTGATTTTCATGCTCACAACGATTACGATTTAGCTGTAAGTAACTCTTTAGCGGCTGTGCTCAGTGGTGCTAAAGGGCTACACGTTACCGTCAATGGGCTGGGGGAGCGATGTGGCAATGCGCCTATGGCCAGTGTGCAGGTAATCTTGAAAGACCAGTTCCATGCCAAGACGAACATCAACGAGAGCCAACTCAACGATATTAGCCGTATGGTGGAGAGTTATAGTGGCATTGCTGTTGCCCCTAATCAGCCCATCGTTGGCGAGAATGTCTTTACGCAGGTAGCTGGTGTACATGCCGATGGTGACTCAAAGGATAAACTATATTATAACGAACTCATGCCTGAGCGTTTTGGACGGAAACGTGAGTATGCTTTGGGCAAGAACTCTGGCCGTGCCAACATTGCCAAGAATCTTGAAGAGCTGGGGCTTGAACTGACACCAGAGCAGACACGTCGAGTGACACAACGTATTACCGAATTAGGCGATAGGAAAGAGATTGTGACGCAAGAAGACTTACCCTATATAGTCAGTGACGTATTAAAACACGATGTGTCCAAAGACCGCGTCAAGCTGATTAGCTACGTTGTCAGCACCTCTTACGGACTGAAACCTGGCGCTAATATTCGCGTGGAGATAAATGGCAAACAATACGAAGCGGGTGCTACGGGTGATGGTCAGTACGATGCTTTCGTCAAAGCTTTGCGCTACATCTATAAAAAATATCTTGGTCGTACTTTCCCCATTTTGGCCAACTATCAAGTTTCCATTCCCCCTGGCGGACGTACGGATGCATTGGTGCAGACAGTCATCTCATGGCACTATCATGATGGTATCTTGCGCACCCGAGGGTTAGATGCAGACCAGACGGAAGCGGCCATTAAAGCCACCTTCAAGATGCTCAATATCGTAGAACTTAATCCGTAACACAATTCATAAAGATGCGCTAAGTCATCAGTCTTCTCTCATGACATATTGGCCGCGCTTTCGTGTGATATTGCCATAGTTAATGGCATGCACGGGACAATGATGATAGCAGGCTAAGCACATCGTACAACGGTCTTCGTGAAGCCATTCTGGCGGACATTCCTCGATGTTCTGAACTGGACATACTTTAGCACAACGTCCGCATTGTGTACAAACATCTCTATCGACCTTGAACTTCCTGTCTGTTATCAGACACTTATTAAAGTAGTTGCCAATGACGTAAGAATAGAGTCGGGGAGTGGCTCCTTTCTCCAACTCCATAATGCCACGCTTTCTATCCTTAATTACCCGACAGATGTGTGCCATCTGTCGACGCGCCTCCTCCATCTTATTAGCAACTCTCTCCTCCGAATCAGTGTGCATAAAAGGCAGACATACATACGATTCGGGCATAATGACTGAGAATAGAGTCTCGGCCTCCAGCCCTTTCACCTTTAATTCTTTGTTAAGAATCGCTATCGCCTCACCCATATTGTCCCCACACGTCGTTATGGCATAGCAAAAGGGTTGGAGATTGTTCGTAACGAAAGAGGCTGCTCTGATAAATTCACGCACAATACGCGGAGGTTGCCAACCATGAGTGGGAAAACAGAACCCCAGCCGTTCATCTTCCTTTAGTTGGTAGGTCATTATTGGCCGTTCGCCGTTCTCCTTTTGTTTGCGTATCCCCCGCATCTCCTCTGCAATGTCATACAACGTCTCACCTGTTGCCTCTGCCACTTGGCGAGCCACCCATCGCGTATTTCCCGTTCCAGAAAAATAAAATATCATCGCTCCTAAATTTTCGTTCTAATTCGTTTATGGCTACAAAGGTACGAATAAACGGGCAAAACGCCAAACGTTTTCATTTCTTCGCGAGCAGTTTGACAAGATTTGTTATCTTTCTAACATACACTTTAGCAAAGATACGAACATTTGCGGGAACGGCAAAGAAATTTTACCGATTTCTTTGAGTGTAAAGATTTCTTCTGACGAGAATAGGCCTCGCGGGTCGTGAGGATAGGCCTCAAGGCTCACGAGGATAGGGCTCATTATTGGTGAGAATAGTCCGCACCATTTGTATACCCCTGATATACAAACTGTATACTTCTGGTATACAACTTGTATACACGGCGTATACAAATAGCAAACATAAGGCTCGACGGGAATGAATCGTATTTTCGTCATTGATGAAAGTACGATTCATAGACGATAAAATGCCGCTTCGTTGGCGGCAAATCCCTAATTTGTAAAATGTAGCTCCAAAGTAGTTTTAATTGTTGGGAAACTCCTATTCTACGACTTCAATATAAAAGCTGACTGGGCGGAAACCGTCGTTGCAACTAATCATAGCGCTATGTGGATTCTTCATCCATCCATCGTAAAAGTTACCCTCACCTTTTGCCAGAGCCTTGACAAACTCGCACATCGTTTTCCATGCTTCTGGACAGAGCCCTTCAGGGCATTTTCCGTTGTTGCTGACCCATGTCTGCCCCTCACACACATCGCATGTATGCTCAATAGGGGGTTTTCGTACCTCTCTATCAAGTCATCGTATTGGGCTTTACGAATAGCACTTATCCTTACTTGTTTCATGGTGCAGAAAATCTAAATAGAAGCATTATCTTCTAATGCACCTCTTAAGATACTCATCATCTCATCCTCGTGTTTCTGGCATTTGACTTTAACCCATTCATCATTTGAACCATTTTGTATTAGATCTCCCATAATACGAAGTTTTATACTTCCATTTTTAACCATCTTACCATAGGATTTCATCTTTGACTCTGGTGACAGATTTGAGAATTTCGAATTTACACTTCTGGAAATTATACATAAGTTCCCAAATGTATCTTTATTCTCCCAAGTATTAATAGAAGATCCCTCAGAAGGATTTTGTGGATACCAATGTTCAACAGAGTTGCGAAATTCAAATTTGAAATCTTCATAACTATTCTTATCTTTCTTCCACAACAAATAGTCCAAGAAATTAAATACGATGTGAGGAGTCTGAACACCAAGTTTATAGTTTCCACCATCTAAAAAGTTCTCCTTTACAGCTTTTGCTGCTAAATCTTCTGCCTCATTTATCAATTTAGGTAATTCTTTATTGTAAAAAAACCATATAAGAAGGTCAGTTATCCAGTGCATAACTTTTGGCGACGTATATGATACACGTAGTGCTGATTGTATCATTAAACATTCTTTATTGCGAAAGGAATATGTTTTTTTCCACTCGTTAGAATAATTTAATTTTGTATTTAGATAATATGCTGTTTTTTTGGATCTTTGGCCAGACGTATATAATTCTTTAAGACTCCATTCTCCTTCTTTGTCTTCACCTGTATATTCACGCTTAATGATGAATTTATCGAAAAGATAGCGTGTTTGTAGTAGATGAATAATAAACTTTTTAGAGAAATCTTCTTTATTATCTTTTATGGGTTTATCATTTTTCATCCCAATATC
This sequence comes from Prevotella sp., assembly GCA_022511045.1. Lineage (GTDB taxonomy): Bacteria > Bacteroidota > Bacteroidia > Bacteroidales > Bacteroidaceae > Prevotella. The sequence goes on from JAFLSF010000009.1 coordinate 6,227, forward strand.
TAATACGCTTTCAAAATCTACAATTAGTTTTTTATCATCAAGTAATTCGCTTAAGTTTTTTTCCATAGATATATTATATCGCTTAATAAAAACTCTAAGTGCGTGAAGTAGAAAATAAGGAAAATCTATTATACTATCAAATCGCACATGTGTGTCATCTTCATTTGCACCATCTACGCCGTTAACCTTAAATTTAGGTTTGATAATTTCTTTTATCATTACGCTATGCTCTGACTTATCTGTGTTATCTATGCAATCACCATAATCTTTCCATTTGTTAGATGGCCTACCATTCCACTCTCCTCCAAAAATATTCTTTCTGTCTTCTGTTGAGAAATGCATCTGAACATAGCCCGTCATATCGCTACAAGCATTCCATATCCTTGAAAAGAACTCTTGCTCGTATCTATTGCGGAGATTCCTCATAAGTCGAGCCTTGAGAATATCATGTTGTTCTAACTGTTCACCTCGAGTATTCATAATTTCGAAATAACGATTTAAATCAGTATTTTCAGGTACATCTATTCTATAAAGCACAACATGACGTAAACAAGATATAAACTTACCTATTTCCAACTTGTCTCTTTCGAACTTCTGACGGATAACCTTTATGCCACATTGGACAGATTGCTCGATATTTTCTTTATCTTTAGAATCAAGACTATCACTCAATATTTTTTGAATAATAGAAAGAGTGTGGTTTGAATTGGGGCGACAATCAAAAGAAAGAGTATTCCCAATTTTGTTTTTCAAGGCTCTTTTTGAAATAAGGTATTGCAACAAAAGATATAAAGTAGTAAGACGTTGTTGGCCATCTACAACCTCATACGTCTCTAACTTGTTTTTTACTTTATAAACAACAAGTGAACCGATATAATAATTTTCAGACGAACCGATGTCATAAATATCATCAATTAACTGTTCTATTTCTTTATCCTCCCAAGCATAAGCTCGCTGATAGCGTGGAATTGTGTAATAAGTACTCTTATTAAATATAGTATAATCTGTATCGTCTAATATTTTTAATACTTCTATCATATTACTTATATCCGTTTAATTTGCAAAGATTTTCGTACAATTTGTCCCATTTTTCGCTGGCAGCCTTATTATCTACTCTTATAATATTAAGTTTCATGCTGGAAATGTCCGTATGTTTACGAGCATAGGTTATCATCGAAATTACAGGTTTAACATTACTGTATTTGTCATTCTCCCCAAAGCCAATGGCATAGCGATTAATTGTGTCGAAACCTAAATACTGCATATCAACTCTAATCATCATAGCCCATATAAACAATTTTTTGACAGCTATAATATCAAAATTGTGAAAACGGTCATAGTAGCAAAGTAGAGCACAAAAGAATAGATTACGTGCATAATTAAACCCTGTTGATGATGACCTAACCTTATCAAACTCTTCAACAGAATTAACATCTTTCTTATCTTCTATAAGAATTCGTTTTATATCATTAAAAGTAGTATTTGTTATAATTTCTTCTTTAATATTATGTAGCATTTGCATATAATGATCAACCATTTCAAAAAAATCACTTCCAGAGATGAAAGGCTCTGTAAGCAGAAAGTATGGCATTGCCTTGTTGGCTCTGCGTGCGTATGTATAACCAGAGTCCTCCTCAATACCTTTATATATATCGATTTTTGCAACAGTAAAAGGGTCGCACTTTCGACATTTTGCCCAATTCCACAGCGGAAACATGTATAAGTCAAATAGTTTTCGAATTGCTTCGGGATTCTTTGACTCCCATTTTACAACGGCGTTTTGCATCTCGTACTTGTCGTGAATTTCTCTAAGGTGATAAGCTTTTAGTAAATCATGAGGATATAATGCACGACCACGCGTGTTTTGAGAGTCAAACAATTGAAATGCCTCATCAATCCTATTCACCGTAATAATTACAACTTCTAATATGTTGTGGAATGCTTGGTTAAAATTATTCTTTTCTTTCTCCCCCACAGAGGAAAACCACTCATTTATTGTTGTATAGTTGTCATGTAGATTTTTCTGCGTAATTTTATCTGAAAACCTTTTATTCAATAAATTACATTGGAAATCTGGTTTTATATATAACTTCAACAAGAGAAACGATAGTATACGTTGTTGACCGTCAACTATCTCATACTCACTATTTTTGTTCTTATACAATATAATTGTACCAATACGATACTTGAAGTTTGTGTATTTATGACTTTCTTCTATACTTTTCTGAGTATCAAATATAAGATCAGTTATATTCTTAGCAGTCCACTTATATGGTCGTTGATAGTCAGGGATGATTAAATTCATTTTTAATAACTTATCTACAGACAATATTTGTGGCGTATTTTTCTTTTTTTTCATATTTATTATAACATAAATATTTAATACATTTTTATTGTATTTATTTGATAATTAAACCGTCACTTTCCCACGCAAAAGTTTTTGAAAATATTACTTAACACCTCGGGGGTGGTAATCTGGCCGCCTGTAATGTCGGCAAGGTGGTTGAGCGTAAGGCGTAGGTCCTCGGAAAGTAAGTCTCCACTGAGGCCAAGACTGAGGCCCTTGATGACGCGCATGATGCTTTCGTGTGCACGAAGGAGTGCTTCGTAATGGCGGGCATTGCTTACGATAACATCGTTCTCGCTAAAGGCGGGGAGGTTGGCAGACTCGTAGATGGCGGACTCAAGGGCATCAAGACCTTCGCCTTTTTTTGCGCTGATAAGGAGAGGGGTTAGACCTGCGACCGTATGACCATTGGCAAACCCAAGGTCGGCCTTTGTGCGAATGGGGATGAGCGTATGTCCCTCGCTACGGTTAAGTATATCCGTCTGCTCCTCAGCCATTGGCTCCTCGTCAAAAAGCCAGAGAATGATACGGGCTTTTGCGATGGCCTGATAAGTGCGCTCAATACCTATCTGCTCTATCTCGTCGGTGGTGTTTCGGATGCCTGCCGTGTCAATGAATCGAAAAGTTACACCCTTGATGTCAATAGTGTCCTCAATGGTGTCACGAGTGGTGCCATGTATGTTGCTGACAATGGCTCGTTCTTCTTTCAATAAGGCATTGAGTAAAGTGCTTTTACCAACATTGGTTTTACCGATAATTGCTACGGGGATGCCTTGTTTTAGTGCTTGGCCAGCCTCAAAACTACGAGCCAGACGGGTGATGTGTGTCTCGATGGTTTGCGCCAATTCTCTTAAATCCTTACGGTCGGCAAACTCAAGGTCTTCGTGGTCGGAGAAGTCAAGCTCAAGTTCGAGCAGAGAGGTAAGTTTAAGCAGATGTTCACGGAGTGTGGCCAGTTTCGAAGAAATTCCTCCACGCAATTGTGACATGGCCAAAAGGTGAGTGGCACGGTTAGAAGAAGCTATAAGGTCAGCAACAGCCTCTGCCTGACAAAGGTCCATTTTCCCATTAAGATAGGCCCGTTGAGTAAATTCCCCGGGCTCAGCCATACGACAACCTTGATGCACCAGCAACTCTATCACCTTGTTTAGAATGTAGCGCGAGCCGTGACAACTGATTTCTACCATATCTTCACCCGTGTAACTTCGCGGAGCTTTAAACACACTCACCATGCACTCGTCTATGGTCTCTTTCTTCTCCCCCTCAACATTGACAATGTGGGCATAATGGATGGTGTTGGGTGAAGCAGTATCACAATGAACGGAACATACAGAACTAACTATGGAGAATGCGGAAGAACCACTAACTCTGATGATGCCGAGGGCTCCGCCAGGAATAGTGGCTAATGCGCAAATAGTATCAGTCATGTATTGGGAAGTCACGATTAAATGCGGTCGAGCACTTTTTGAATAAGCGTGTCAATAGAATTCTTGTAGTCGGTATTCATCTCTTGGGCATAACGATTGGCAATGACCATGCAACATGTCATGGCATGATGACCAAGCAGGGAGGCAAGACCAGCAAGGGCGCTGGACTCCATCTCAAAGTTGCAAATTTTCATTCCATCATACTCAAAAGCCTCTATCTTTTGGTTCTGCATAGGGTCGGCGATGTCAGCGCGCAACTGACGGCCTTGAGGACCATAGAACCCTCCGCAGGCAACGGTATAGCCCTTAATCATATCATCGGCAGCTATCTTTTGGATAAGCTCTTGATTAGCTACGGAAACATAAGGCGCTCCTTTGATTGGGTCCCAATTCATGTGCTCAACAAACGCCTTTTCCATATCAAGGTCACACACCTTGTTACGTCCAGCATAGTAATTAAGCAGGCCGTCAAAGCCAATACTCTTGACACTGGCAATAAACGAACCCGTAGGTGTGAAAGGCTGAAGGCCACCACAAGTGCCAATACGCACCATCGTCAATGTGCGATGCTCTGGTCGCTCCTCGCGGGTTTGATAATCAATGTTGGCCAACGTGTCCAGTTCATTCACCACAATATCAATGTTGTCGCACCCGATACCGTGAGACTGAGCCGTAATGCGTTTTCCTTTATATGTGCCCGTAATGGTATGGAATTCACGGCTCGATACTTCATGCTCGATAGTATCAAAATGTGCAGCTACCGTATTGACACGAGCTGGGTCGCCAACTAAGATTACTTTATCAGCCAAATATTCTGGATGCAAGTGGAGGTGAAAACACGAACCGTCGCTGTTAATGATGAGTTCAGACTCGGAGAAATGCTTTTTTTTCATAGTATTAAGTAAAGTATGACAATGATTGACGAGAGACAAAGGTACAAAAATATTACTGATAACACCCCATCGTAAAAAGACAATTAAGGTTATTTAATACTCTATAAGTTTATTCTCAGCCTCTAAAGCATGGAAGATGTTATATCGTGCCTCGGGATTATATTGCTCCATTTGAGCGAACAGATTGGCAATGGTAGTGCGATGTGAGGCACGTTCGTAAGGGCATTGCTTGAGCTGTTTCTTATAGTCCCGTTGCTTTGCATAAGCTAATATGTCTGACTCGCGACACAAACATAATGGGCGAATAATTGTGAGAGGCATTTTGCGCATAGGGAGTTTTGCAGGCATGGTAGAGAAATGACCATGAAAAGTAAGGTTCATCAATACGGTGTGAATAATGTCGTCCTGATGATGACCTAGAGCTATCTTAGTGCATTTGAGCTCTTGTGCGATATTAAACATTTGTTTACGTCGCTGCCAGGAGCAGAGGAAACAAGGTGATTTATCCTTTTTCCGTTGTGTGTCATCTGCAAACTTTGAAGGGGTGGGAGAGGGAAAACTTGTGGTGACAATATGCAGAGGGATTCCCAAATCAGCACAAAACTGTTGGAGATAGGAGGTGTCTGTCTCATAATGAATATTATCCATACGTACATGGAGTGCTTCTACAGAGAAGCGGGGCTTTAGAATATGAGAGCGACGAGCTAAGAACTCCAATAAACAAAGAGAATCTTTTCCACCCGACAAACCCACAAGGATGTTGTCTCCTTCATCTATAAGTTGGTATTGTCCTAACGCCTTATTGAATGTCTTCCAAAGTTTCTCCTCAAGTGTCATTTCATGAAAACCAGATAGACAGCACAAATAATTAGGAAGAAAGCTAAGATGTGATTCCAGTGTAGGTGTGTACCTTGAAAAAGAATATTGGCAATGATGGCAAAAACACCTAACGAGATGCACTCTTGAATAACTTTCAGTTGTACAAGATTAAAGGGACCGCCATTGCCCTCGAAGCCCATACGGTTAGCAGGAACTTGACAACAATACTCGAAGAATGCTATTATCCATGAAAAAGCTATAACGCCAATAAGGGGCCAGTTGTTGCTGACACCCGACTGCTGTAGACGAAGATGCCCATACCAAGCGAGCGTCATGAAAACGTTGCTTAGTATGAGCAATATAATAGTATACAATCCGTTCATTATATCACCTGTTTTAGCAAAGGTTATTTAGACTGTAAATATTTGTCCATCTGTTGTGCAGCACGTCTGCCATCACCCATTGCTAAGATGACCGTTGCTCCGCCACGAACAATATCGCCGCCCGCAAAGATTTCTGCACGAGACGATTGCATGTCATCGTTAACGGCTATCGTATTCTTACGCCCTAACTCAAGGCCTTCAATAGACTTTGGCACAAGTGGGTTGGGACTTACACCTACGGCCACAATTACTTGGTCAACGTCAAGCGTAACGGTTTTTCCCTCAACAGGGACAGGACTACGACGGCCAGAAGCATCTGGTTCGCCTAACTCCATGACTTGCAACACGGCTTGTTTGACGGCACCCGTTTCGTCAGCTATGTACTCAATGGGGTTGTGAAGCGTTAGGAATTTGATACCTTCTTCCTTGGCATGTTTCACCTCTTCCAAACGGGCAGGCATCTCAACTTCTGAGCGACGATAAACCAATGTCACATCAGCACCTAAACGCTTTGCCGTACGACAAGAGTCCATAGCCGTGTTTCCACCACCTACAACAAGCACATTCTTGGCGGGATTTAAAGGAGTATCTGTCGTGGGATTTGCCGCATCCATCAAATTCACACGGGTCAAGTATTCATTGCTCGACATAATATTGATAGAGTTCTCGCCAGCTATATTCATGAAATTAGGCAGACCAGCACCCGAACCTACAAAGATACCCTTAAAGCCTTGCTCTTTCAATTGTTCTACGCTAATGGTTTTGCCAACTATAACATCTGTCTGGAAATGAACACCCATTTTAGCAAGGTTCTCTATCTCTATATCAACTATCTTATTAGGAAGACGGAACTCAGGTATGCCATACTTTAATACTCCGCCAATCTCGTGCAATGCCTCGAAGACATACACGTCGTATCCTTTCTTTACCATATCACCAGCAAACGAAAGTCCTGCGGGGCCTGAGCCAACAACCGCTATCTTAATACCATTAGAAGGGGCAATTTCTGGTAATGAAATATTGCCAGATTCACGCTCAAAGTCAGCAGCAAAACGCTCTAGATAACCAATGGCTACGGCAGGTTTATTCATTTTCAAGTGCATACACTTGCTCTCACATTGCTTTTCCTGCGGACAAACGCGGCCACAAACTGCAGGTAAAGCAGAAGTGTTCTTAAGAACTTTAGCGGCAGCCAAGAATTGGCCACGCTCAATGTTCTTGATAAATGAGGGAATATCAATATTGACAGGGCATCCTTCTATACAACTTGGTTTAGCACAATCCAAACAACGCTTGGCCTCTTGCATAGCCATCTCCTTTGTAAGCCCAATATTAACCTCCTCGGTGCGGGTAGTTGCGCGATAAACAGGGTCCAATTCAGGCATTACCACACGCTCTATCTGCGTACGTTCCTTAGGTTTCATGCTTTGCTGTAATTCCTTGCGCCACTCCGCATTACGGTCTGTAAGAATCTCTATGGTATCGTTTGTCGGGTCGTCATCCATCGTTACATCGGTGACTGAATGGTTTGTACTTTCATCACTAGCGGTTGTACTTGCAAGTTTCTCTTTATAGCGCTCAAGTTCGAGTTGCTCCTCGTGCTTGAAAGTCCCCATACGTTTAAACATCTCATCCCAATCCACAAGAGAACCATCGAACTCTGGACCGTCAATACACACGAACTTGGTCTTACCACCAATGGTAAGTCGACAGGCACCGCACATACCTGTACCATCAACCATAATCGTATTCAATGACACTTCACAAGGAATGTTATGCTTCTGGGCCGTTAAATTTGAGAACTTCATCATGATAGGAGGACCAATAGCAAAGATTTTGTCGACGTGTTCCTGCTCTATGAACTTTTCAATTCCAACAGTTACGACACCCTTCTCTCCGTAACTACCATCATCCGTCATAATAACTACTTCGTCTGACGACTGACGCACTTGACTCTCTAAGATAATAAGGTCTTTAGAGCGACCAGCCATCACTGAAAGCACCCGATTGCCTGCAGCCTTCAATGCTTGAATGATGGGCAACATAGGAGCTATGCCCAATCCACCACCTGCACATATTACCGTGCCGTAGTTTTCAATTTTTGTCGGGTTACCCAACGGCCCCACCACATCGGCCACAAAGTCGCCTGCGTTCAATGCACATAATTTCTTCGATGACAGACCAACTACTTGAACCACCAGCGTGATAGTTCCGCGCTCAATGTCGGCAGCAGAAATGGTCAGTGGCATACGCTCACCTTTTTTATCTACGCGCACGATGACGAAGTTTCCTGCCTTACGGCTTTTAGCAATTAGCGGAGCTTCTATCTCAAAAAGAAAAACTTTTTCCGAGAACTGCTCCTTACGGATAATTCTATTCATACTTGTGTTTCTTAGGGGTTAGTTATGTTTAATCAATGATGTCGAAACCTGTATAGGGCACGAGGGCAGCGGGAATTTTAATACCTTGTTCCGTCTGATTATTCTCTAAAAGAGCCGCAACGATGCGGGGTAATGCTAAAGCCGATCCATTCAAAGTGTGACAGAGTTCTGTTTTCTTATTGTCTGCACGACGATAACGGCATTTCAATCGATTAGCTTGATATGTATCAAAATTAGATACAGACGAGACTTCAAGCCAACGTCCTTGAGCCTCAGAATAGACTTCAAAGTCATAACAGATACTGCTGGTAAACGATTGGTCTCCACCACAAAGCAGTAAGATACGGTAGGGAAGCTCTATTTTTTTTAGCAATCCTTCTACATGAGCCAACATCTCTTGATGACTCTCTTTAGAGTGCTCGGGCTTGTCAATCCGTACAATCTCTATTTTTGAGAACTCATGCAGGCGGTTCAGTCCGCGCACATCCTTACCATAAGAGCCAGCCTCTCGACGAAAACACTCTGTATAGGCACAATTCTTAATGGGCAATTGCGCTTCATCAAGAATCACATCACGATAGATGTTGGTTACAGGAACCTCAGCAGTGGGAATGAGATAGAAATCGTCAACTGTACAATGATACATTTGCCCCTCTTTGTCAGGTAACTGACCAGTCCCATAACCAGAAGCAGCATTTACAACAGTAGGAGGCATTATTTCCGTATAACCATTCTTTCGAGCTTCATCTAAAAAGAAATTGATAAGTGCACGCTGCAAACGAGCACCTTTACCAATATAGACGGGGAAACCTGCGCCAGTAATCTTTACTCCTAAATCAAAGTCAATAAGATTGTATTTCTTAGCCAATTCCCAATGAGGTAGTGGATTTTCTAAACCAAGATGAGGATTAACACTCCAGTTGCCAACTGTATCATTTTCATCACATTCCTTTAAATTTGATTTCACTACACGGTTATCTTCGGCGGTTGTCCCTTCTGGAACTTCATCGTAGGGGATATTTGGAATCTGACAGAGCAGGCGGTTCATCTCCTCCTGCGACAGATTCATCGTATCCTCCAATTGCTTGTTTATCTCCTTTATCTGAGCAACCTGCTGCTTGATAGTATTGGCATCCTCTATCTTTCCTTCTTTCATTAGCCCCCCAATCTGGGCTGCCATCTTCTTAGCCTCGGAAAGGTTCTTATCCAATTGTTGCTGGGCTTCACGACGGCGCTTGTCAACGACTAAGACTTCCTCTATAGCCTCTTTAGCACCCTCAAAGTGTTTCTTCTTCAATCCGCTAATTACGCGGTCTGTTTCCTCTGTAATGAGTTTCAGTGTAAGCATAACTTTATATTTATTTTAACGATTTTCAATTTGCAAAGATACTAATTAGCAGGCAAAAGGCCAAATTTATTAGGTATTTATTGGAAGAATAGACTGTTTTCACTCCTCCTATCAAGAAGTTGTAGAACATAAGGACGTGTCCAATCACGCAAATGATACCGTTGTTGGCCATATTGCAATATATCAAGGTCTATAGTTACCTGTTCGACCGTTCGCCTAGAATCTTGCTCTATTTGCTTCAGTTTCTGTTCTAATTCTTTCAAAGACAATAATGTTTGCCCCCATGCCAACCTATTCATATACCATACTCTAGTCCCATGTATGTCCTGTGTCCATAAGATTTGACTAAAACACATATTGTCAAGGTATAATGACAAGCGATCAGATGCCCACTGGATGTGAGCACTCTGAATGTAGTTGGAACCCATTGCGACAAGTACGTCGTGCATAGTCTGGAATCTTTATGCTCTGCTTTTTTCTGTGATAATGCCGTGACGATAGGCATAGAGTAATTGGCGTAAGTCTTCAATTTGCGAACGTAACTCTGCGCCTTTATCTGTATCACGAACCAGCATGCGCTGTGCAGACAATTCTACAAGTTGGGTGGTTGATTTGATGTCGGTTCCACGAAGAATTGCATCTTCAGCATTCATAAATGGTTCATGTTGAACTAATTCAAATCCTCGGCTATGGTAAACCAACGTATATCCTGCAATACCAGTTTCCCTATGATACGCTTCTGAGAAACCTCCATCAATTACCATCAACTTTCCACCTGCTTTGATAGGATTCTCACCTTTTGAAGCATGAACGGGCACATGGCCGTTAATGATGTGACGATTAACGCCAGTGACGCCAAAAGCATCAAGTATACGGTCGCAAACTTCCTCTGAATCACGTAACTGGAAATAATAGCCTTTCTCTTCTTTATAAGTCGTTTTATCTGTTAAGAAATAACGCTCAAAAGTTGCCATCTTTGATTTGTCAAAAAGAGGTGAGTCCTTTCCACACCATAAATAGAGGAAATAATCACGTGCAAATAATCGCAGTTCTTTTTCTGTATCTGACTCAAAAGCAGCACGAATTAGCATTCCAATATGATGCATAAGTTCTTTTCCCTTGAAACATTCACCATTATATAACTCTACTTCTTTCAGCGAACCATCTGCATTTAGAGGGCAAGAAGCATGGAACAATAAATTCTGATTGCAAATAGCATACATACAGCCATGAGAAAGCAGCATCTTACAATGTTTTTGGAGTTTTTCGCAAACACGGAAGGAATGGTGCAATTTCTCCATTAGAACATATTCTTCTGTGGTCAGTTCACATGGGTTCTTGGGGTCAATGGTGGGGAAATGGCAGGAAGTCATCTCGTACCCTTTACCATCAATTATACATATCCCACGCTCATAATCAATCTGTTCAAGCAGGTAACGGTCTTGCATCTGCCACTGAGGATGACGTTTGAATATCTGAGCCTCTTTCTTAAACTGGATGACAGAAATCGCCTTATGCATCTGGGCTATCAGCCGTATGGTCTTTTCATCCTGCTTATTGCCAGTCAACAGATGTGGAATGAATTCTTCACAAGGGTCGTCCCCATACGTTTCCATCGCAAAAGTTGCTAATGGAACGAGATTGATACCATAACCTTCTTCAAGTGTTGCCAAATTACCATATCGAAGCGACAGACGAAGGACATTGCATATACAAGCATTATTACCTGCACAAGCTCCCATCCAAAGAATGTCATGATTGCCCCATTGAATATCCCAAGTGTGGAGGGGACGCAAAGTGTCCAGTATGATATGGGCTCCAGAGCCTCTGTCGTAAATGTCACCCAATATATGGAGTTGATCTATCGCCAATCGCTGAATAACATTACATATTGCAATAATAAAATCATCAGCACGTCCTGTAGAAATAATCGAGTCTACGATAACATTGACATAGGCTGCTTTGTCAATATCATCCGTACGTTCGTGTAGTAATTCCTCTATGATATAGGCAAATTCTTCAGGCAATGATTTTCGCACCTTAGAGCGTGTGTATTTTGAAGACACATCACGGCATACACTCACCAAGCGATGGATGATGATTTGATACCAATCGTCAATATCTTCCTCAGCAGCCTTTATAAGCTCCAACTTCTGTTCTGGATAGTAGATAAGCGTACAAAGTTCGCGACGTTCAAACTCACGAATGTCGCCTTTAAACAACTCACTTACCTTACGTCGTATATTTCCCGAAGCATTTTTCAGCACATGCTGGAAGGCTGCACTTGCTCCATGCAAGTCAGCCAAAAAGTGTTCAGTTCCTTTTGGGAGGTTTAGAATAGCTTCTAAATTGATTATTTCTGTGGAAGCAGCTGCTATGGTTGGGAAAGATGCGGATAGTAGTTGCAGATAGTGCCTGTCACAATTCATTGTTTTCATAGCTTATCCTTTACGTGTTCTTTATATTTTCATGTGATTATCTATTTGTCGCTTCATTTGTCGTGTCTGCCTGTCGTTAAGGGGAGGCATTAGCATAAAGCCCTCTGTAAGTCCTGTCAGTTCTGCCATCAATTGCATCAAACGTGCTGCAATCTTATACATACCTCTTTCTTTGAGGCTCTCACGAAGTTGTCCCTCCTCATCGGTCTGGTGGTAGCGCAATTCCTTATCGAGTTCAACAAGGTGAGATATAGTCAAATGTCGTTGTATCCATAGTTTCTTCAATTGACGAAACGTTGCCAGCAGACGCTCGTTCTCTGATATAAAGCTATGGCCTATGGTCTGTTCTATTGTAGGAATTTCTTCATAGCCATCAGGCAAGAAGTAAGGTATTTGAGAAACATCTATATCTGGAGCCTCAAAATTTAAAATACGTATTCCATGTTTTATAATGTCCGTCAAATGTTCTTGGTGGGCATAACACAAAATCTGTCGCCAATCATTAGCATCTAATGTAACAGGATCGTCATCTATCCACCTCTTATCATTGGTAATGCCAGCCTTGATAAACAAACGCAACATGTGACGTGTCTGAGGATTCATAAGTTCCCAAGGATTTGAATCCATGATTTTTCTGTAAAGCGTCTCCTGCTGTTTGTTTGCTTCTTGTTGAGTGATAGTGCTGGTAATCTGTGGATTTCGAATAATGACCAGACGAGAGTTCCACCCTAATCGCATTAAACATTCCTTTTCCATCTTTCCTTGAACGATTACTGCATAAGCTTTTTTGACTATACATTGCTGATAAAACAATTTCTTGGGAAGTTTCTCTAGCCAATATTTATCGTTAATAACCCATGATTCCAGCTGCCCCTGTGGAGAAATAACCAGACGAGTTCCCTGCTTTAAGGCCAATCGAGCTAAACACCATGCTTGCTTTTGCCAGCAACCATGAATGTGTAGCAAGTCGTAATAGTTGCCACGCAACTGACGCATCGTCTCTGATTGTCGTTCTGGTGCGGCATCTGTATAGTATTGCAGGACTTTAATCACAAGCGTTTTATCTTGTTAATTTATCTATAGTTCATCACTCATGTAGCCAATAGGTAGTTTACGACAATTGTAGCCAGAGGCCATGATTTCGCCATAGGCACCTGCAGAGCGGATGGCTAACAAATCACCACGATGAGTTTCATTCAAATCAATATGCTTTGCAAACACGTCCGTTGACTCACAGATAGGCCCCACCACATCGTAAGTTTCCTGCGGCTGTTCACTGCTAATATTTTCTATTTTATGGTATGCCTGATAAAGCGCTGGACGAATAAGGTCAGTGAAACCAGCATCTACGATGCAGAATTTCTTAGCAGTCCCTTCTTTTATATATAATGTACGCGTGATAAGAGAGCCACTTTGTCCTACCACAGAACGCCCTAATTCAAAATGTAGCGTCTGCCCACCACGTAATTTTAATTTCTTAGCGTAGGTATTAAAATAAGTACCGAAATCGGGTAAGGGAACACGATTGGGATGCTGATAATCTATGCCAAGCCCTCCGCCAACATTGATATGCTCTAAATAGATGTGATGACTCTCTAATAAAGTCTGTAATTCATTCACTCGATTGCAAAGCGCTTCAAAGTCGCCCATGTCGAGAATCTGCGAACCAATATGAAAGTGAACACCAACGACCTTAATATTTCCCATATTCGATGCCTGAGTTATCACTTTCAGCATATCATTCATTGGTATGCCAAACTTATTCTCTGACAATCCTGTAGTGATGTTAGCGTGTGTGTGTGCTCCCACATTAGGATTTAGTCGGAAGGCTACACGAGCCTCTTTTCCTTTGGCGGCGGCCAATTCGTTAATAACTTCCAGTTCAGGAACACTCTCTACATTGAAGCAGAAAATATCATTATCAAGTCCAAGATTGATTTCCTTATCACTTTTACCAACCCCTGCAAAAACAATTTTGGAATTGGGGAAACCAGCACGAATAGCCGCCTCTATTTCACCACCACTTACACAATCGGCTCCCAACCCTGCCTCACGTATCAATCGCAACACTTTGGGATTGGCATTAGCCTTTACTGCATAGTGAACGCAAAAGCCTTTATGTTTCTCCGCTTCTTGATTGATAGTACGAAGTGTCTGCCGCAACAGCGCTGCATCATAATAATAAAACGGTGTTTCTATCCGTTCAAATTTATCTATAGGAAATATTCCTTTCACGTTAAATAAGTGTCTATAATTTAATGATGATTAAACAAGGTATCACTCAAAGCTTGTAAAGCTCGTTTCTTATCCTCCTCTCGAATGAGGAAAGAAATATTATAGTTAGAACCTCCATAGGAGATCATTCGGACAGGAATAGTTTGCATAGCCTCCAATACTTGTGTTTCAAAGCCAATATTCAACCAGTCAAGATCACCTACAACACAAACTACACACATGCTTGTATCTACTGTCACTGTTCCGTACTTCTTGAGTTCGTCGACGATTTCACCAAGATGTGCCGAGTTGTCAATAGACATTGATACGCCTACCTCAGAGGTACATACCATATCAATAGGTGTTTGGTAGGACTCAAAAATTTCAAAGACCTTACGCAAGAAGCCTGTTGCCAAAAGCATACGCGATGACTTAATCTTCACCGCAATAATATTGTCTTTTGCAGCTACTGCCTTTATTTTGCCGTACTCTGTCTTGTTACTGATAGTAGTACCCTCTGCGTCTGGCTGCATAGTATTAAGTAGTCGAACAGGAATACCCGCATATTTAGCAGGTTGTACGCAGGTTGGATGTAATATTTTAGCACCAAAATAAGCTAACTCTGCCGCCTCTTCAAAGTGCAATTGGTGTACAGGCTCTGTTTTGTCAACCACACGCGGGTCGTTATTGTGCATCCCATCAATATCTGTCCATATCTGGATTTCTTCTGCGTTTAATGCTGCACCTATGAGAGAGGCCGTATAATCACTTCCGCCACGTTGCAGGTTATCTATCTCGCCATAAGCATTACGACAGATAAAGCCTTGAGTAACATACACTTGATACCCTTCGTTTTTCTCCATGATGGATGTTAACTTCTCCTTAATATATATGGGGTCTGGCTCTGCATTTTTATCCGTGCGCATAAAGTCAAGGGCATTAAGTAAAACAGCCTTAACACCTTGCTCTTTCATATAATTCACAATCATGTTAGAGGACATCATCTCACCCTGTGCCACAATGTTCTTTTCTTCAAACGAAGTAAAGAGCTCTTTGGTGAATGAGCGCAGGTAGTTCATCTCACTTAGCAAAAACTCACGCGTCTGCTGTTTCATCTCATCTGTAGAGTAGAGTTCCTCTACATGTTGCATATACTTGCGCTCCAATTGATTAATGACCTCGTTGGCTCCTTCGGGGTTTTTCTTATAAAGATAATTAGATACTTCCACCAAAGAGTTTGTGGTACCTGACATTGCCGACAATACTACAAATACAGGTTCTTCTGGCTTTGTTACCAATTTTGTCACTTCTTTCATGCGGTTCGGAGTACCTACCGAGGTTCCGCCAAACTTCATTATTTTCATTGTGTATACTCTTGTTTTCTGTTTCCTTAAATAGACAATTCTTCTCTGGCGCTATAGTCAACGGTTGGTGTTTCTTCCATCTCATCTTCTTCATAAAGTGCCATCGTGTTATAAGTATCAGTAATGTCTTCCAATCGTCCTTCAATACAACGATAAACAACACCTGGGTATTCATTCAACAGAGCAATATTATGAGTTGTCATAATAACTGCAGTCCCTGTCTGAGTCACTTGTCGCAATAGCTGGATAATGCTGGCTTGTGTTTCTATATCAAGATTTCCTGTCGGCTCATCTGCAACAATAAGTTTCGGATAATTTAGGATAGCACGAGCTATAGCCACTCGCTGCTGTTCTCCACCAGAAAGCTCATGAGGATAGCGGTCGGCAAAGTCCTGCATCTCTACGTCTTCCAACACATCTTTGATACGCTCGTCTATTTTCGCTTTCTTTTTCCATCCTGTTGCCTTCAATACAAATTTCAGATTTTCATAGACGGTTCGGTCGCCTAAAAGCTGAAAGTCTTGAAAAATGATACCCATTTGTCGACGTAATGCAGGCACATATTTTTTCTTCAGACCTCTTAGGTCGTGGTTCAGCACGAAAGCATTTTCTGCATTTTCGACATCCATCTCAAAATAGATGGTCTTTAAAAGTGAACTCTTTCCTGAGCCTACTCGCCCAATGATGTATATAAACTCTCCTTCGTCAACATGGAAGTTGATGTCTTTTAACACTGGGGCTCCGTCTTTGTGGTAAATGTCTACCTTTTTATAATCTATCAGCATCTTATGTGTTTATGATTATATTGATTTTCAATTTACTATTTTCTTTATTTCATTGTACCATTGGCCTTAGCCTCACGACGCTTTTTGTCCCATTCAGGATTGTGGCGGTGACGCAATTCTGTGGCTATGTTTTCTATGCGTAGTCCTTTCTCGGCTAACATCACTATTAAATGATATATCAAGTCTGACGCTTCGCATATTAGGTTTTCCGATGTTCCGTTTGTAGCTTCAATAACCGTCTCGAGAGCTTCTTCTCCGACTTTTTGCGCTATCTTGTTAATTCCCTTATTAAACAGGCTGGTAGTATACGAGCCTTCTGGCATCTTCTGTTTACGGAGATTGATAAAGTCCTGCAACTCCGCAAGAAAGAGTAGGGGAGACGCTTCATTCGTTTCACCCCAACAAGTATCTGTGCCTTTGTGGCAGGTAGGACCAACGGGGTGCACTTTTACCAACAGAGTGTCATTGTCACAATCAACTTGCATGCTAACCAGATTGAGGTAATGTCCGCTGGTTTCACCTTTTGTCCAAAGCGTCTGACGAGTACGGCTCCAAAAGGTAACATGCCCCGTTTCCATCGTATTCTGATAGGCTTCTTCGTTCATATAGCCTAACATCAACACATTCATGGTGTTGGCATCTTGGATGATAGCAGGCACCAAACCGCCCATTTTATTGAAATCTATTGTCATATTCTTACGTCTATTCCTTCGTTATGCAGATATTGTTTTAATTCGGGGATGGCTATTTCGCCAAAATGGAAAACGGAGGCAGCCAAAGCCGCATCGGCATGTCCTAAAACGAAAACATCGCGAAAATGCTCCTTGCATCCAGCTCCACCGCTGGCGATAATGGGAATGCTTAGCGTGTCGGCAAGCGTATGTAATGCTTGGTTAGCATAGCCTTGCTTCACACCATCGTGGTTCATTGATGTAAAGAGTATTTCCCCTGCGCCCCGCTCTTGCACCTCGCGAGCCCATTCAAAGAGCTCGCGTTCAGTCCGTTCACGCCCTCCCTTCAAATAGCAATGCCACCCATCCTCGTCAAGACGGGCATCAATGGCTACCACACATACTTGAGAACCAAAACGACGAGCAATTTCGTTGACTAACATAGGACTTCGGAGAGCCGCCGAGTTTATGCTCACCTTGTCGGCACCAGCATATAGCAACCTCTCAACATCCTCTAATTCATTGATTCCTCCACCAACAGTAAACGGAATATTCACCGTTTCAGCCACGCGAGTCACCATATCGGCAAATGTCTTGCGCCCTTCAAACGAGGCCGTAATATCGAGATACACCAATTCGTCGGCTCCCTGCTCGCTATAGGCCTTGCCTAATGCGACAGGGTCTCCCGCACTTCGCAGATTGACGAAGTTGGTGCCTTTCACCGTTTCACCGTCTTTGACGTCCAGGCAGGGTATGATTCGTTTGGCCAATCCCATAGTTTCTTATATCTCTTTAGCCGATAGTTCGTTTATTAAATCCTTGAGGTTAATGCGCCCTTCATAAATGGCTTTGCCGAAGACAACGGCTGGGATGCCTGCCGCCTCTAATGCCTTGATGTCGTCAATGCAGGCAACACCACCGCTGGCAATCAGCTTCAACGAGGGATACTCCCGCATAATCCCTTTGTATAGGTCAATAGCTGGCCCTTGTAGGGTGCCATCTTTCGATATTTCCGTGCATAGTACCTGTTGCACGCCCGCCTCAATGTATTTGTTCAAGAAAGGTAGGAGCTCCTCCGCAGAGTCTTCCTTCCATCCGTTGATGCTTATCTTCCCGTTGCGCACATCAGCCCCTAATATCATTCGCTCAGCCCCATAATGCTTGACCCACGAGAGGAACAACTCAGGCTGGGTAACGGCTACGGAACCGACAGTTACCATCGAAGCTCCATTTTCAAAGGCCATCTCAATGTCTGCTTGCGTCTTAATGCCACCTCCAAAGTCCACTTTCAACTTTGTAGCCGACGTGATTTCACGCAAGGCCTCCGTATTGACGATATGCTTTGACTTGGCTCCGTCGAGGTCGACAACGTGCAGGCGCTGAAAGCCCAAAGCCTCAAACTCCTTGGCAACCTCGGCTGGCGAATGACGATAGACCGTTTTCTGGTTGTAGTCACCTTTGGTCAGTCGTACGCATTGTCCTTCGATGATGTCTATGGCAGGTATCAGTTCTATCATAGTTCCAAGAAGTTTTTTAATATCTGCTCGCCAACTGCCCCGCTTTTTTCTGGGTGGAATTGGCAGGCATAGAAATTATCACGATGAATAGCTGCGGAGTAGGGGAGGACATAATCTGCCGTTGCTATCGTCTCAGCACAGGTGGGAACATAATAACTATGTACGAAATAGACATACGGAGCTTTTTCGGCAATGCCAGTTTCATTTGCCTTGCCGCACACCAATCCCTTAAATAAAGGTGTTTTCAAGTCGTAGAGTTTGTTCCAACCCATACAAGGAACTTTGTCTTCGTGGCGTTTTGGCTGAAATCGTCTCACGTCTACATCAAAGATTCCGAGACAATCAACATCTCCTTCCTCCGAGTGGCGACAGAGCAACTGCTGGCCTACGCAGATGCCCAAAACGGGCTGACGCAAAGAGCGGATAACTTCGTCGAGTCGTCGCTGGCGCAGATAATCCATCGCACCACGAGCCTCGCCTTGACCTGGGAAAAGCACGCGGTCAGCCTTGCGTATCTCTGCGGCATCGTCCGTCAGTAGGGGCTCCACGCCTAATCGCCTAAGTGCGTTGACCACCGAATAGATATTTCCTGCGTTATACTTGACTATTGCGACGTTCATGAGAAGATAACAGTCTTGTTCTTAAAAGTCAGAATCTTACGTTGAATATGCTTTGAAACGGCGTGAGAGAGCACTATCTTTTCCAAATCCTTTCCCTTGAGGACGAGCGACTCGGGAGTGTCCTTATGACTTATACGCGTTACGTCTTGCTCTATAATGGGGCCAGCATCCAGTTCGGCTGTGACATAGTGACTCGTGGCACCGATAATCTTCACACCACGTTCCCACGCCTGATGATAGGGCTTAGCACCTACAAAGGCTGGGAGGAAGGAATGGTGAATGTTAATGATATGGTTCGGATAGGCGGCAATCATTTCGTCTGAAAGAATTTGCATGTATCGAGCCAATACAATGAACGTAACCTTCTCTCTCCGAAGTAGTTCCAATTCGGCTTTTTCTACTTCTTCCTTGTTACTATGGTCTTTCTTGATGCTCCAGACGTGATAGGGAATACCAAATTGGTCTGCTACATAGCGCAAGTCTTCATGGTTGGAAACAATACAAGGAATATCTACTTCCCATTCTCCAGCTTTCCAACGTGCCAGCAAATCATAGAGGCAATGACTCATTTTACTTACGAAAATGGCCATACGGGGTCGTTGGTCGCTGAAATAAAGATTACACGTCATCTGATAACGCTGAGCATATAGCGTATTGACGTATTCTAATATCTTGTCACGAGGAATCATGAAACCATCCAATTCCCATTGTATACGCATAAAAAACATGTTGTCTTGCTTATCAACATATTGGTCGAGATAGACGATGTTTCCCTGATTGTCCGTAATAAATTTAGTGACATCCGATATGATGCCTGGTTGGTCAGGACAATGCAGGAGCAGAATTGCGCTTGATTTCATGCCGTATCGTAACTTTTGAATTTTCTTATTACCTTATTTATGACGTGCAAAGATACTAAGAAAAAACGAAATAACCAAATCTTTCTTCTATTTATAATGTTTTGCGAACCATGCGTGAACAAAACAACAAAAAGGGAGTCCTTTTATAAAAGAGCATTTACAATCTTTATTTATCATAATGGCGATTATGTTCAAAATAGGACTCGCGTTTTCCGAGCATAGACCTCGCACATTATGAGGATAAGGCTCGTGGCTCTTGAGTATAGGGCTCATCGTTCGTGAGTATAGGCCTCGTTAATACCGAATGTGTACTTTATGAATCATAAGCTTTGGTCTTCTAAAAAATAATGCGTAACTTTGCAAGCAGAATGAAACGTATACATTAAATAAAACTATGCTGAAAGACTTTAATTTCTATGCTCCCACGAAAATCGTATTCGGACGTGATGCTGAGCAACACATTGGTCAACTGGTGAAAGATAATGGTGGTCACAAGGTTTTGATACATTATGGCGGAGGTTCCGCAGAACGTTCGGGACTGCTTGACGTCGTTCGTAAACAGTTGAAACAGGCTGATATAGCGTTCACAGAGATGGGCGGCGTAGTACCAAATCCCATGCTTTCAAAAGTTTACGAAGGCATTGACCTCTGTCGTCAAGAGCAGGTGGACTTTATTCTGGCCGTTGGCGGTGGCAGCGTTATTGACTCAGCCAAAGCCATAGGCTATGGCGTAGGCTATGAAGGTGACGTCTGGGATTTCTGGGATGGCAAGGGTTCTCCCAAGAGTTGCCTGCCCATAGGTGTTGTGCTGACGATTCCTGCGGCAGGTAGCGAGATGTCTTCCAGTTGCGTTATAACAAAGGACGACAGCCTACAAAAGCGTGGTGTTAATAGCGACCTCTGTCGTTGCCGCTTTGCCGTCATGAATCCAGAGCGCACTTATACCCTTCCGCCTTATCAGACGGCGGCGGGAGCTACGGACATTATGATGCACACGATGGAGCGTTACTTCTCCCGTTTCGACGAAATGACTTTGACTGATGCTATAGCTGAAGCTTTGTTACGCACCGTTAAGGACTCAGCATTAGTTGTGATGAAACATCCCGAAGATTATCGCCATCGTGCCCAAATTATGTGGGCAGGCTCATTGGCTCATAACGACTTGACGGAGTGTGGAACTGAGAAAGATTTTGCCACGCACCGATTAGAGCATGAGCTAAGTGCCGTGTATGGTGTTACGCACGGAGCAGGTCTTGCCGCATTATGGCCTTCATGGGCTCGTTTCGTTATGCCTAAACACATTAGCCGTTTTGTTCAATTTGCTGGAAATGTGATGGGTATAGCCGTTGATTATGCTCATCCAAAGGAAACCGCTGAACAAGGAATCCAAGCTATGGAAGAATGGTATCGGAAGATAGGTATGCCGACCAATATTCACGAGCTAATAGGCCATGAAATAAGTGCGAAAGAAATTGACATTCTGGTTGACAAGTGTTCGCATGGGGGAACTATTACCATAGGCTCGTTCGAGGTATTGGGAGCCGACGAAATGCGCGAAATTTATACGATGGCTAAATAAAATAAGGTAGGGAGCCTAACGACAAGTATAGCCCCCCCTACTCTTTCACAATTCTTCCCTACTCATCCTTAAACCTCTCTCCCCAGTAACTAAGCATCCGCTCGTAAAGCTTCTGCTCTGACGGTGAGTGTTGGGGATGCCATATCCGTTCGTTTTGTAGGTCATCAGGCATATATTGTTGCGGGGTAAAGTGTCCAGAATAGTCGTGTGGATATTTATAACCATCACTATAACCAAGTTCTTTCATCAGTTTGGTGGGCGCATTACGAAGATGTAGAGGAACGGGTTGATTTCCCGTCTGACGCACAAGATTTAGCGCATCGTCTATTCCAAAATAGGCTGAATTACTTTTAGGTGATGTCGCTAAATAGACGGCACACTCTGCCAAAGGAATCCTACCCTCGGGCCATCCTATTTTCATCACAGTATCGAAAGCAGCATTAGCCAGCAATAGGGCATTTGGATTAGCCAAGCCAATGTCCTCAGCCGCAGAGATGACCAGTCGGCGAGCTATAAATTGAGGGTCTTCCCCACCCTCTATCATACGAGCCATCCAATAGAGAGCGGCATCGGGGTCACTTCCGCGAATAGACTTAATAAAGGCCGAAATGATGTCATAATGCATCTCGCCGTCCTTATCGTAGGCCAACGGATTCTGCTGAAGACAATTCTCCACCATTTCATCCGTTATGATAATAGATTCAGCTGGTGCAGAATCTACAACCAACTCCAATATATTGAGTAGTTTACGGGCATCTCCACCGCTAAAGCGTATTATGGCTCCCATTTCTTTCAACTCAATTTGGCGTTCCTTGAGTATGATGTCTTTCGTAATGGCTCTTTGTAGCAATTCTATCAGGTCCTCTTTCTCCAGCGTTTTCAGCACATACAACTGACAACGCGATAATAGGGGTCTGATGACCTCAAAAGATGGATTTTCCGTCGTTGCACCTATCAGCGTCACGATACCCTTTTCTACGGCACCGAGAAGCGAGTCTTGTTGCGATTTCGAAAAACGGTGTATCTCATCAATAAATAATATAGGTGATGCTTCGTTGAAGAAACGACCTTTTTGAGCTTTCTCTACCACGTCGCGAACATCCTTTACTCCGCTAGTAACAGCAGACAAGGTATAGAACGGCGTTTCTAATTTGTGAGCTATAATCTGAGCCAACGTCGTCTTACCTACTCCAGGAGGTCCCCACAATATGAACGAGGAGATGCGCCCCGCATCTATCATCTTGCGCAACACAGCCCCCTCCCCTACTAAATGTTTCTGCCCGATATAGTCATCGAGTGTACGCGGTCTCAGTCTTTCTGCTAATGGTTCTGACATAACTTGTCCGTAAACTTACAACTTGGTGACAAAATTACAAAAAAATTCTTTGAAAAACTTGTGAAACGCAAATAAAGTATGTACATTTGCAGAAAAATTAGGAACTAAGTAATCAAAACATGGTAAAAAAGACTGTAAAAGACACTGTGAAAAGCACTAAAGGCGCTCCTAAAGACACGAAGAACCAAGAAAAACATGCAGATGACGGCAAAGCTCTAAACTTGAAAACACTGACCAAGAGTACCGTATGGGATGTACAGGAGAATGACATCTTCCGTATGTTGGAAACGGTAGCAAAGGATGTTGAAATCAGGGAGAACTTGCGCCATTTTGCTGATATTATCCGTAGTGCTTTCATGATAGAGGAAATCACTGAAGACAACACGTTGATTCGTGACAAATATACAAAACAAGGTTACAAGGTAGGGGCTTTCAGCATAGGCGACAACGTTAGAGTCACGTGGGCTGTTAAGAAGCGGCCAATATTACGAGTCACTGATTTGACCTATGAGAATATCCGCCACATTACTGCTACTAAACTCATTGAGGTCCTTGAACGTAACTTCGGAGGTGGCTGGGATTCGTTGTCGCAATCTATTCAAGATATTATAGAGAGTGGTTTCGATATTTCCACAACGACCCTGCCTAAAGACCGTCTACACAAGAAAGGTGGTATGTATGAAAAGAAAGTTGCCGACGGCTACGAGGTATTGGAGGTGGAAAAAGGTACTTGGGTAGAGGCTATTTTTGCGAAAGTGAAACCCGAAGCCTTTAAGCCACGCATGAAATATGACACGCCTAACCTTGATGATGAGGATTTGGACGAGGATATTGACCTTCCAGCTGACGACTATAATCGTCCAGACGAGGATGATATAGAACTGGAAGAACCTGATGACGACGAAATCAACGAGAACAATTATAGTACTACTTTCGTAATTGACGATGACCCTGAAGACGATGCTGAGAGTCTGTCAGACTTCATCGCCGATGAGTAAGTACTTTATTTAATAACACATCCAAATTTCTACTTATGAATATTCCTTATGTTTTCTGGCTCGTACCCATAGCCTCTGTGGTAGCATTGGGCATGGCTTGGTTTTTCTTTCGCCAGATGATGAAAGAGGACGAGGGCACTCCACGAATGAAGGAAATTGCGCTCTATGTCCGTAAAGGGGCTATGGCCTATTTGAAACAGCAGTACAAGGTAGTCTGCATAGTCTTTGTCGTGCTTTGCATACTTTTTGCTTTCATGGCTTATGGGCTACATGCACAGAACCCCTGGGTACCATTTGCTTTTTTGACAGGTGGCTTTTTCTCTGGGTTAGCAGGTTTCTTCGGCATGAAGACTGCTACTTATGCTTCGGCTCGCACGGCTAATGCTGCTCGTAAAAGCCTTGACGGCGGTCTGAAGATAGCTTTCCGCTCTGGTGCCGTAATGGGCTTGACGGTGGTTGGTTTAGGCTTGCTCGACATTGCTATCTGGTTTGTCGTGCTTAATTTCTTCGATACTGACGGATTGATTTCAATTACTACTACCATGCTGACATTCGGTATGGGTGCTTCTACACAGGCTTTGTTTGCTCGTGTTGGCGGCGGTATCTATACAAAGGCAGCTGATGTGGGTGCCGATATTGTAGGTAAGGTTGAAGCAGATATTCCTGAGGACGACCCACGCAATCCCGCTACGATTGCTGACAATGTGGGCGATAATGTAGGCGATGTGGCAGGCATGGGTGCCGACCTTTACGAAAGTTATTGTGGCTCTGTATTGTCTACGGCTGCACTTGGGGCATCTGCCTTTGCCGCCAGCCAGATTGAAGGGATGCAGCTCAAGGCCGTCGTTGCCCCGATGCTCATAGCGGCTGTGGGTGTATTCCTTTCGTTGTTCGGCATCTATCTGGTTCGTACAAAAGAAGGTGCCACCATGAAAGACTTGTTGCGTTCGCTTTCTTTGGGTACAAACGTAAGTGCTGTACTCATCGCTATAGCCACCTTTGCTATTCTCTACCTTTTGGGCATTGAGAACTGGTTGGGACTTTCGTTCTCAGTTATCTCTGGTTTGGCTGCTGGAGTTATCATAGGTCAGGCAACCGAGTACTATACATCGCATAGCTACAAGCCAACACAAAAAATCTCGGAAGCAGGACTCACTGGTTCAGCCACAGTTATTATAAAAGGTATAGGAACAGGCATGATTTCTACCTGTATTCCTGTTATCACAATTGGAGTAGCCATTATGCTGAGTTATGCCTTTGCCAATGGTTTTGATCTCTCTATGTCAAGCGAAAGTTTGGCACACGGTCTTTATGGTATTGGTATTGCTGCGGTTGGCATGCTCTCAACGCTGGGCATTACTTTAGCTACAGATGCTTACGGTCCTATTGCCGACAATGCTGGTGGTAATGCCGAGATGAGTGAATTAGGTGAAGAAGTACGTCATCGTACTGATGCACTTGACGCGCTTGGCAATACTACTGCTGCAACGGGTAAAGGCTTTGCCATTGGTTCTGCTGCTCTTACAGCCCTCGCTTTGTTAGCGTCATATATCGAAGAGATAAAGATTGCTATGCAGCGTGCGGGCATGATGATGGAGAATGTGAAAGGTGAGGTTATCAGCGCATCGCAGGCAACTATCCCCGATTTTATGAATTACTTCCAAGTGAACCTCATGAATCCGAAAGTGCTTGTGGGAGCATTTATCGGTGCAATGGCTGCTTTCTTGTTCTGCGGATTGACGATGGAAGCTGTAGGTCGTGCTGCTCAAAAGATGGTAGAAGAAGTACGTCGTCAGTTCAGAGAAATAGCAGGAATCTTAGAAGGAAAGGCGACACCAGACTACGGTTCTTGCGTGGAGATTTCTACTCGTGCCGCCCAGCATGAAATGATAGTTCCTTCTCTGTTGGCTATTGCTATTCCTATTGTGGTTGGCTTGGTATTAGGTGTCGCTGGTGTATTAGGCTTGTTGGTTGGCGGATTGGCTGGCGGATTCACACTGGCGGTCTTCATGGCTAATGCTGGTGGTGCTTGGGACAACGCCAAAAAGATGGTTGAGGAAGGCAACTTTGGAGGCAAGGGCTCGTTTGCTCACAAGGCTACCATCGTCGGAGATACCGTTGGTGACCCATTCAAAGACACCTCTGGTCCGTCTCTGAACATTCTTATAAAACTTATGTCAATGGTCAGTATCGTTATGGCAGGATTGACAGTGCTATTTATCTAAAGGTCTTGTAACAAGATTTCTCTGGAGTTGCGTAGATAGTTGCTGCGCAACTCCAGTGCTTTTGTCCACTCTTCACTAAATAGTCCACTTACATCAAGGTCTATTTTCCATTTGCCATAAGACTCCAAACGGTCTATCAGTGTACCGACAGTCATGTTTTTAAGGTCTTCAGCAGGCATATAGTGTGAGATTTCATCTTTCTCATCACTTGATATTTCCGTTAGTAGTCCTGCATTTATCATGTCGAATAACAGGTCGTTGACAAACCTTATGGGAATATTAGTTTCCTGTCGTAACTGCATAGCTGAGTATGGTTTCTGTCCGTTGGCAAAACGTTTGCAGATACGACTCAGCAATAAAGCCGACAACATAATTTTATAGCGATGACTTATCTCGCTGGTTTTTGCATCATAATCATAATGCTCAAGATTCTGGTTTGCATAGCACAAAGCCGCACCAAACAAACAAATAGTCCACGATATTTGCAGCCACAACATAAATAAGGGCAGGGCTGCAAACGAGCCATAAATGGCATTGTAACTGGAAAGGAAAATCTGCGAATGGATGTATACTATCTGCAATGCCTGCATAGCGAAGCCTGCCAATATGCCAGGAACGATAACATTGATAAGACGTACGCGAGTATTTGGCATAAAAATGTATAAGGAGATAAACATACCCGACATCAACACATAAGGTATCAAGTCTATCAAGAATCGCACAAAAGAGCCTAAAAGTAAAAAATCTGGTAACTGGTCAGCAATTGTCGTCAAAAAGATAGTAAGTCCCGAGGTTATAACGATAATGATTGGAAAAAGGAAAAACATCGCGATATAGTCCGTAAAGGTCCGGAAGATGCTGCGTGGTTTCTTCACTTGCCATATTTCGTTAAACGAGTCCTCTATATTACTCACCAACATCAACACGGTGTAGAGCATAAAAATCAAGCCTATACCTAAGAATATTCCACTTTTTGTATGCACCAGATAACTGTTGACAAAGTCTATAATCACATTAGCCACTTGAGGTTGTGAGCCCAACGCATCCCGAAACCACACCTCTATATATTTATTAAAGCCAAACCCTCTGGCTATGGCGAATACGACGGCCAAAATAGGGACAATAGCCAACAGCGTCGAATACGTTAGAGCAGCAGCCTGCGACATAACCTTTCTGGCCGTAAAAAATCGGATTGCCAAGACAAGTCGCTTCGTAAGGCTCACCATCATATACTTCAACGGAGATACGTCTCCTCTGGTAATGCGCCAAATGTCTGTTGTGAAGAATTGGATAATTGAGTCTATCATCTCTCCCTTTCAATGTTTTTTCTTTAGTTTATCTTTCCGTTTGTCTCAGTATCGGAGTATATTCTCTTAAAAGAAAGCAGTGCCCCTATAAGCCGGGTTCTGTACCCTACCCTTGCGGACAGGGCGTCTGTCATTTATCTACTCCGCAAGTTACCCTACGGCTCCAGCATTCTACCCTCCATCGTAGCCTACGCTTCAGACGGACAGCCTTCAGACGATGGTATACGCGAACTTGCAGCTCTCAGATGGAACAGCCCGACGATCACCCGTCAGCTGGTGGTCTCTTACCCCACCTTCTCACCCTTGCCTGCCATCAGAATCCCCTAATCAGAGCCATGGTGGCGGGCGGTCATTCTCTTCTCCCATATCCAGCTGTTACCAACTGCTGGCACTTTCACCAGTGAGATGTCCTTTGCTGCCCGGACTTTCCTCTCGTGCCATGTAAGACACCAGCGACAGACCGTGACACTGCTTTCTGACTGCAAAGGTACGAATAAAAGGGAGAAAAACCATATAATACATTTATTTTTTCTTGGAATGTTTTGTGCTTTCAGAGGAAAATTTATCTCGGCCACGAATACACTATCAAGCCTTCGCACAATATTATAGTCCCAATAGCCTTTTTGGTAAAGATGCTAACCTCGCACTGGGTATGGCTGTCAGTTTCTAAGCATTATCCACATTGTTGGCTGTATTGCTAACAAAAAGAGAGGAGGACGGTACCGTTCTCCTCTCTTTTTGTTCTATCGAAAAAATATCTGCGAAATTACATAGCAGGAAGTTCCAGCCACTTGACATAGCAGAAGTCCTGACGGTGAGGCAGATTCTTATTCTTAGGATACATGCGCACGGCAGACTTGTATTGGCCAAAGCGCTTTGGCGTCAACTTGCCCTCGAAGATGTAGTTATTGCCTTCGTGACCAATCAACTCCAATGGCTCGCAATTGAGGATGCGCTCTTCGCCGTTCTTGTCAACGTAAATATTGACCTTTTCAAGTCCAACAGCATCATCGAGTCCCTGTTCGTTAATAACGTACTTCAATGTATACTTCTGGCCAGCCTCGCCACCTGCTGCGGGGAAGTCCCACTCGCAACTAACGACACTAATAGCATCCCAACGCTCGGCAACAGCCTCTTTCCATTGAGCCAATTCCTTGGCCAGACGATTGTTATCCTTAGAGATTTCCTTGAAGCGCTTAGCCTGCTTGACGTAGAACTTTGAGTAATAGTCGTCCAACTGACGCTTCATCGTGTAGTGAGGAGCTATCTGCGCAATAGAGTTCTTGATGACTTTAATCCAATCGGGACTAATGCCACGCTTGTTCTTCTTATAATAAAGCGGTATTATCTCGTTCTCAAGCAACGAGTAAATAGTGGCTGCATCCAACTGGTCTTGGTGACCCTGGTTCTGATAGGTGCGCTTTTCGGTCAAAGCCCAGCCAGCACCCTCACGATAGCCCTCAAGCCACCAGCCGTCCTTGACGGAGAGATTGACGACACCATTCATCTCGGCCTTCTCGCCACTTGTACCTGATGCCTCCAATGGACGAGTTGGTGTATTCATCCAAATGTCCACACCAGATACCAGACGACGGGCCAGCAAGAAGTCGTAATCCTCAAGGAAGATGACCTTACCGAGGAATTCGGGACGCTGAGAAATCTCGTAAATCTGCTTGATGAGTCCCTGACCTGCACCATCAGCAGGGTGAGCCTTACCAGCAAAGAGGAACATAACGGGATGCTCGGGGTTATTGACAATCTTAGACAGACGGTTGAGGTCTGTAAAGAGCAGGTGGGCACGCTTGTAGGTGGCAAAGCGACGGCAGAAGCCAATAACCAATGCGTTAGGATTCATCTTCTCCAGCAGAGACAACACGCGCGAGGGATCTCCCTGGTTACGCAGCCACGTCTCGCGGAACTGCTCCTTGATATAGTCAAACAACTTCTGCTTCAGTGCCATGCGTGTTGCCCAAATCTTCTCGTCTGGACAATTGTAGATGCCTTCCCAGATGCTTTGGTTCGACTGGTCGCTCATGTGATTCTCGTCGAAGTACTCCTTATAAACGCGGCGCCACTCGGTAGCACACCATGTGGGGAAGTGAACGCCATTGGTGACATAACCCACGTGGTTCTCCTCTGGGAAATAACCGCTCCAGATGGGAGCAAACATCTTTTGACTGACCAAACCGTGCAACATAGAAACGCCGTTCACCTCTTGGCAAGTGTTACAAGCAAAGGTAGACATGCAGAATTTCTCGTCGTGGTTCTCTGGATTGGTGCGTCCCATGCCGATAAACTCGTCCCAAGTGATGCCTAATTTCTGGGGATAGCCACCCATGTACTTGCCAAACAAGCCCTCGTCAAAATAGTCATGACCTGCGGGAACAGGTGTATGAACGGTATAGAGACCGCTGGCACGAACCAGTTCTAAAGCCTGATTGAATGTCAGACCGTCCTCTTCAATATAGTCTACCAAACGTTGCAGGTTACACAAAGCAGCGTGTCCCTCGTTGCAGTGGTAGATGTCTTTCTTGATTCCCAATTTCTTCAGCAACAACATACCGCCGATACCCAACAAGATTTCCTGCTTCAGACGGTTCTCCCAATCACCTCCATAGAGAGCATGAGTGATAGGCTTGTCGAAGTCGGAGTTCATCTCGTTGTCTGTGTCCAGCAGATACAACTTTACACGACCTACATTGACACGCCAAACATAGGCATGAACTTGATAGTTGGTATAGGGAACGTCAACCACCATCGGATTGCCATCTTTATCAAGCTGGCGCTCAATGGGGAGCGAAGTAAAGTTCTGAGTCTCGTAGTTGGCAATTTGCTGACCGTCCATCGAGAGGCTCTGTGTGAAATAGCCGAAACGATAGAGGAAACCTACGGCACACATATCAACATTAGAGTCGCTGGCCTCCTTCACATAGTCACCAGCCAACATACCCAAACCGCCAGAGTAAATCTTCAAGGCAGAGTGGATACCGTACTCCATACAGAAGTAGGCAACGGAAGGACGTTTTTGGTCGGGCTTAACATCCATATACTTGCGGAACAGGTCGTAGACGGTTTTGATGCGCTTCATCAGTGCCTTGTCCTTCAAAATCTGTTCCTTACGCTCCATTGTCAGGCGCTCCAGCAACATCACGGGATTGTGCTTTACCTCGTGATAAAGGTCGGGGTCAAGGTCGCGGAACAGGTCGCGTGCCTCGTAATTCCATACCCACCACATATTGTGGGCAATCTCATCCAAACACTTTAACTGCTCGGGAAGGGATGATTTCACTATCAAATCCTTCCACTGAGGAGCATTTGCATAATCTGCTTTAATTTTCATAACTGTTGTTTAGTATAATTCAATTAACAATATATCTTGTCTTGTTTCAAATATCTATTTGCGTGCTTCAGCCTTACGCAAGGCAATGTCGTAAGCCTTGTGGTAGTACTCAATGAATTCGCTCCAGAGTGCCTTCTTCGACAACGTATCAGCAGCCTTGCGACAAGCGTTCACCTGCCTCTGCGTCATACTGGAAAACTTGGCAACTGTATCTTTTATGGCATCGGCAACCTCTGAGTAGTTATAGTCCGTACGATGGATGACCTTAACGCCGTCTTCTATTTCGCCGTTATGACCAAACACTTTGTTAGCCCATAATCCGAAACCAGCCAAATCGGTTGTAATACAGGGAACTTTAAAGGCGATTGCCTCCAATGGTGTATATCCCCAAGGTTCATAATAAGAAGGATAAACACACAGGTCGTTACCCAGCACTATATCGTAATAGGTCATATCGACAATGCCGTCCTTCCCGTCTAAGTAACAAGGTAGGAAGATAACCTTCACCATATCGTCCTCACGGTTGTGCATATCATAATATTTCAGCATGCTCAGCACATTGTCATGACTCATGTTGTGCAACCAGTGAGTTACCTGTGGAACCTCTAACGGTGTATCAAATGTTTTGCCGCTCTTCAGACGCTCCTGCAAATCCTTACGGGGCTCGCCCACCCAACCGGGAACTTCGATGAAAGCAACGACCTTCTTTTTGAGGTTAGTATCGCGCAACAAACGATTCATCGCTTCCACAAAAACATCAATGCCTTTGTTACGGAATTCATAGCGTCCACTGGTTGAAACGATAAGCGTATCGTCACCCAATTGCTCGCCCAATAACGCGTTGGCAACTTCTAATAAACGCTGGCGAGCTATTCGGCGCTTACGTGTAAAATTAGTCGTATTTGGTACGAAGCTATTGTCGAAACCATTTGGAAGGACAACTTCTACGGGTTTGTCTAACAGCTCCTTACACTCGTTGGCTGTAATATCACTAACGGTTGTAAAGCAATCAACATACATTGCCGTTTGTTTCTCAATAGAGTGTTTAGACTGCACATTCAGTTCTTCCGCCATCTGGTCGCCGTGATAAGCAAAGAGATAATCGTAAAGGGGCTTTTGATTACCAGCGATAGAACGACCGATACTGGTGGCGTGGGTAGTGAAGATTGTACCAATCTGGGGCATTTTGTGGTTGATGTATAGTGCACCAAGTCCACACATCCATTCGTTAGCGTGATAAATCACCTTTTTGCGGGAATCCAGATAGTAGTTATAATAACTCTCGACTACCAGAGCGGCAGCATAAGAAAACATGGAGGCTTCGTCGTAGTCGCCATAAGCGTGCAACGAGTCTACTCCATATTTTTCCCATAACCACGTATAAATCTCGTTTTTTCTATCATAGTAGGGAGTGAAATCTACAAGGATGGCAATAGGTTCTCCCGGGATAGTCCATCGACCCACACGAACCTTCAGGCCTTGTTCTTTAGCCTCCCATTGCCACTTGGCAAAGAGGGTGCTGTCTTCCTTAAAGTATGGGCTTTCGTTATCTTTCCAGAAATCAGGGCCAATGAAAAGTATTCGGTCTTTCATTTCATCCTGAAGCGTCTTTGCACGAGTGGAGAGAACGGTGTAAATGCCACCAACCTTATTACACACTTCCCAACTCGACTCAAAAATAAAATCAGGCTTTAATGTCTTTTTTACCATTACTAATACATATATTTAGGCCGCAAAGGTACTTAAAAAAAATAAAATACATAAAAGTTTTAAGAGATATTTTGTACGGACTACCTATTTATTGATTTAAATTTAGTAATTTTGGAGGCAAAAACAAACACCATGATACAGAGAGTTCTATTATTCCTACTCGTTGCAATAGTTTCAACATATTCGCTTGCCCAACAACAGAAGGGTAAAACCTTTTGCGCGTACCTATATAATAATGAATATGAAGTCTATATGCGTATCAATCTGTACGAACAAGACATCATAGTTGAAGGACACGATTTATACGGCACATTGCCTGGTTATCTGGCTAAAAAACATAATTCTTATTGCTGGCTTATTACATCAAGTGAAATAAAAAACGAGCGGAAAGCTGAGTTACAAATAATAAATGACACGGGAAGCGAAGACTTGACGGCGACGCTGACCTGCTTAAATGACTCGACATATCTATTAAAACAAGGCGAAGGGAGTAGCATCAAAATTCCTTGGAATGGAAAATGGCGCAAGCTACCTAAAACGCTGGAACTTAAAAAAAGATAAACAATGATTACATTTCCCATTGCTAAAATAAATTTAGGCTTAAACGTAGTAGAGAGGCGCCCCGACGGCTATCATAACCTACAAACTGTTTTTTATCCTGTGCCTATAATGGATGCTTTGGAGGTTTTGCCAATGGCCGATACCTTTCCTTCAAACACGGACTGTGATTTAAAAGTGACAAATATACCCATTGAGGGTGACGAGCAGAAGAATTTGGTGGTACGAGCTTACCAATTATTAAAGGCGGACTTCCCCACTCTACCTCGAATACACGCTCATCTTTGGAAAGGTATTCCTACCCAAGCAGGAATGGGAGGCGGTAGCAGCGATGGTGCCTATATGATACGGTTACTCAACGAAGCGTTTGAATTGGGACTGACACGCGAGCAGATGATGTGTTATGCCGCAAAGTTAGGAGCTGATTGTGCCTTCTTTATTGATTCCAGTCCTTGTTATGCAGAGGGTATTGGTGAACAACTACAACCTATCGGCCTTGATTTGAGCGGATGGTTTATTGGCATTGTGCGTCCAGCCATTCCTGTTCCCACTAAAGAGGCTTTTTCACTTATTCATCCCCACTTCCCTACCTTATGTTGTCGCGAGATTGTAAAACAGCCTGTGGAGACGTGGCGCGAGAGTTTGACAAACGATTTTGAGGAGAGCGTTTTTGCCTTACATCCAGAATTGGCAAAAATCAAAGAACGTTTATATAATATGGGCGCTACCTATGCGGCCATGTCTGGCTCAGGTAGCGCCTTATTCGGACTATTTAAGAATTCCCCGGATGCGATTTGTCAGGAATTTCCCTCGATGTTTACTTTCTGTGGAATGTTGTAGTCAGACTACAAGCATCTCTGCTCATTTATTATCTAACAATGCTGAAGTGCGAACACGACTGAGTGTTTCTGGCGTCATCTGCAAATAACTGGCAATATAGACCAAAGGAGCACGCAGTACCAGTTGTGGCGAACGTTTCACGAGTTTTGCATATCGTTCTGGAGCAGGTTCAAAACGTAACATATCCGCTTTGATTTGTGAAAGAATCAGTGCCTCTTCCAGAATCTTACGATACAACATCTGGATATTCGTATTTCTGACGGCTTCACGCTCTAACCTATCTTTGGGCAGGACAAACAAGATGGTTGGCTCAATGGCTTGAATCTGCATGTGACTAGGCTTTTCCTTGAACAGGCTCTCAATACTCATGCAGATAGAATTTTCTATAGACATGTGCTCCGTCAGTTCTTTGCCATTCTTGAAATAGAACTGTCTTATAAGCCCTTTTACAACCCAATAGATATTGGTACACACTTCTCCCTCTTTAAGGATGTACTCTCCTTTCTGAAACTTCATAGGGATAAGAATACTCTCCAGCACATCTAACTCATCATGAGACATTGTGCTGTACCTTCTAGCCAGTTCTCGTGCCACATCACGCTTCGTAAGTCCGATTGTATTCATTGTTCTTCTATAAATTAGATTATTTGTTCTTCTATTGTGTCATCAATCCAGCTTCAATACAGCTAGGAATGCTTTTTGTGGTACTTCTACATTGCCTATTTGCTTCATGCGTTTCTTTCCACGCTTTTGTTTCTCCAACAACTTTCGCTTACGGCTCACATCGCCACCATAGCACTTGGCAGTAACATCCTTGCGTACTTGCTTCACCGTCTCGCGAGCTATAATCTTAGCTCCTATCGCTGCCTGAATGGCAATATCGAACTGCTGGCGCGGAATCAGTTCTTTCAGTTTCTCACACATCCTTCTGCCAAAGGCAACAGCATTATCCTGATGAGTCAGCGTAGATAGTGCATCTACGGGCTCGCCGTTGAGCAGAATATCAAGTTTAGCCAGTTTGGAGGGACGGAACGAGTCAATATGATAGTCAAACGAAGCATAGCCCTTCGAGATAGATTTTAATTTGTCATAGAAATCAATGACTATCTCACCCAAAGGCAACATAAAACGTAATTCCACGCGATTACCGCTGACATACTGCTGGTCTATAAGTTCGCCTCGTTTATCAAGACAGAGGGTCATAATCGACCCGATATAATCGGCAGACGTAATAATGCTGGCCTTGATGTAAGGCTCCTCTATATGGTCTATCATCGTCTGGTCAGGCAGACCAGAGGGATTGTGAACCTCTTTCTCCTCCCCTTGTTTGGTGTAACACATATAGGTGACATTAGGCACGGTGGTGATAACGTCCATATCAAATTCACGGTCCAGACGCTCCTGTACTATTTCCATGTGCAATAAGCCCAAGAAACCGCAACGGAAACCAAAGCCCAAAGCAATAGATGTTTCTGGAGTAAATGTCAGCGACGCATCGTTCAATTGGAGTTTCTCCAAAGAGGCACGCAGGTTCTCGTAATCAGTCGGGTCTATAGGATAGACACCTGCAAACACCATCGGCTTTACCTCTTGGAATCCCTCAATGGCTTTGTCGCAAGGCCTCTGTATGTGGGTAATCGTATCGCCCACCTTCACTTCCTTTGCATTTTTGATGCCGCTAATGATGTAGCCGACCTCACCCGTTCTTAACTCCTTACGGGGTATCATATCCATCTTCAGCACACCCACTTCGTCAGCCACGTATTCCATTCCCGTATTAAAGAATTTCACCTTGTCGCCTTGTCGAATGACACCGTTGGTAATTTTAAAATAGGCAATGATACCTCGGAACGAATTGAATACGGAGTCGAATATCAACGCCTGCAGCGGTGCCTCCTCGTTACCCACAGGATGTGGAATACGCTCTACGACTGCATCCAAAATATCCTCTACGCCCTCGCCTGTTTTTCCGCTGGCACGGATGATGTCCTCTGGATTGCAGCCTATAAGGTCTACTATCTCGTCTTCCACCTCGTCAGGCATGGCATTTGGCATATCTATCTTGTTGATAATCGGGATTATCTCAAGATTGTTATCAATAGCCATATAAAGGTTTGAGATGGTCTGTGCCTGTACCCCTTGCGTAGCGTCAACTACTAATAGAGCTCCTTCGCAAGCGGCTATCGAGCGGCTCACCTCGTAAGAGAAGTCCACGTGTCCTGGTGTGTCAATAAGATTCAGGATATATTTCTCGCCTTTATAGGTATATTCCATTTGGATGGCGTGGCTCTTAATCGTAATACCGCGCTCACGCTCCAAGTCCATATCATCAAGCATCTGGCCTCCCGTAACTTGAATAGTTTTGGTATATTCCAGAAGACGGTCAGCCAAAGTAGACTTACCATGATCTATATGGGCTATGATGCAGAAGTTTCTTATATGGTCCATTTGTTAATTTGTCTTCGCATATTATGTTGCAAAGGTAACGAATAAATTTGAGATTACAAAAGCCCAAACTGTTTTATTTTACATTTTTTGCTTTTTCTACCGTTTCTTCTTCAAAGAGTCGCTCAAAGACGGGTCGCATCTGCTGTGGCTGCTCTATGAGTGTCCGCAGTTCCTGTAACCGTTTTTCGTTCTCTGAGCCTTGAATCCAAAGGCGGATATAACCGTTAGCCGAGTATTTTTCCTCCATGTGTTGCATAAAACGCTGCCAATGCCCCTCGCGGTCCAGCTGCGGATAGTTGGCAAGCCCAAACTGTATGGTACGTCGAATAACAGTCTCTGGCTGAATGTCGCGGTCAGCCTCTGCCACAATCTTACCATATATGCTACGTGGAGTCCTCGAAGCCGAAGCACGATGGTCCTCTACGGCCTCTTTCATTATTTTTATTTGTTTAGCCGAGAACCATCGCTTTAAACGGGCGTCTTGTATGAGAATTTTACCACTCGTCAAATGGTGAATAGCACGCGGCCCACTCAATCCCAAATCATGATAGGCTGCAATAGCGTAGGCCATGTTCAAGTCTGCCCCCATTTTATGAGCTAACTCCAGCGAGGAGCGAATTACTTTCTGCACATGTTGCAAGTTATGGGCCTTGTCAAATTGCGCGTACTGTGGTAAAATCTGAGTTTCTACAAACTCCACAAGGTCAAGCGAAGGGGTTTCGGTCATCATATCGGATGCAAAGATACGAAAATTTTTCCAAATATTTGCTACACTTTAACAATTTATTTCGTACTTTTGCATCCGTATGGAAGAAACTATCAAACAAGACTCCTTCAAGGCATGGGTATTGGCAGCCCGCCCTAAGACGCTTTCTGGTGCAATCGTCCCTGTTATTATCGGCCTTGCTTTAGCATGGGTCGATGCAAGGGAATACGGCTCTTGGATATTTAATTGGGTGCCCGCAGCACTTTGCCTGCTGTTTGCCACATTGATGCAGATTGACGCAAACTTCATCAACGACTTCTTTGACTATGCACAAGGCAACGATGAAGCGGAGACGCGTCTCGGCCCTTTGCGTGCCTGCACTCAAGGCTGGGTCAAGATTGATTCCATGAAGCGGGCCATTGCCCTCACCACCTGTACAGCCTGTCTGGTAGGCCTTCCGCTGGTGTTCTTCGGAGGATTGGAAATGCTGGTTGTCGGCCTGCTCTGTATTGTATTTTGTTTCCTTTACACCACCCACCTATCGTATATCGGCATGGGCGACATTCTCGTATTCCTGTTTTTCGGCATTATCCCCGTTTGCACTACATATTACATTCAACTACACACTTGCACTTGGCAGGTTTTCATTGCCTCTTTGGCTTGTGGTGCGGTCATAGACTGCCTATTGATTGTCAATAACTATCGCGACCGCGAAAACGACCAGCGGGACGGGAAAAAGACTTTGGTAGTAAAAATAGGTGCAGATTGGACAGAATGGCTCTATCTGACGTTAGGCATTTTTGCCATATTAGCAGGTCTTGTCTTTTGGTTTTATGGGCATGTATTGGCCTTTTTGCTACCCCTTCTCTATTTCATCATGCACGTCTTGACTTGGCAAAAGATGAAGCGTATACATGCTGGGAGGGAACTTAACGTATGCTTAGCAGAAACAGCCCGTAATATATTGGTATACGGATTGTTGGTAGTTCTCGGTATACTTTTGGTATAAGCCAAATACGTCTTACCTCAGATACTGGTAATAGATAAAAGCGGCTATAGCCAACAACACCACTATCATCACGCTCTTGATAAGGCATGAAGCAATTTTCTTGGCAGCGATTACCCCTATGATAATCAGTGCCAATATGGCTATATAATATGTTATATTGTCTGTCATTGCAATTGCAAAGATACACAACTTTTCCCCAACCACCAAACGTTTTCTCCAAAAACTTTCTCCATTTCCCACTTTCCTTATCTTTCACTATTTTCAGTCCTATCCACACCATGAGTGCGGACTATCCGGACAAGGAGTGCGGACTATCCGCACTATGACTGTGGACTATGCGCACTGTCGGGCTAACCAGCAGTTTTTGGCATTTGTGACATTTGTGACACTTGTGACATTTATGACACGGTGGCACAAAAAATACCTTTAGTACTTTTCGTAGCGGTATTATTATTACTAACTATATTATTATCAATAACTTGACTATTATTTAACAATGTCTCACCTGAAATTCCCGTTTTATTTGTGACACGTGTCATTTGTGACATTTGTGTCATTTGTGTCACAAACTCCCTGCTCAGAGCCGAGAGGGCATAAAAATGGGCCATGCTGTTTATGAGGGGGATTATTCCAGCACTTCTTCCATATACTCTTGTCCGATTGCCAAAGAGTCTCCTCCAAGTATATCGGCGTTTGCGCAAGGGTCGAATCCTGCTGGTAAATCAAATATGGCGGTAGGGCTGTAATTCAAGGTGCTGTCTTTATAAATACGCTGCATATATAGCGCAAAGATAGGGAGGGCCATCGTGGCTCCTTGTCCCATAGCCATAGAGTCAAAATGTATGTCGCGGTCGTCACCGCCTACCCACACTCCGCTGACCAGCGTTGGGGTGATGCCCATAAACCAAGCGTCGCTGTTGTTGTTTGTCGTACCTGTCTTGCCTGCTATCTCGCCTTTCAGTCCATAGCGGAAGCGGAGACGCCCTGCCGTTCCACCATCGACGACGGCTTTCAGCATATAGAGCATCTTGTGGGCACTCTCGGCACTGATGACTTCGCTCAAACGTGGCTGGAACTGGGCAATGACATTGCCTTCGTTGTCCTCTATCTTCGTAACGAACATGTGGGCAGCACGTATGCCATGATTGGCAAAAGCCGTGTATGCGCTGACCATCTCTCCTACGGTAATCTCGCATGGTCCCAAACATAGGGACATAGAGGGGTGAATATCGGGGTTATTTATACCATATTCATGTAATAGCGTGACAAAGGCCTGAGGAGAGAGTTTACTCATCAGATAGGCTGAAATCCAGTTGTTTGACTGTTGCAGTCCCCACTTCAACGTCACCATTTCACCATATCGCGACTGACTGCTATTGCGCGGCGTCCAGGGACGTCCAGCCACCATATAAGTCTGTTGCACATTAGGTGCCTCGTCACACGGTGAGAAGCCATTTTCCATCGCCAGAGAATAGAGAAATGGCTTAATGGTTGAGCCTACTTGACGGCGGCCTTCCATTGCCATATCATAAGCAAAGTGCATAAAGTCCATTCCGCCTACATACGCCTTTACATAGCCATTCTGCGGACACATGCTCATAAAGCCCGTACGGAGGAAGGTCTTATAATAGCGAATGGAATCGAGTGGTGTCATTAGGGTGTCTATCGCACCGCGATAACTGAACACGGACATCTCTGTCTTGGTTCGGAAGGCTTCCATTATCTGTTCTTCAGATGCACCAGCAGCTTTCATCGCGCGATAACGGTCACATTGGCGAACGGAGCGCATCAGAATCTCATTCACTTGCTCGGTAGACAGGCTGCCAGAGAATGGTGCCGTTTTGCGACCTCGCTTTTCTTTCGTAAATGCTGGTTGTAAGAATTTTGCCACGTGCTCGTACGCAGCTTGCTCGGCATATTCTTGCATACGCGAATCAATGGTCGTATATACTTTCAAGCCATCAGTATAAATATTATATGGCTCGCCATCTTTCTTGCGGTTCTTGTTGCACCAGCCATACAAAGGGTCGTTCTCCCAGTTGATAGAGTCGACATAATACTTGGTCATGTTCCATGAAAAGTAGTCTGCTCTCTCTGGTTTCTTGGCTGTCATATATCGCCGTAAGAAGTCGCGGAAATAGGTCGCAATACCGTCTTTATGGTCAGCAACGTGAAACTTTAGGTTCAACGGCTCTGCTGAATATCTTTCGTACTCGTCATTAGTAATATAATCTGCTTTCAACATCTGGTGTAATACCACATTGCGTCGCTCCAAAGCCCGCTCGGGACGACGTACAGGATTATAATACGAGGGGTTCTTGCAAAGTCCCACCAATAGCGCAGCCTCAGAAACAGACAAGTCTTTAGGGTCTTTGCTAAAGTAAGTGTTAGCCGCAGTCTTAATACCTACCGCATTGTGCAGGAAATCGAAGTAATTAAGATATAACGCTATAATCTCGTCTTTCGTATATGTACGCTCCAGCTTAACTGCTATCACCCACTCTATAGGCTTTTGCAGCAGTCGCTCCATAACGCTGTGGGCAGTTCCAGAATACAATTGCTTGGCCAATTGCTGTGTGATGGTTGAGCCTCCGCCTGCACTTTTTTGTCCCAGCAGTCCACGCTTGACAATAGCACGTCCCAAAGCATAAAAGTCAATGCCAGAGTGGTCGTAGAAACGAACATCTTCTGTAGCCACCAAAGCCTGAATGAGAGAAGGCGGCAACTGCGTATAGTCTACCATAACACGATTCTCGCGGTTATAGTTCCATGTACCCATTATCTTGCCGTCAGCAGAGTAAATCTGAGTGGCGAAGCGGTTAATGGGGTTCTGCATGTCTTCCACAGGCGGCATATAGCCTATCCATCCTTCATTGATAGCCGTAAAGCCCAAGACTGCTACAACAATCCCTATCGCCAGCAGGCTCCACAATATGCGTACGATTATCTTTTTAATCTTCTTCATTCACTTGCGTTCTTCAAACATTGCGTGCAAAGTTACAAAATTATTAAGAATAATTGCATCTAAATCAGAATTTATGTGTAATTTTGCACAGAAAAAATATAGTCAAGGATGGAAAAGCATGATTTTGTGACAATCGCAGGACTTACACGCGAGAAGATTTTGTACATGATTGAATTGGCCAAAGAGTTTGAGCGTCACCCTAACCGCGAAATTCTGAAAGGGAAAGTCGTGGCCACTTTATTCTTTGAACCTTCAACACGTACCCGACTCAGCTTTGAGACAGCAGCTAACAGACTGGGAGCCCGCGTCATTGGTTTTGCAGACCCAAAGGTAACCAGCGGTACAAAAGGTGAGACGCTGAAAGACACAGTACTCATGGTGGCCAACTATGCCGATGTTATTGTCATGCGCCACTACATAGAGGGTGCAGCCCAATATGCGTCTGAAGTCACTGACGTGCCAATTGTCAATGCCGGAGACGGTGCTCACCAGCATCCTTCGCAGTGTATGTTAGACCTTTATTCCATCTACAAGACACAGGGAACATTAGAAAACTTGAACATCTACCTCGTAGGCGACCTTAAGTACGGCCGCACGGTTCACTCCCTGTTAATGGCCATGCGCCACTTCAATCCAACCTTTCATTTCGTAGCCCCTAAAGAACTGTCAATGCCTAACGAGTACAAACTCTATTGCAAAGAGCATGGTATTCAGTTCCAAGAACATACAGCTTTCAACGATAAAATTATTGCCGATGCGGACATTCTTTATATGACGCGTGTACAAAAGGAACGTTTTAGCGACTTAATAGAGTACGAACGTGTGAAGAATGTTTATGTACTCAATAATGATATGTTGCGCCTTGCCAAGCCCAATATGAAGATTCTGCATCCCCTACCCCGCGTCAACGAGATTGCCTACGACGTAGACGCAAATCCTCATGCCTACTATATCCAGCAGGCAGGCAACGGCCTGTTTGCCCGCGAGGCAATCTTCTGCGATGTGTTAGGCATTAGTCTTGATGAAGTTAGAAACGATAAAACTATTATAGCATGAACAAGAAAGAGCGACTTGTAGCTGCCATTAAGCACGGCACCGTCATAGATCACATACCAGCTAACAAGACTTATCAAGTTGCCAGTTTGTTGGGACTTTTTGACCTAAGCACACCTGTAACCATAGGCTTTAACTATCCATCACAAAAAGTTGGTAATAAAGGGATTATAAAGGTAACGAACAAATTCTTTACCGATAATGAAATTTCGCGTCTTTCTGTCGTAGCACCTAAAGTCATTCTTAGCATTATCCGTGATTATGAAGTTGTGGAGAAGAAGACAGTTGAGACACCAGATGAAATCATCGGCATTGTCAAATGCAACAACCCCAAATGTGTCACCAACAACGAGCCTATGTCGACCCATTTCCACGTTGCAGGAGGAACCCTTACCTGCCACTATTGCGAAAAAGAGCAGGATATAAATAAGGTGGAATTGGTGTAATATGGCATAATTATTTGGTAGTATCAGATTTTTTCGTTATTTTTGCACCCACTTATATCTTAGAAAGAAACATCCAAACATAAAGACGATAAGCACAAATGGAAAGAGACAACGTGGTTTTCGAGTTAATTGAGCAAGAGCGCCAACGCCAATTGAAAGGCATTGAGCTTATTGCCAGTGAGAATTTTGTAAGTAATCAAGTCATGGAGGCTATGGGCTCCTGTCTGACCAACAAATATGCTGAGGGTTATTCTGGGCACCGCTATTATGGCGGCTGTCAAGTTGTTGATAAAGTGGAAGACTTGGCTATAGAGCGTGTATGCAAACTGTTTGACGCTGAATATGCTAACGTGCAGCCTCACTCTGGCGCACAGGCTAACGCCGCAGTCTTATTAGCTGTATTGCAACCTGGCGACACCTTCATGGGACTCAATTTGGCTCATGGCGGCCACTTGTCGCACGGCTCGTTGGTCAATACTTCTGGTATTCTCTATAAACCGGTAGGCTATAACTTAAAAGAGGAAACTGGTCGTGTAGACTATGACGAGATGGAGCAATTAGCTTTAGAGCATAAGCCCAAACTGATTATCGGTGGTGGTTCAGCCTACAGCCGTGAGTGGGACTATAAGCGTATGCGTGAGATTGCCGATAAGGTCGGTGCATTGTTGATGGTGGATATGGCTCACCCTGCCGGCTTGATAGCAGCAGGCTTGCTTGAAAACCCTGTCAAATATGCCCATATTGTTACTTCAACTACACACAAGACATTACGCGGCCCACGTGGAGGTATAATTTTGATGGGTAAGGATTTTGAAAACCCCTGGGGACTGAAGACGCCCAAAGGTCAGATAAAGATGATGTCGCAGTTGCTAAATAGTGCCGTATTCCCCGGTCAACAGGGTGGCCCGTTAGAGCACGTAATTGCCGCCAAAGCTGTCGCCTTTGGCGAAGCATTAAAACCAGAGTTCAAGGAATGGGCTAAACAAGTACAGAAGAACGCACAGGTTTTGGCAGATGAACTCGTCAAGCGTGGTTTCAAAATTGTCAGCGGTGGCACAGACAACCACTCCATGCTGGTTGACTTGCGTCCGAAATATCCAGAATTGACTGGCAAGGTAGCAGAAAAT
This sequence comes from Prevotella sp., assembly GCA_022511045.1. Classification (GTDB taxonomy): domain Bacteria; phylum Bacteroidota; class Bacteroidia; order Bacteroidales; family Bacteroidaceae; genus Prevotella. The sequence continues at coordinate 49,941 of JAFLSF010000009.1, forward strand.
GCCCTTGTTGCTGCAGATATTACGGTCAACAAGAACATGGTTCCTTTCGACTCCCGCTCTGCTTTCCAGACCAGTGGTATTCGCTTGGGTACGCCTGCCATCACAACTCGCGGTGCTAAGGAGGATTTGATGGTCGAAATTGCAGCTATGATAGAAGAAGTACTTAATGCTCCAGAGGACGAGCAGACCATCAGTCGGGTGCGCCAGCGTGTTAACGAACGTATGAAACAATACCCGCTCTTCGCTTATTAAGCCAATAAAATAATCGCTATGCCGACCTTCAACTATAAATCAGTACAATCCGTCCTACTGCTATTGCTGGCACTCATGGCCCATCAAACCATCAGTGCCCAGCACTTACAGGCAACCCGTTCCCGCTATACCGTAGAAAATGGGCTGATAAGCAATACCATATCTTACATCTCACATGATGATTATGGTTATGTATGGTTGTCAACGTGGAACGGAATCTCCCGTTACGACGGTTACAACTTCTACAACTACCAGACAGGCAATGCCAGTGGCATCAAAGGATTGCACAACCGTATACAAAAGCTCGCAATTGATCAGGCACAGAATGTTTGGCTGAAGATGTATGACGGTCGTCTGTTCGTTATTAACCGCCAGACAGACTGCATAGAGGACCCGTTGGATAAGGTTAACGACCACGAGGACTTGCGTATGAATTTTTCCTTCTCCCCTTATGTTAGTAGTACTGGAGACGTACTGGTGTCATTTGGTGAGTCGGGACTCTACAAGTTGCGTTTAGACCGCATCGGTTTAAAATATCAACACATTCTAACCGGCTCGCTCAACGTTTCCTGCATCGTCGAGGGGTACCAAAATGATTTATGGGTTGGAACTAACGAGGGCGTTCATCGTATTGACGTGAGTAATTTTGCGCTGGAAAAGAATGGCTTCTTCCTTGATGAGCAAATTACTCAGTTAGTTTCCAACGGCTATAACATCTTCGTAGGTACCAAGTCTGGTAAGATTATGCAGTTTTCGTATGGTCAAGAGCCTACGTTGATTAAGGACTTTGGTCGCGAGATTACGGGCTTGTTCATTGATAGTCACGGATTACTATGGTTCTCCGACCCTGGCGATGGTGCCTATCGTATGAATATGAAAACGGGAGATATTAAGTTCTTTAAGCAGTATGTCCCCATGACCGAGTTCACCAGTGATGGTGCAGAGTTTAGAGAGGCTTTGGGTGTAGTGTGGATTCGTATGAATCACGGTGGTTATGGCTACTATAATCGTGAGGCTGACGAGGTGGAGTATTTCCACAACGACCCAGTCAATCCTTGGAACTTATCGAACACGGTCAATGCACATTTGGAAACAAACGATGGCGTCGTGTGGGAGTCTACCAGTCGCCGAGGATTGGAGAAATTGGAAATCCTAAAGAATACCATTGGCCGAACCTTGTTAGTTCCCCATGCAGAATCGTCTATGGAGAACGAGACACGAGCCATGTATTACGACGAACAGCGCCATTTGTTGCTAATCGGTAATAAGAAAGCATCATTGTTCATCATTGACGAAAAGGGAAACCGTACGGTGCTGACACATGATAGCAGTGGAAAGCCTTTTGGTCGTTTCTATGGCATCAGCAAAGACTCTAAAGGGAATTATTGGCTTTGCGACAAGGACAATGGCGTATATAAGATGACGCGTAACTCCAATGGAGATTACACCATTATTAACTTCTGCCATAAGCCAGACGATAAATGGTCGCTGTCGTCCAACAGTGCCTACCAAGCAGTGGAGGATGCCGACGGAAATATCTGGATTGCTACATACGGAGGCGGGGTCAATATTTTGGTGAAAGACAAGGATGGCAGTTATAAGGCATATAACTCTACCAATAAACTGAAGCGCTACCCGACCAAGCTCCACCAGAAGGTTCGTACCATTGCTATAGATTCTGAGGGTAAAGTGTGGGCTGGCTCAACGGACGGCATCCTTATCATGAGTCTGCACAAAGGAGAATTTGAGATTAAGCCATTGGAGACACCAAAAGAGGTAGAAAACGGATTGATTAGTAACGATATTGTCTGTTTGGTAAAAGACAAGAAAGGTACCATGTGGGTGGGCACCAACAGCGGTGGACTGAGCCGTACCACAACTAAAGACGATAACGGGACGTGGCAGTTCGAGAATTTCGGTATGGCACAAGGACTGCCGTCTGAGGAAATACGCAGTATTACCTACGATAATAAGGACAATATCTGGGTATCTACCGACCATGTTTTGTGCTCATTCGATGTCAGTAAGGGCATCTTTACCATCTTCTCCCAACTGGATGGTGTAGACGACACTCTTTGTTCAGAAAATGCCGCTGTCTCACTGCCAAACGGCAACATCCTGTTTGGTACATTCAATGGCTATTACGTGGTAGACCGCTCAAGATTGGTAACCAAGACAGGCTCGTTGCTGAAACTGCGCATCACCGACTTTTATCTGAACAACATCTTGCAGTCGCCACGACTAACTGACGACTTTGATTTCTATGTTCCAGAAAGTCGGCGAGTAGAGCTGCCCTCTCACAGCGATGCCTTCGCTTTCCGTTTTGCTGCCTTGAATTATCAGTACCAACACCGCGTACACTATCAGTATCGCTTGGAAGGTTACGATAAGGAATGGCAGTCTGTAGGCAAGAACCGTATGGCCAGTTACTCAGACCTCCCCGCAGGCACCTATTACTTCCAAGTGAAGGCTTTCTTGCTGGAGTCACCAGAAAACTACGACATGCGGACCATCGAGGTCGTTGTTCCACCTTTCTTCATGTTGTCCACAGCAGCCGTCTGGATTTATATGATTCTTATTTGTGCTGTTGCCATTTTCCTGCTGTGGTGGTATCAAGGGCGGCTGCTCAAGCGCCACAAGCCAGCAATGCCCAACTTCTCCGATGTATTGAAGCCTAAGGAAGAAGTCAACGACCTGTCATTCGGTGACGAGGACGAAGAAAGTGATGACTACGAACTCATCAGTAAATAACTACAAATAAAGTGCAAGAGCCAAAGAAAAGTAACGTTTTCTTTGGCTCTTTGCTTTTTTCTTGCTAATTTTGCACAATAAAACCATAGGGACCGTGTCGGTTCGATAGGGATACTCATCAAATTAGACGTGAAAACGGGCTGACTTCTCTTGCCAATGGCGGGCCACATCCTATGGGAGTGGGAGCCGAAAGGCCAGTGGATTACAAAGGCAGAGAGCACCCATATCTTTTAACAAAGGAGTTTTCATCACATCACCTCACGGTCCCTTCCTTTATTACCAACAATACACACATTAACAATTACCATTATGTTTTCAGGCATTATAGAAGAGTTTGCTACCGTCGTAGCCATCCATCAAGACAGGAATAATATTGACTTTACCCTCCGTTGCTCGTTTGTCGACGAACTAAGCATCGACCAGAGCATAGCCCACAACGGTGTGTGTCTCACCGTTGTCAGCATCGAGAATGGTACCTACGTCGTCACCGCCATGAAGGAGACCCTCGACCGCAGCAATCTCGGTCTGTTGAAAGTAGGCGACAAAGTAAACGTCGAGCGTAGCATGATGATGAATGGCCGACTGGATGGCCACATCGTGCAAGGCCATGTCGACGAGACCGCCCGTTGCATTGCCATAGCAGATGCCGACGGCTCCACCTATTTTACATTTGAATACAAGCAAGACAAGGCGATGGCTCGCAACGGCTATTTTACCGTTGACAAAGGCTCCGTCACCGTTAATGGCGTTTCACTGACCGTCTGCAATCCTACGGAGAACACCTTTCAAGTAGCCATCATCCCTTACACGATGGAGCACACCAATTTCCAAGATATTCGTCTCGACACCATTGTAAACATCGAGTTCGACATCTTAGGCAAATACATTGCCCGCCTACAGCAGTTGGCATAATTAACCCCCCAGAAGTTGAACAACAACTTTCTGGGGGGCACTTCATTTGTGACACGGCCTCTTGTGAGTGATACGCATCTTATTACAGATAAAAAACTAATTATGCTCTATTTCTTTTGCAGTACCTAGCATTTTGTTTGTAATTTTCATATAGCGTGTCCACTGAGATGTTGTCATATCACTTTTTGAACTGGATATCTTCTCACTAAATTCTTGTGCTTTTTCCAATAGAATAGGATATTCCTCCATTGCAGTCACGTCGCCTTCTGCGATTTTCTTAACGTACAATATGTATTTATCAACATACTGCTCATAAGAATCAAGAATATCATCCCAATCTTCTGAATTTGAGGAAAACGCAGAAGAAACCTCAGCATCCTCTGAGTCAGAGTTTTTAGGGACGGAGTTTGACGAACATGAAGTATATACTGATAGTAGGAAAGCTATAAGCCCGTATATACAATACTTCATTTAATTAGTAATCTTAAGTTTGAATTTCTTAACTTTTTCTAAATCAGAAGAAACGTCTTGGCTATCATCTTTACTGCCAGTAAATTCCATAGTAATAGTTTCTTCGGGTTCACTCTCAAGGAATTCTTTAAACTCTTTTCCTTCAGAATCCCCAGAGCGCCATTCTCCATAGTTTGGGAGAAGTTCTTTTACATCAACACCTTTTTCTGTCTGTCCTATACCAATAATCCACATTTGGCCATATTCACTCAGCATAGAAGATGTATTAACTGTACTTAAAAGCTTAAAAGTTATGCTCATAGCAGGCGAGCCGTATTTACTAATACCTTTTTCTGCATTTATAACTTCTACTTTTCCTTTAAGTTGGGAAGGCAAAATTACATCTTCCAGATTAAATGAAACATCTTTTATTGCTTCATTTGTTGTCTCCTCAGGTGTAGCGATTTCTTCTTCTGAAAAAAGTTCTTCTTCTACTACCTCAACTTTACTTGTCTTTGAAGAACAAGACATCAACCCTGTGAGCAGAACTACTGCCATCACTAAACTAATTTTTTTCATAGTTAATAATTATTTAAATTTAAAGCCTACTCTATTCTTAGGATTTTCGGCATTCTCCCTTTTCTGTATTACGTCTCTATTTAGATGCTTATATGGCACAAAGAGTGTGAGCCTTCTTGACATTCTCTGTCTGAAGGTTCTGGAATACCCGTATGCGTAAGAATGAAAAATCAGCTCACACCTGCAAGTATATATATTAGCTTGCGCCATCAAAGGGCAAACGTGATATATGCTACTGCAGGAGGAACAGCTTTCAGACTTTTCGCCCGCATACTTTGAA
>JAFLSF010000090.1 GCA_022511045.1 Prevotella sp.
AAAGCAACAGCAAGACTCTTCGACAACAGAAGACAAGCGTAGAATTTGCGAGTAAAGAAATCGATGTGGCACGAAGCCAACGCTTGCCTGACATCAACACCAGTATTTCGGTAAGTTACAATGGTAATGTACTCATTGCCGAACGTGATTTTTCCGACGTGCATGGCTATAGTGCGCCCCATCTTGGCAATTCGTTTGCCATAGAGGCACAGCAAGTAGTCTATGCAGGCGGCGCTATTGATGCGGGCATACGTTTGGCGGAGCTGAGGCGCGAGCAGGCTGTCGTCAACGAGCAACTGGTGCGTGGGCAGCAGCGTTTTCTTGTGCTTGGTCAATATCTTGACTTGTTCAAGATAGACAACCAGATAAGGGTATATGAGCAAAACATTCGTCTGACACGCCGTCTGATTGCCGACATTAAGGCAAAGTATGACGCAGGTATGGTGCTCAGAAACGACGTGACCCGCTACGAATTGCAGCTGGAGAACTTACTCTTAGGGTTCCGAAAGTTGCACGACCAGCGTACTATTCAGAACCATCAGCTCTGCAATGCGTTAGGCCTGCAAGGGGTAGAGGTCGTACCAGACAGTATGGTCATAGGAGAAACATTGCCGATAGGCGGCGAGTATGACAAGGAGGATGGTTGGCAGGCACAAGCTCTCCTTTCTGCTCCACTCCTCCGTCAGACCTCTCTAGGAAAACAGATGGCGGAGCAAGACCTACGGTTGGCCAGAAGTGGGATGCTTCCCCAAGTGTCGCTGATGGCTGCCAACAACCTCGTCGGGCCTTTCAATTATGATATTCCACCGAAGGACCTCAACTATAATTATTGGTTTGTAGGCATAGGGCTGAGGTATTCGCTTAGTTCGCTGTTCAAACAAAACAAGAAAGTGCAGCAGGCTCGTATTGCTACCCGCAGGAGCGAGGAGGCTTGTGCCGTAGCCGCCGAGCAGGTAAACAATGATGTGCAGCGTGCTTACACGCTCTATCAACAAAGCTTTGTCGAGTTGGACACGCAACAGAAAAGTGTCACTCTGGCGCGTCAGAACTATCAGGTAGTCAGTGACCGTTACCTCGCCCAACTTGCACTTATCACTGATATGCTTGATGCCTCAAACATCAAGTTGCACGCAGAACTACAGGAAATAGACGCCCGTATCAACATTGTCTATGCTTATTATAAAATGAAATATATCGCAGGAACATTATGAACAACAAGAACATCAAACGCACCTATAATGCAATAGTCATCGTATTGCTGCTGGCAGCCATCGGTTATGCTTGTAGCCGTCTCGTCCATTGGGGGAATGTCGAGTGGACAGACGACGCGCAAGTATATCGTCACATTACGCCTATCAATACCCGCGTGCAGGGTTTCATCAAGGAAATCCGATTTGAGGATTATCAGCATGTACGGAAAGGCGACACCTTAGTTATCATTGACGACGCTGAATATCAATTACAATTGGCGCAGGCGGAGGCTGGCCTGAAGGGCTCGCGCTATAGTTCGTCGGCGGTCAGTGCGGGTATGAATGTTACGGCGGCCAATGTCCGCGTTGCTGCTGCAAGCATTGAGGAAGCCCGAGTCAATTTGGAACACGCCAAAGCCGACTTCGACCGTTACTCCGTGCTGTTGGAAAAAGATGCCGTTACCCGCCAACAATACGACAACATCCGTGCCCGCTATGAAACGGCTCGTGCTCGTTACGAACAAGCCAGCAATCAGAAACATTCTACGGCACTCGTCGCAGGTGAGCAGGCTCAACGCTTTTCTCAGACAACGGCAGGGGTGAGCGTAGCGGAGGCTCAGGTGAATCTTGCGCGATTGAATCTTTCTTACACCGTTATTGTGGCTACCTGCGACGGCGTGATGGGCAGAAAAGACATTCATGTGGGGCAGCTTGTACAACCAGGCCAACTTCTTGCGCGGATTGTGGATGACAACCAAGTATGGGTAATTGCCAATTATCGGGAGACGCAGATGAAGCACATCGCCGTAGGGAGTTCCGTCACATTCAAGGCTGATGCTATTTCTGGAGTCACTTACAAAGGAGAGGTGGAGAGCATAGCAGCTGGTACGGGTTCGACGTTTTCACAGATACCCGTTGACAATGCAACGGGCAATTTCGTTAAGGTAGAGCAGCGAGTCCCCGTACGTATCCTTCTGACTGGCGACAATGATGCGGAAGCGGTGAAGCGACTGCTGGCAGGACTGAACGTAGAGACGGAGGTTAAATACTGATGGCAGGCTGGGACAATCAAAAGTTTGCAATGCCGATGTTCAACTCATGGGTGCCCGAATGGTTGCGCCCTTGGTTGTATGTGCTGTTCGCTCTCCTTTTCCAACTCTCAGGTGGCATTTATTTCGGCAATTTGCAACAGATGATGGGTGCCACTTCGCTAATGCGCGAAGACCTGCAAATGGTAGCTATGTTTGGCGTTGTGGGTGTCAATATGCCCTTCCCATTCCTCTTTCGTTTTAAGCTACGCTTCACCAACCGCCAGTTGCTCATCAATGCCGCGCTGGTCATAGCCGCTTGCAATGTGTTGTGCCTATACGTCACGTGGCTGCCAGCCCTTTGCGTCCTCTCCTATGTTGCGGGGTTCTTCAAACTTTGCGGCACGTTCGAGTGCTTCTCAAACATCCGCTTGTGGATTTCGCCCAAAGAGGATTTCGGCGTGTTTCTGCCTACAATGTATATCATCATTCTGGCCGCTATGCCCGCTTCTGGTTGGGCGGCCCAGTATCTGACGGCAACACTCGGCTCGTGGCAAATGGTCCATTGGCTCATGACCGCCGCTATGCTGACCGTTGTACTCTTGGTCTACACGCTCACCCATCCTTGGCGTTTCATGAGGCCCCTGCCGCTTGTCTCGCTCGACTGGCTGGGTTGTGGTCTCTGGTCGGCGGTAATGCTCGAGGTCATCTGGCTCTTTACTTACGGGGAATACTATAATTGGAGCGACTCCGCCACGTGGAGCGCGGTGCTGGCTTGCACCCCTGTTACGTTAGCACTTGCCATCAACCGTATGAGACGCATCCGCCATCCTTATATTGCTCCCTCCGTATGGCACCGTCCTCTGCTGCTTCCCATCCTCGGAATGTTCTTTGTGGCAGAACTGATGAACGCTACACCGCACGCCCTGCAAAACACACTCACGGGCGGCATCCTGCATTGGGGCTATACCACAACGCAACAATTCTATGCCTTTGAACTGGCTGGCTATGCTCTTGGAGCCGCCTTTACCATTTTCTGGCACCGTCCCCTTCGGCTGGGCTATACCCATCTGCTGACCGTCGGCTTCCTCTGCCTGTTAGCTTACCAAGTGCTGATGTATTTCTACGTCTCGCCGTCATTGAATATGGAGCGCCTCTGTCTTCCTACTTTCCTGCGCACCTTCGGCTATGCAATCTTCTTCTCTGCGCTGACCATCTGCCTAAAGAACTTCTACGAGTTCCCCATCTTTTTTATGGCACTCACCGTCTCAGGCTTCATCCGCAACGGAGTAGCCGAGTCTTTATGCTCTGGTCTATATAGCTACAGCCTGCACCGCCAGATAGCCGACACCCTCAGTCGTGGACTTCATCCCGATTTTCAAGGAGTGTTGCAAGTCTCCGTAAAAGAAGTCTGGGGCGCAGTGTGCATCATCGGCACCGTCCTCCTCTTGTTGCTACTCCTATTTAGCCTTCTCCGCAGCCGCCTCCTCACCCCTCACGAGAAGCCTGTATACCCTTAGTCTCCTCCGTGTATACACTTTGTATACCCCTGCTATACACTTTGTATACCCCTGCTATACAACTTGTATACGCCTGGAATACAACTTGTATACACGGCATATACAACCTGTATACTCCT
>JAFLSF010000091.1 GCA_022511045.1 Prevotella sp.
TCTGCTATAAATGTTACAATGAACGATTTTTATTAGCATTTGTAACATAAGTGATAGGGGAAATGAGGGATGGTCTGTAACTTTGCAACAGAAAACCTAATTAAAAACCTATCGAATATGAAAACAAAACGACTGATGACAATGGTACTGGGCGTGGTGGTAGGACTGATTGCCAATGCCCAGACGCCCAAATTGCTGGGCAAACATCATGCCATGCACTGCGTGGAAGTGACTAACCACTACTTGCTGCTGCCCGTGCAGGAGCAGGAGGAGAATGCCACCATCCGAGTGCTGGCAGGAGGACAGGAGATGCAGACGCTGAACGTAAGGCTGGCGGTGAACAAGGTGGACTACTATGTGCCCCTCGACATCAAGCGGTTTGGCGACAAGGAGCTGTTGCTCGACATCGTGTTTCATGGCGACCGCCGGTTTACGGGGGCTATGAAGGACTTTATCTGCTGGAAGGAAATGAGGCAGTCGGACGAGTTTGACACTGCCAACCGTGAGCGTTTCCGCCCCGTGTACCACCATACTCCGCAGTATGGCTGGATGAACGACCCTAACGGCATGTTCTATAAGGATGGGGTCTACCACCTTTATTATCAGTATAACCCTTACGGCTCGCAGTGGGAAAACATGACGTGGGGACACTCTACGTCGAAGGACCTGCTCCACTGGGAGGCACAGCCGTTGGCGATTGAGCCTGATGCACTGGGGGCTATCTTCAGTGGCTCGTGCGTGGTGGACGAGAAGAACAATCAGGTGGTGGCTCTCTATACGTCGGCAGGACAGAGTCAGGTGCAGTCGGTGGCTGTGTCGAAGGACAACGGCATGACTTTCGAGAAATATGCCGGCAATCCTGTGTTGGTAAGCACGGAGGAGGATTTCCGCGACCCGAAGGCTTTCTGGAATGCGGACATACAGAAGTGGAATCTCATCTTGGCTGTCGGACAGGAGATGCGTATCTATACGAGCGACAACCTGAAGGACTGGAACTACGAGAGTTCGTTTGGCAGGGAGTTGGGTTGCCACGATGGTGTCTGGGAGTGTCCCGACCTGATGAAACTGCCTGTGCGTGGCACGGACAAGCAGAAGTGGTTGCTGATTTGCAACATCAATCCGGGTGGACCATTCGGTGGCAGTGCTACGCAGTATTTCGTGGGCGACTTCGACGGTCATAAGTTCACTTGCGAGCATAAGGACACTCGCTGGATGGACTACGGCAAGGACCACTATGCTACCGTTACCTTCGACAATGCCCCTGACGGACGCAAGATTGCGCTGGCGTGGATGTCTAACTGGCAGTATGCCAACCAAGTGCCTACGAAGCAGTTCCGCTCTGCCAACTCCGTGCCTCGCGACTTGGATTTCTTCGAGTACAACGGTCAGACCTATTGCGGTGTGACTCCCTCGAAGGAGTTGCTCGCTCTGCGTGGCAAGGCTACGAACAAGTTGTCGCAGGCCTGCGAGATAGTGCTCGACGTGAACGGCTCTACGGAGGTGGTGTTGTCGAACTCGTTGGGCGAGCAGGTGGTCATGAAGTATGACGCTGCCGAGCGGACTTTTTCAATGGACCGCACCCGCAGTTATGCCAGCTTCAGCGAGGCTTTCCCCTGTGTGACGACGGCTCCCGTCTATGGCAACATCCATCAGCTCCGCCTGTTCATCGACCGTTGCTCCATCGAGGCGTTTGATGCCGAAGGGCGCATGGCTATGACTAACCTCGTGTTCCCTCAGGAGCCTTATAATAATATAAAGGTGAAGGGCAATGCCAAGATGACCATCTACGATTTGGCTACCAATAAGTAAAAAATAATAACTCTAAACTATAAATAATGATGAATACAAAAACGAATAAACTCGCCATCGTCCCTGTGATGCTCTGCTTCTTCTGCATGGGCTTCGTGGACTTGGTAGGCATTGCCTCCAACTATGTGAAGGAAGACCTCCAGTTGACTGACTCTGTGGCAAACATCTTTCCTTCGCTCGTGTTCTTCTGGTTTCTCATCTTCTCTGTGCCTACGGGCATGCTGATGAATAAGATTGGGCGCAAGAAGACGGTATTGCTGTCGCTTGTCGTAACCGTCGTGTCGTTGCTCTTGCCCTTGTTTGGTGAGAACTTTGGCATCATGCTCGTGGCTTTCTCGTTGTTAGGTATCGGCAATGCGCTGATGCAGACATCGCTCAATCCGCTGGTGTCTACCGTCATGGGTGGTGGCAATCTGGCTTCGACGCTGACTTTTGGTCAGTTCGTCAAGGCTATCGCCTCTTTCTCTGCTCCTTATCTCGCCATGTGGGGTGCTACGCAGGTGATTCCTGAGTTTGGACTGAACTGGCGTGTGTTGTTCGCCATCTTCTTTGTCGTAGGCACGTTGTCTACGCTGTGGCTGAGTGCTACGCCTATCGAAGAGCCAGCCATCGAGGGTAAGCCATCTACCTTTGTGGAGTGCATCAAATTGTTGGGCACACCCATCGTATTGCTGTCTTTCCTCGGCATCATGTGCCATGTGGGTATCGACGTAGGTACTAACACCACTGCTCCGAAAATCCTGATGGAGCGACTGGGCATGACGCTCAACGAGGCTGCCTTTGCTACTTCGCTCTACTTTATCTTCCGTACCATTGGCTGTTTGACGGGCTCTTTCTTCCTCCGTGTGCTGCCCACTCGCACGTTCTTCATTATCTCTGTGGTCATGATGGCGTTGTCGATGTGCGGTCTGTTCTTTGGCACGGAGCAGTGGATGCTCTATGCGGCTATCGCCCTCGTCGGCTATGGCAACTCTAACATCTTCTCTATCTGCTTTGCTCAGGCGTTGACCTCGATGCCCGACAAGCAGAACGAGGTATCGGGACTGATGATTATGGGACTCTTCGGAGGCACCGTATTCCCACTGCTGATGGGCATCATGAGCGATGCTATGGGACAGGCTGGAGCCGTGCTCGTCATGGCTGTCGGCGTGGTCTATCTATTTACTTACATTAGAAAACTCCAATAACTAAGATTATGCAACAGAATGTAACAACTCCCCGCTATGTCGTAGGACTTGGCGAAGCCCTCTGGGACGTACTCCCCGAAGGAAAGAAATTAGGTGGCGCACCTGCTAACTTTGCTTACCACGCTGGTCAGTTTCTCGGACAAGACAAGACCATTGCTGTCAGTGCATTGGGCGAAGACAAGTTGGCAGAAGAGACCATCAAGTCGCTCGAAGAGCATGGACTGAAATACCTCATGCCCCGTGTGCCTTATCCCACAGGCACGGTGCAAGTGTCGCTCGACGAGCAAGGCATCCCCACCTATGACATCAAAGAAAACGTGGCATGGGACAATATCCCTCTCGATGCCGACATACAAGCCGTAGCTCGCCAATGCCGTGCCGTCTGCTTCGGCTCGCTGGCTCAGCGCAACATCGTCAGCCGTGAGACCATTCACAAGTTCCTCGACCTGACACCCAAAGACTGCGTAAAAATCTTCGATATCAACCTGCGTCAGAACTTCTATTCAAAGGAAGTCATCCAAGAGAGCCTTCGTCGCTGTAATATCCTTAAAATCAACGATGAGGAATTAGTGCTTATCGGCAGGATGTTCGGCTATCCAGGCTTGGATATCGAGAACAAATGCTGGCTCATCCTCGGTAAATATAACTTGGATATGCTCGTATTGACCTGTGGCACTAACGGCTCCTACGTCTTCACTCCCGGACAGATGTCCTTCCAAGAGACTCCGAAAGTTGAGGTAGCCGACACGGTAGGTGCAGGCGACTCGTTCACTGGCTCTTTCTGTGC
>JAFLSF010000092.1 GCA_022511045.1 Prevotella sp.
AGAGGTGCTCGAGTGGTTGAAGAGGCACGCCTGGAAAGCGTGTAGCCGGCAAAACTGGCTCGCAGGTTCGAATCCTGTCCTCTCCGCTTTTGCAAATTGAAACCTGCTGGAAATCGGTAGGTTTCTTCTTTTTTTGCCATTATTATCATTCAGCATTTTACGGCAGAAAAAGAGTTGCTGTTTATTCAGCAAACGTTTTCTGTTTAACATATTTTATAGCTTCGCAGAATATTTTTCTTTTCATTTGATAGATTTTTTATTATTTATTGTACCTTTGTATCCTTAATCTTTTTCATAGAGAAATACTGAAAATAGAGCGGTCAAAGTCTAGAGGAAGTACTTTCTGAAAATGAAGACATGACGAGTGTGTCAGACAATGACGACAACATATAGAAGAAGTTCGGGTGACATCCGAAGTGGAGTTGACTTTTATCGTAACTGCATGATATACAGATTAATTACTGGTCTTGCAGGATTCGTGTTATTGGCACTAAGCGAAAAATATGCCGTCAATGCAAGATGATACACAGCCCCAATGGTTTGTCATGCGCGACCTCAAGCGTGCCAATGCCAAACTCCCTGCCTACAAGTTTCTCAAAGACAAAGGTATGGAAGTGTTCACGCCATTGAAGCGCCACATGAATGCGAAAAAGGAATTGGAAGATGTTCCCATGATACATGGCCTGCTGTTCGTGCATGAGTCACGCGAGAAACTCAATCCTGTGGTGGAGAAACTTCCCACGCTCCAGTACCGCTATGTGCCTGGGAAGTTCCATGAGCCGATGGTCGTACCTGACGCCGATATGGAAAGGTTTATCCATGCCGTCACTGTGACGGATGCCCCCAAATATTATCTGCCGGAGGAAATCACTCCGAATATGTGCAACCGCAGAATCCGTATCATGGGAGGCCTGCTTGACGGGTATGAAGGCTTCCTGCTGACGACGCGCGGCTCAAAAGTCAGGCGGCTGCTTGTCGAGCTGCCCGGCTTTTTGTCCGTGGGTGTCGAGGTTAATCCAGACTATATAGAGTTGTTGAAATGAATTAAATAAAAATTGCAATATGAAAAAATACGTTTATCTATTCGTGTTAGGTGTAGCTCTGCTCACCTCTTGCAAGACTCCACGTGACATTACCTATCTTCAAGATGTCAACGAGTATGTATCAATCAAGATCCAGACAGACGGCAGCATTCGTTTCCAGCCTGGCGACAAACTCAGCATCTATGTGCACAGTCGTGATGAAAAACTAATGGATTTGTTCAATCTATCAAGAAATGTTGCTTCTGGCAGTGGCAACATGTCCAGCCAGTATGCTTATACTGTCAATGACAATGGGGAGATTGACTTCCCCGTACTCGGAATGGTCAAGGTACAAGGGTTTACCCGTATTGAGGTGGGACGGCTTATTAAGAATCTGTTGATGACCAACGACCTTTGTAAGGATCCTGTGGTCACAGTGGCATTCTACGATATGAACTTTTCCGTATTGGGTACCGTTAGTGGTGCAGGCATGAAAAGTATCACTAAAGACAAAATAACCTTGCTGGAAGCCATAGCGATGTCCAGCGACCTCCAGATTGACGGAAAGCGTAAGAACGTGCTTGTCATGCGCCAAGAAGGCGACCAGCAAGTGCCCTACCGTGTCGACCTGACCAGTGCAGAAAGCATTTACAATTCCCCTGTCTATTACATTCGCCAGAATGATGTCGTCTATGTTGAGCCCAACAACAAGAATAAGCGCAACAGCACCGTCATGGGCAGCAGTGCGTATCAGCCAGGGTTCTGGATGTCATTGGCATCTTTCCTTGCATCCGTAGGATTGTTTTTTGTCAAATAATAAAATAGGAACATAAAATGGCACAGACGAAGAATACCGCTAACACCCGTCGCATACAGACTGACGATTCTCTCAGCATTGTTGATATGCTGATGCTCTGCCTGAGGCACTGGCCCTGGTTCATCATGTCCCTTGCTGTCTGCATGGGAATTGCCACACTCTACCTGCTGTCTACGCCGAAGACCTACACCCGCACCATGTCCATTCTGGTAAAGAGCGGCAGTAACGGCAAAAGCGAGGAAATCAAGACTCTTGAAGAGCTTGGCGTCGGCAATCTGACCACCGAAATTTCCGATGAGATAGTGGCCATCCACTCTCCGGCTGCAGTTTACGATATGGTGAAGCGCTTACACCTCGATTTCAGTTATTTCCGTCCGGGCTATTTCCGCGACGAACCTCTCTATGCCAAGACACTACCCGTTGAGGTGGAGCTGGCAGACCTTGACGACAATGCAACCGCCAGTTTTACACTGACTCTGAACGGTGATGAAACGGTTTCCATTTCCGACATCACACTCCGTGGAGAATCATCAGGGGAAACCCTCCGTGCCAAGATTGGCAGGAAGTTCGAGTCGCCTTTCGGAGCTATGACGGTCAAGCCTACCATCTACTACCAGAAAGGAATGAAAAGAGACATCCTTGTTCGTCGCACCAGCTATCTAACTGCGTCGCAACGGTATGGCGGTATCATTTCCGCAGTCTTGCAGCCTGGTACAAGGAATATCATCAATGTAGTGTGTGTTGACAATTCCATCCCTCGTGCAGAGAATGTGCTGAAGACTATCATCAATATCTACAATGAGAACTGGGTGCAGAACCGTAATCAGATTAGCGTATCCACCAACGAGTTCATTAAGGAGCGTTTAGCTGTCATCGAGGAGGAACTTGGCGATGTCGACCAGAATATCGCTGGCTATAAGAGTGCCCACGCTATGCCAGATGTATCGGCTGTGGCAGCTCAGGCCATGGGCGAGCAGAGTGCTGCAGACCAGCAACGCCAGGCAATCAACAACCAGCTCTACATGGTGCGCTATGTCCGCAACTATGTCACCGACCCCACCCATGCCAAGCAGTTGCTGCCAGCCAGCTCTGGCATTGGCAATGCCGCAGTGGAGGCACAGATAGCTGCCTATAATGAAAAACTATTGGAGCGCAACAACCTTGTGGCAAACAGCAGTGAAAAAAACCCTTTGGTAGGCGACCTTGATATGGCTCTTGGTAATTTGAGAGGTGCCATTATAAACTCCCTCGACAATGCCCAGATGACGCTTAACTCCCAGCTTGGTGCCGCGCAGTCTGTCCGCAGCCAGGCCATCGGTAAGCTGTCTGCCAATCCCCAGCAGGCCAACCACCTGCTGTCCATCGAGCGCCAGCAGAAGGTCAAGGAGT
>JAFLSF010000093.1 GCA_022511045.1 Prevotella sp.
ATGAACAATATCCGAAATGCGGTTGAGGAAGTTATCAATGCAGAATTGATTTACGCTTAAATCGAGCAAAAATACTATGAGGGGCAAGGCAAAAAGCCTTGTCCCTCATAGTATACAAAAGATATTATTATCATCCTGTATTCTGTTACCAACCTTAATGGTGGTTATCGTCGTTGTGTTCCCCATGGTCGCCTCCAGCGGTTTGGCTGCTATGGTGGTGACTTGTTTCAGCACAGTCCAAATTGCAGGTATGATAGTGATCATAATCCGTGCAATCCGTCGGGCAATCATGATGATGGGAAACATCTGTGCAGCTTTGATCGCTACACCCCATGCCGTTGACAAAAGCAGTTGTAATAACCCCAGACGGGTTAGTTTGATGATGGGTCTGCGAATGATGGTGCTCTGCCTCGGAGCAGTCCAGAGCGCAGTTATGATAATGATCATAATCTGTGCAGTCTGTCGGACAATTATGGTAGTGTGACGCATCCGTACAGTTTTGATCATTACACTCCATGCTACTAACGAATGCTATGTTGGTAGTCCCTTTATCGGGCTGCGAGGATAAATCCGATGTATTGGGGGTTTCCGTGCCACATCCAACCAGCATAAATAAGAAAACCAGCGCAATAATGCAAAGTGACTTTTTCATATTCTTCCTCCAATAGTGTTATAATTTTGAAAACATATTTTAATAATTCAGCGTCCTGCGATCAGCTTTAATGGCGGTGATCATCATGGTGACTTTCGCTGTGATGTTCGTCGTGGCTGACTCCAACTGTTTGACCGCCATAGGAGTAATTTGTTTCAGTGTATCCCGTGCTATTGCTAAGGAATGCTGCATTTGTATCATCTGTGGCAGGCAGTGTAAGTTCTATGGAATCATCCAAGTAAGACGTGCCAGCATTGTCCAGAATTGTCTCCACGTTTTCTGTTGGGACGACGATCTCGTGCTGCCTGTTGATGTCGCTCTTCGGTACGGTCAGCAGGCAGATTGCTGCAACGATTGTGGCTGAGACCGCCAGTAGAACAACCCAAAATGCAGGCTTTTGGTAATTCATCACACCTTTGATGCGACTCTTTGCTCCGATTTCTCCAAATGCGAGGGGACACGCAGCAATCGTTCGATGACGAACACTGCAATGGAGAAGCGCCATAGAATAAGCACGACGATCTTCCTTTTCCATCTCACCGATGACTCTCTCGTCGCAAGCGGTTTCGATATCCCGACACAGTAACACATAAGCAACCCATAAAAGCGGATTAAACCAATATATAGCCAAAAGGATAAATCCAATCGGTTTCCACCAGTGATCTTTGCGGCAGATATGGGCCTTTTCGTGGGCAATTACATAGGTGAGATCTTCATCTGCGACGCTATACGGCAAATAGATAACCGGGAGGAAGAGCCCGAGCACAAAAGGCGAATCTACCTGCTCGCTTTGCTTGATGTTTTCGCGTAGCAAGGTTGCCGTTGAAACACGACGCCTTAAAAGCAGGTAGCTTATCAGTTCATAGAGCAGCATAGCAGCAACTCCTGCTACCCAAATCGAGGCAAGAATGGCTGGCCATATCTGAGTAGAGTTCGCACTTGCATCCGGTGACGCCGCATAGAGAATATCCAGTGGAAGCGGTTCAGCATTGGGGATCAGACTAAATGCACTCTCAATAGATATGGGACAAATGAGACGCAACGCAACAAGCCCCCATAGGAGGCAAAATATCCACTTTGGTGCTTTACGAAAAATCAGCCGTATAAGGAGAACAGCCAATACCATCCAGCATGCTGTAATACTGAGATTGGCCAACTTCAAAAATAATGCTCCCATTATGTCCCTCCTTACCTTTCAACAATGCGGAGGATTTCATTTACCTCATCATCAGAAAGCTTCTGGCGGCGGGCAAATGCAGCGATAAATGCCGGCAGAGAGCCTTCGAAAGTCTTTTCCATCATTTCGTCCATTTGGGCGACCTGAATATCTTCTTTACTGATCAGAGAAGTAACCGTTGCGTTCTCGTTTTTGACTACACCTCTGTCTGAAAGGCGTCGGATAACGGTGAACGTAGTCGTTCTGCTCCAGCCAAGCTCATCCTTGCAAATTCGTGCCAGTTTTGTACTGTTGATCGGTTCGTGCTTCCACAAAAGCAAACAGAATCGGTATTCGCTTTCAAAAACTTTTGGTGAGTCCATAGGGCATTCCTCCCTTACGTCTAATGTATTCGACGTTATAAGTCTAACACATTCGACGTCTTGTGTCAATAGGATTTACAGATAATTTAAAAATACTGTAATACTGTTCCAAAAACTGCTTTCACGGACAGCTGGGCAATGAAGTTCAGTCAAGACAACCTGTTTATTGGGTTGTCTTGACTCTTTATGTAAGCACCGCCAGCTTGACCGCTTGGCGGTGCTTACATAGAAAGAGCCGATGATCCGTGAGGTGTCTCACAAGTTCATCGGCTCTGCGTCTGTGCGTCTGGCTCTTTGATGACGGTTATTTGTAAATCTTTTGTGTCAATCAATGTTTCCTGTTTACATGTCGGGCAGTAAAGGGGATAGTTTTTCATAACGGTATCCTCTCTCATTCTGTCACGGGTTTTATTTCCACAAACAGGACAGCGTATCCATTCAGTTTTCATAAGCAGAGTTTTCCTCCCTCTATGTTTTTCTTTTCTTCTGCCGTAATTAAACCAACATTCTGAAAACAAATGACAGTGCAACAGCCCCAAAGAGGCTGATAACTGTTTGCTTAGGATTACTATATAAAATCACTGCTGAAC
>JAFLSF010000094.1 GCA_022511045.1 Prevotella sp.
CGTGTACGCCACTCCAAGTTTCAGTCATTACAGCACGGGTCAATCCCCTTGCAGCTCCATTATTACCGAACCCCCAATCTTGGTTAGCCGCAGGCACACCAAAGGTTTCAATGAAAATGCGGTTGTAGTTGTCAACGACCCCCTGTGTTGTAGAGTCATAGTCAAAATCGTGTGAACAGCTTGTAAAAGCAGTTCCCATAGCAAGGGCAACTGCGCCCACGATGATATGTTTGTTATTCATATTGTCTTGTTTTTAAATTATTTAATCATGACTTTTTTACCATTGATGATATAAAGTCCTTTGTTCATTGTTGTGACGCGTTGGCCTTGCAGGTTGTAAACAGCCAGTTTCTGGCTTTCAACAGTGTTCACGGCACTGATGCCTGTTGCCTCACCATCGAAAGAGAATGTAAGTATACGGCTGTTTGATGGAGCTTGCAGGTAAGCCTTTCCGACAGGAACAGTAGCAGCCTGAGCGGCTGTATCAGCGAACTTGACTTCACCATCTTTCACAACCAACACATACTTATTGGCAGCATTTACGATTTCGTCATTGCCTAATACTCCAACCAGCAGATTACCAGTGCATTCATTTCCTGCCTCAGCAACGAGAACCTGCGATGTTGTACCAACAAGGAGTAGCCCAGTTCCTGCGGCAACAGTGCCTGTAACCTGCTTGAATGTTACTTCTGTGTCACTCACGGCAGTAGCATAATAGGCTTTCAGTGTGGTAATGCCCGAGAAATCGAGAGGTTCAGTGCTACAAAATGTGGCATAGCCTGCCGATGGGATAGAGGCAGAGACATATTGACGCTCCTTAATAAAGTTTCCTGTCACTGTAACATCGCAGGCAGGCATGGTAAATGTGCGTGTATTGCCACTACCATTGAGCGCAACGGGCTGGCCACCAGCAACTGCCGATATTGATTGTAATTCATAACCATTATCAGGTGCAATAGTCAGTGTAATTGTTTCACCTTCTGCTGCATTTGTTGGATTAGCAGTGATAGTACCATTAGATGCGGTTATTGTAATATTGTGAGTTGTTGGTTCAGGTGTACTACCACTTCCGGGCACGATCTCTACCTTATATAATCGGAACCATTCACCTAATATTCGACCGCAATAGTTATACCATACAGGTTCCGTAGCATTAAATTTATCAATGTTGTTTTGGCTTAATGTAAAATCATAATAGCCCAATGTTGCATCGAATCCATCTGTCTTTGAAAAAACTGTTGTCCATCCCCGGTCTTGTATTTCTATTTTATGAGGTGTAGCAGCCCAATTCCATTCTGATGGTGCATCATAAGGCACGCCCCATACGCGGAGTATGTCACCAGCCTTGGCATTAGTAAAATTTCCTAAATTGAAATCATATGTTGATCCACTTTGTAGGTCTTGACCATTTTCATTGCTATACAAAACTGTATTTTGTGCCATTGCTTTATTTGTTCCTACCAGCAGGAGAACTGCCATAAACAATGTTTTGAAAATATTCTTTGTATTCATAATCTTTATTCTTAATGTGTTAATAATGTAGAAGTTTAACATTAACGGAGTTGACGTGAGAGCACCGTTTCGCCCTCATAACCGCCAGTTGTAGATGTACCTTCATTACGGTAATCTTTTTCCGTTTTAGTACCGACAAGAACAGTTCCAGTTGCTCGTTGTATTTCGGCTTTGTTATACGTCAAGTTGGTATAGAGTTTGGAGTCATCCGTATTTCCCTCCCAGAAATTCTGCGAGCTACCTACATAGTTCTTGAAGTCAAGATAAGCAGTTGCAATATCAACACGCTCTTTACACCATTTTGTGCCAATCGGAACAAGAATCTTGTGTGGTGCCCAGCCTGACTCTGCTGTCAGCAAAAGGGTTTCGCCATTGCCGTAACGTACCCAAATGGGAATGTCGGCAATGCTGGGATAGTCAAAGTCTGTACCAAGAGTTACAGGGCTATTAAAGACGTATGCATTGTGGTGTGCCTCGTCTGCACTTGTAATAGTATTGATAATGGTTGAGATAGGGTTACCCCCCAACTCATTATGTACCTCTTTATCTGCCACTTTCAGTTCCAATGTACCACCAGCAGCAAGAAGTACAATCGCAGTTTTGTAAGTTGGTGTACCATAAGTAGTTTCATCTGATTTTAGCTCCCCATCTTCTTCAATGATAGTGCGGGTGCTTGGTGTAATACGATAGACGTATGCATCAAAAACTGCATCATTGAAGTCAAGGTCGTTAGTGCTTATTTGGCCAAGATCTTCGCAGAATACACGTCCATCTTCAATCAATTCTGTTATCTCGTAATATTTTGTAGTAGTAATCACTTCAATCTGTTTTCCCGTTGTTTCGCTCTTGTCTGTAGGAATGGTGATATCATCACCTCCCGGAGTTCCTGTTGACCAAGGCTGTCCGCAAGCAGGAGTACCTGTAGCATTACCAGTGTTTATACGGTCTGCTGCAAGAGCATACTCATCAGTCTGGTTATCGCTTGCATGAGCATCAGATGCCAAATATTCTGCTACATTGTTAAAGTAGTGATAATGTCCCATGGCAAAGCAATTGTCACATATTATATAA
>JAFLSF010000095.1 GCA_022511045.1 Prevotella sp.
AGGGCCACAAGATGGCTACTCACAAGCGCAAGAAGAGACTGCGCAAGAATCGTCATAAGAGCAAGTAAGCTCACAAGGACGTAAAGGACAAAATTATGGAAGGAGTGTATCGGAGACCGCTAGGTCTGCGATGCGCTCCTCTCCTTTAAAAAGAGCGAATGAACCAAAGTTAAGAAAGTCAAGATGACAAGTGAAGTAATCATTGATGTTCAGCCAAAGGAAATCAGCATTGCCCTGCTCGAAGACCAGAAACTGGTGGAATACCAGAACGAGAAACGCGAGGAGGCCAGCTATTCCGTAGGCAACATTTATCTGGGCAGAGTACGCAAGCTGATGCCCGGACTCAACGCCTGCTTCGTGGAAGTAGGCTCTGAGCGAGATGCCTTCCTGCACTATCTGGACCTCGGGACTCAATTCAGCTCTTACGAGAAGTACCTTAAACAGGTACAAAGCGACAAGAAAAAACTTTATCCCATTGCAAAAGCCCAGCGTTTGCCAGACCTGCCTAAGGAAGGCAGCGTGCAGACAAGCCTGAAACAAGGTCAAGAGATTCTGGTGCAAGTCGTCAAGGAACCCATCTCGACCAAGGGCCCCCGTCTGACTTGCGAGCTCAGTTTTGCAGGACGCTACATGGTGCTGATACCCTTTGGCGATAAAGTATCGGTTTCATCAAAAATCAAGAAAGGCGAGGAAAGAACCCGACTGAAACAGCTTGTACAGAGCATCCGCCCAAAGAACTTTGGCGTTATCGTACGCACATCTGCCGAAGGCAAACGAGTGGCAGAGTTGGATGCAGAGCTGAAAGTATTGCTGAAACGCTGGGAAGAAACCATCACCAAAGCACAGAAAGCCAGCAAGGCTCCACAGCTGTGCTTTGAGGAGACAGGCAGGGCCGTTGCCCTGTTGCGTGACATCTTTGATGCTTCCACCTATGACGGCATCTACGTCAACGACGAAACCATCTTCCAGCAAGTTCAGGACTATGTAGGTCTGATTGCTCCCGAGAAGCGTGAAATTGTCAAGCTGTACACAGGTACGGTGCCCATTTTCGACAATTTCAGCGTCACCAAGCAGTTAAAGTCGTCGTTCGGCCGTACCGTTAATTACAAACGCGGGGCCTACCTCATTATCCAGCACACAGAGGCCATGCACGTGGTTGATGTTAATTCCGGCAACAGGACACGTGCCGAAAACGGACAAGAGGCCAACGCACTGGAGGTAAACCTCGGAGCCGCCGATGAATTGGCACGCCAGTTGCGTCTGCGCGACATGGGTGGCATTATCGTTGTCGACTTCATCGACATGAACCTCGCCGAAGACCGCCAAATGCTCTATGAGCGCATGTGCAAGAACATGCAGACGGACAGAGCACGCCACAACATCCTACCGCTTTCTAAATTCGGACTCATGCAGATTACGCGCCAGCGAGTCCGTCCCGCAATGGATGTCAATGTAGAAGAAACCTGCCCTACCTGCTTTGGTAAGGGAAAAATCAAGTCGTCCATCCTGTTTACTGACCAGCTCGAGAGTAAGATTGACCGCATGGTTCGCAAGATAGGCATCCGCAAGTTCTATCTGCACGTCCATCCTTATGTGGCCGCCTATATCAATCAAGGCTTCCCGTCCATTAAGTTAAAATGGTGGCTGAAGTACGGATTTGGCGTTCACGTCGTACCATCGCAGAAGTTAGCTTTCCTGCAATACGAGTTTTACGACAAAAACCGCCAATTCATTGATATGCAGGAGGAGATAGAATCGAATACTTAGCAGGTCTCTGCCTGCCGAAAAAAGTTCTCAAGAACGCATAAATTAAGGTGTCGCAACTGGGATGCGACACCTTAATTTATATGTATGTCTGATAGTTATATTATATCCATATTACATAGTTATTTGCTGGTTTCCCTCTCAAAAGTTTTATTACCAGTTTTAAAAGTATTTGCATCTATAAATTCACAATTATATGTGCTCTGCACGTTTATTCTTTTTGCTTTTGCCTTGCTATCGGTCATCCAATTGCCTAAAAAGAAATCAGCCTTCCAACGAGCATGCTCTAGTGCTTTCTTTTTCCTCTCTTCACTAAGTCCGTCAGGATATTCTATTTTTCCCAATGTATTAGTGTGAACATTCAGCTGTAAATAAATAACCGTTTCTCCCCATCGGTTCTTCTCTACCTTGTAAGTGCCAATCCACGTATCAACCAAAGGACAGAATGGAAGTTGCCCCGCACTATTTCCAAACTCGAGACGGTCATCGTAAGTATAAAAAACATTAGCGATAGTAGTTTCCTCTACTTTGTTTGGTTTACTAAATACGAGATAGCGCATATGCGTCTGTCCATCTTCTTCATAAGTTGCTTTCCAAGTACCGATAAGACTTTGCGCTGCCACCATCTGCGAGATAGCCAGCACGACAAATAAAACTAAATACTTTTTCATCATTCTTTTGTTTTTAAGATTAAACTTTTATAGTCCAAAGGTCGTTTAAGGGAGACAGAAAAAGAAACGTGGACTGTTTAACTTCGTCTACGCTCTCTGAGGTATTGGGGATAACCTTTGCTGCAATATTA
>JAFLSF010000096.1 GCA_022511045.1 Prevotella sp.
CCCATCCTGCGGGGTCACCCTTACCTTTACCCATTCGCACGTCAGCAGGCTTGCGAGTGATAGGTTTGTCCGGGAAGATGCGAATCCATACCTGACCTTCACGGTTCATATAACGGTTGATAGCAACACGGGCTGCCTCAATCTGGCGGCTGTCAATCCACTTGGCGTCAAGTGTTTTGATGCCGAACGAACCGAAAGCCAACTGCGTACCGCGATGGGCGTTTCCTTTGTTGCCACGTCCGTCCTGCGGCCTTCTATATCTTACTCTTTTAGGTTGTAACATGATTGCTTCTTTTAGGTGAATTACTTTTTCTTGTTGCGGAATCTTCTGCCACCATTGTCACGACCACCGTTGGAGCGGGCTGCGCCCTTCTCTTGTGTGAAGTTAGGAGCCAAGTCAACTTTTCCATAAACTTCACCACGACAAATCCAGACTTTCAGTCCCAGCAGGCCAACCTTTGTGAGAGCCTCTGTCTGGCAGTAATCAATGTCGGCACGGAAGGTATGCAGCGGAGTGCGTCCTTCCTTATACATTTCGCTACGTGCGATTTCGGCACCGTTCAAACGGCCAGAAATCAGCACCTTGATACCCTCTGCTCCTGCGCGCATCGTATTAGCCACAGCCATCTTGATAGCACGGCGGTAAGCAATCTTACCTTCTATCTGGCGAGCGATGTTGTTAGCTACAATGGTAGCATCGAGCTCGGGTCTCTTTACCTCAAAAATATTTATCTGAATCTCTTTATCGTAGAGTTTCTTCAACTCTTCCTTGAGTTTGTCGACATCCTGACCACCCTTACCAATGACCAATCCCGGACGGGCAGTGCAGATGGTGATGGTAACCAGTTTCAGCGTACGCTCGATGACAATCTTCGAGATGCTTGCCTTGGCCAAACGTTCGTTCAGATACTTGCGGATTTTCTGGTCTTCCACAAGATTGTCTCCGAAGTCTTTGCCTCCGAACCAGTTGGAATCCCAACCCTTGATGATACCAAGACGATTGCTAATTGGATTTACTTTCTGTCCCATACCTTATTACTCATTAGTAGTTTTAGCGTCAACAAACAGAGTCACATGGTTCGAACGTTTGCGGATACGATAGCCACGACCCTGAGGTGCTGGTCTCATACGTTTCATAGTTACACCCTCATCGACGAAGACGCGGCTGACATACAATTCGCCGTCTTCGGCCTTGCGGTCATTCTTAGCCTCCCAGTTAGCGATGGCCGAGCGGAGAAGCTTCTCAACATTCTCTGAGGCAGCCTTCTTGGAGAAGCGCAACACACCCAGTGCGCGGTTCACCTCCATGCCGCGAATCATATCGACGACATAACGCATCTTGCGAGGCGAAGAGGGACAGCCTTTCAGCTTTGCGAAGTACTGTGTCTTATTGGCTGCCTTTCTTTTCTCTGCAGCTAATCTTTTTCTTGCTCCCATATTTAATTCTTCATTTTTTAATCTTTAATCTTCCCTGGAGCTTACTTTTTATTACCAGCATGGCCTCCGAAACGACGCGTGGGTGAGAACTCGCCCAATTTGTGTCCTACCATGTTCTCGGTAATGTAGACAGGGATGAACTTGTTTCCATTGTGAACTGCAACGGTGTGTCCCACGAAATCGGGGGAAATCATTGAAGCTCTGGCCCAAGTCTTGACGACATTCTTCTTACCGCTCTCATTCATGGCGAGAATCTTCTTCTCGAGCGATACGTTGATGTACGGGCCTTTTTTTAATGAACGACTCATAATTTACACTCTTTAAATTTCGTGATTACTTCTTGTTTGCTCTTTCAATAATATACTTATTCGACTGCTTCTTCGGAGCGCGAGTCTTGAGACCCTTAGCGTACAAGCCCTTGCGTGAGCGGGGATGTCCACCAGACTGACGGCCTTCACCACCACCCATCGGGTGATCGTGTGGGTTCATGACAACACCTCGGTTGTGGGGGCGACGACCCAGCCAGCGCGAGCGACCAGCCTTACCAGACTGCTCAAGTGCGTGGTCGGAGTTGCCGACACTACCAACAGTCGCCTTGCAGGCAGAGAGCACCTTGCGCGTCTCGCCAGAAGGGAGCTTAATCACACAGTAGTTACCCTCGCGAGAGGTCAACTGAGCGAAATTACCAGCCGAACGGACCAGCAGAGCACCCTGACCAGGACGTAACTCAATGTTATGAATTACAGTACCCACAGGGATGTTGGCCAGCGGAAGCGCATTACCTACCTCAGGCACTGCGTCTACGCCAGACATCAAAGTTGCGCCAACCTCCAGTCCGTTAGGAGCAATAATATAACGTTTTTCACCATCAGCATAGTAAAGCAGGGCGATACGAGCCGAACGGTTCGGATCGTACTCGATAGTCTTCACCACAGCTGGAACACCATCTTTCTCTCGCTTGAAGTCGACCAGACGATACTTCTTCTTGTGACCGCCGCCCATGTAGCGGACAGTCATCTTACCGGTGTTGTTTCGACCACCGGTAGAACGCTTACCGTAAACGA
>JAFLSF010000097.1 GCA_022511045.1 Prevotella sp.
GCCGAGCGTCCCAAGATGAATCCCCATATCCCTGCCATGCAGCAGTGCATGGCACAAGTTATTGGCTGTGATGCCGATGCCATCTCCATCAAGGCTACTACTACTGAGAAGCTCGGCTTCACTGGTCGTCAGGAAGGTATCGCTGCATACGCTGTTGCCCTGATAGAGAAATAAGACATTCCTTTATTTTAACATTCATCTTTTTAAACACTGCTTGTTGGTGTTAAATCACAGAATATAACTATTTTTGCATCCGACCAAGCCAGTCCTTTGGTGGCAGAGCGGGTCGAGATATTGTTGGAATCCACAGGCAGGAGAAAACCATTTGTAAGGACCTGCCAAATGGAAAAGGACGTTACTATCTGTAAGCTCATATCTCGCAAATCTGAATTTTCGCACAGGTGTAACGCAACAGAAGCATCTACGTGGGTGTATTATATCCCGACCATAACATTGCATAGCGATAGAGTGTGTCATATTATATAATACTGCTCGGCGTGGGCTAGCTTGCGTTGCTTATCCTTGCGAAAAGGCAATGCGAGAGCCTGAACTTAGGGATAGGCGCGGAGAAATAAACTTCCCATGTCTTTTTTTGTTTCCAAACTTAAAAATTAGACAATTAACACTGAATTTCGAGGAGTTCATAGGCACGAGAAATGAATGATGCAATGAAAAAGAATCTTTTACGCCTGACTCTGCTTAGTATGGCTGTGCTGGCAAATCTCACAACTGTATGGGGAGAGGACAAAGTCTCAAGAGAGCCAATCCTCAAGATACCATGTGAGTAGATGGTGTTGAGGTTAAGTTAGAGATACCGGCTACAGAGATTGGAGATGTGTTGAGTAGTTATATAGATGATGTCATCCTTGCTGAGGGACAGGTATTCTATCTGGAGGGAGGACAGGATTACTTCATTCGTTATACTTTTAGCATCTACAAAGGTCTCAAGCTTACTACCGACCCAAAGGACCTTGCAGCTGGCAAAGGGCGTGCAAAGGTATATATGAATGGTTTGGCGATGGACGGAAGTACGGTACAGGCTGCGAACTTCATGCTCGGTCGACAATCAATTAATGATGAGGATGCCGATGAAGTTGTTGAGGTGGAGAGTGTCATATTCGAAGACATTGACTTTGACTGTCCTTTGGCAAAGAATTTTCTTGAAAGTGAAACTAGTTCTGGAACAGGAAAGTTTTTGGGAACGATATACAACTTGTCCCCGATAATTATTTGAGGTTTAATATGCAAATGTAATGATGAAAGCGGTGTATTTGTCTGATATTTAGTATCTTTGCCCTATTTAATATAATATGGTAAAAAATTTGCTTTTATTGTGGCAGCCGTTTTACCGTAAAGAACGGTTTCCGTCGTGGCAAGCAGTGCTATAAATGTCAGTCCTGCGGCCGTCAGTTCGTTGGTGGTTTCCGTATTGACAATGAGTTACTTGTCAGTGAATATATTGAAGGCAAGCAGACCCTTTCCCAGCTTTCCTGCCGTTATGGCGTGGACAAGAGCACAATATGGCGTCGTCTGAAGACGATGCGGCATATCCGTGTCATTTCCAGGCACAAGGATGTGGTCATCAACATGGACACGACTTATTGGGGGCGTAATTTTGGCCTGCTGGTCATCAAGGATGCTTTCCGTAACAAGATCCTCTGGTATAAGTTTGTCCGTCACGAGTCTGTTGCCGACTATGTGGAGGGAGTTGGATGGCTCAGGGAGAATGGATTCGTCATCTATGGAATAGTCTGTGACGGCATGCGGGGTCTGTTGCACGAACTACGCACATACAAGGTGCAGATGTGCCAGTTCCACCAGATGATGATTGTACGCAGATACCTCACCAACAATCCGGAACTGCCTGCAGCACGTGAGCTGCTTGAACTGACACGTGGAATGACACGAACCGGCAAGGACCGGTTCTGCCTGAACCTGGACCGGTGGCATGACAGATGGAGGGACTTCCTCAAGGAACGGACGCAGAA
>JAFLSF010000098.1 GCA_022511045.1 Prevotella sp.
CACGACATTCAGAACCACAATCTGACGCTCTAACCAACTGAACTACGGGCACCATTTTGTTTTGTGGGTGCAAAGGTAGTAAAAATACGCTATACTTCCAAATAATTATAACGTTTTTTTGAATAAATCTGGCCTATTAACTGTTTTATGTGGTGCAGTTAGCTCAAACTCGCGTTTCTGAGGTATGATTTAGAGCCTTTTACATCGAATCCGTGTAGATAAAAGTAAGTGGCACATTCCTGTTTGAAATGTACCACTTGAAATCTATAAAAGAGTAGGGGGAAGAATAATGCCACTCCCTACTCCTTAGCATTTTATGTTACCTTATGCTTCTTCGCTCCAGTCCTCTGCCTGCTTGCGGACATAGGTCTTGTAGCGGAGCTTAGCCATACGCTCTGCCTCTGCAAAGAGCTCTTCTGCCTCGTTGGGGTAAGCCTTCTTGACAGATAGATAGCGAACTTCGCCCATGAGGAAGTCGTGGAAGTTAGCCCAGTTGGGCTCCTTAGAGTCAAGCGAGAACGGATTCTTGCCTTCCTCAGCCAGAGCGGGGTTATAGCGCCACAGGTGCCAGTAACCGCACTCAACGGCTTTCTTTTCCTCAGCTTGAGACTTACCCATGCCGCCCTTGGCTTTCAAGCCGTGATTGATACATGGAGCATAAGCAATGACGATAGAAGGTCCGTGCCAGGCCTCAGCCTCGCGGATTGCCTTTAATGTCTGAGCGTGGTCAGCACCCATTGCAATCTGAGCGACGTAAACATATCCATAGGTTGTGGCAATCATGCCAAGGTCCTTCTTGCGGATACGCTTACCTTGGGCGGCGAACTGAGCAATAGCACCGAGCGGTGTAGCCTTAGAGGCCTGTCCGCCTGTGTTTGAGTAAACCTCTGTATCGAGCACGAGGATATTAACGTCCTCACCGCTGGCGATAACGTGGTCAAGACCACCGTAACCGATGTCGTAAGAAGCACCGTCGCCACCGATAATCCACTGTGAACGTTTCACTAGATAGTGGTCGAGGGTCTGTAGTTCCTTGCAAATTGCGCAACCCTTAGCGGCGCAGGCAGCAATTTCGGCGCGCAGTTTCGGAGCAATCTCCTTGGTCTTGTCAGCGTCCTCGCAGTTGGCAATCCATTCGGCAGCGAGTTCCTTGTAAGCTGGCGTAACGTCGCAGTTGTCGCAAGCTTCTTGCAACAGCTTGGCTACGCGTTCCTTCATCTTCTTGTTACCGAGAGCCATACCAAGACCGAATTCGCAGAAGTCCTCGAAGAGAGAGTTGTTGAATGCAGGACCTTGTCCCTTCTCGTTCTTTGTGTATGGGGTAGAAGGAATAGAAGCAGAATAGATAGACGAGCAACCAGTAGCATTGGCAATCATCTGGCGGTCGCCGAACAGTTGAGAGATGAGCTTCACATACGGAGTCTCACCACAACCAGAACAAGCGCCAGAGAATTCAAAGAGCGGCTGAGCGAACTGAGAGTTCTTCACATTACTCTTAATGTCAACGAGAGCCTGCTTAGAGGGTACCTTCACCAGCTTGTCCCAATCGGTAGCTAACTTCTTCATATCAGCAGCATCGGGATTGAATGGAACCATTGTCAGAGCCTTGCCTAACTTCGGATGACCTGGGCAGATGTCTGCACAGTTACCGCAACCGAGACAGTCAAGTACTGAAGGCTCAATGACGAAATGCATACCCTTCATAGCAGCAGGAGCCTTCATCTCAAGTGTCTCAAGTCCATCGAACTGAGCCAACTCCTCATCGGTCAGTACGAACGGACGGATGGCAGCGTGAGGACAGATGTAGGCACACTGGTTACACTGAATACAGT